>DASRDE010000292.1:0-4462 GCA_035652755.1 Vulcanimicrobiaceae bacterium | reverse complement strand
GCGGCGTAGCTCCGCTCAGGATGACATAGGGCAGTTTTATAAAAGCGGCCGGGCGGGGAGTATGCAGTAGCATGCCAGGTTTGATTAAGAACAGCGAGGGAGGGCACGAGTGGTGAGCAGCAACGGCGCCAAATCGCGCCGCATCTCCACGGGTGTAGCGGGCTTCGACGAGGTGCTGCACGGCGGGCTGATCCCGTGCAGAACTTACCTGCTGACCGGGCCGCCGGGCGGCGGCAAGACGACGCTCGGTTGGCATTACTTGACCGCGGGCGTCGCTGCGGGCGAGCGTGCGCTGTTCGTGACGTTCGGAGAGCCCGAGCGCGAGTTGCGCGTGAACGCTGTGCAATCGGGCTTTAAAACCGAGGGCGTGCACTTCTGCGATCTGAGTCCGTCTTCCGAACTGTTCGAGAAAATCCAGAGCTACGACATCTTCTCGGCCGCCGAAGTCGAGCTCGAACCGACCACGCGCAGTATTATCGAAGCGGTCGAGCGAGTAAAACCCGAGCGCGTCTTCATCGATTCGATGACGGCGCTGCGGTATTTGGCCAAAGACGGTCCCGACTTTCGGCGTCAGACGCTTTCGTTTCTGCGCTATCTGCTGAACAACGGCTCCTGCGTGATGCTGACGTCGGAAGCCAGCTTGGAAGCGCCGGACGACGATTTGCGATTTTTGAGCGACGGCGTTATCGAACTGGACCCCAGCAGCGCGTGGCGCACGCTCAAAGTTACGAAAATGCGCGGCACCGACTACGAGGAAGGGTGCCATACGCTGCGCCTGACCGATCGCGGCGCCGTCGTGTATCCAAGACTCGTGCCGCGCCAGCACGGAAAAGATTATGCGCCGCAACTGCTGCCGTGGGGCCTTGAGGGCTTGGATGCGCTGACGATGGGCGGCCTGGAGCGCGGAACGATTACGTTGATTACCGGGCCCAGCGGCATCGGGAAAACGACGGTCGGCATGCAGTTCGTCAAAGAAGCGGCGCGTCGCGGCGAGAGAAGTGCGGCGTATACGTTCGACGAGCCCCGCAGCACGCTGCTGCAGCGTTGCGAGGCTGTTGGAACGCGGGTCGGCGAGATGATCGACCGAGGCATGCTTTCCGTTGTGGGCATCGAGGCGCTGCAATTTTCGCCCGACGAATTTGCGAACATGGTGCGGCGCGACGTGGAAGAGTACGGTACGCGCATCGTGATGATCGACAGCATCAGCGGTTATAAACTCTCGCTGCGCGGCGACGACTTGACCGAACGCCTGCACGCGGTGTGCCGCTACCTGCAGAACGTGGGCGTGACGGTGATCTTGGTGAACGAAGTGCTCAACGTCACGGACTTCCGGATTACCGAAGTGGGCTTGAGCTATTTGGCCGACAACGTGGTGTTCTTGCGATACATCGAAAAGCGCATGGGCTCGCGCGCCGAGATCGGGCGCGTCGCCGGCGTTTTGAAAAAGCGTCTGAGCGATTTTGAACGCACCATCCGCATGTTCGAGCTCACGCCGGAGGGCATCGTGGTGGGCGACCCCATCGCCGATTTCAACGGTCTGTTCGGCAGCCTGGCCGCACTGACCCCGGCGTAACTCGTGGCGCGCATCCTCGTTCTGCTTTCCAACCGCGAGAATCGCCACATCTTGGCCGAAGTTCTGACTCCCACGTATCAGGTGGTGTTCGGTTTCGGCGACCCGGATTCGGACGCGCCGCCCGAGATCGACATGGTGATTTTGGACGGCTCGTCGCTCAAAGAGCATCAAGAACGCCTGACGTTCGAGCGCACCGTGATGGCGCCGGTGATGCTGCCGGTGCTTTTGCTGAGCGATCGCGTCTCGGTGACGCGCATGACGCAAGAATTGTGGTCGATCGTCGACGACGTGGCGCTGCGTCCGCTTTCGCGCGTTGAAATGCGGGCGCGCGTGGAGGCGCTGCTGCGCGCGCGCAAACTTTCGCAGCAATTGCGCGAGGTTTCGCACGCGTATCAACAAGAGCGGCGCGTTGCGCAGCGCTTTCAAAGAGCGGCGTTGCCGCGCGCGCTGCCGCAGGTTGAGGGCTTGACGTTTAGCTCGTTTTACCGGCCGGGCATCGACGAATCGCAGGTGGGCGGCGATTGGTACGACGCGCTGCAGCTCAACGACGGTCGCGTGATGGTTTCGATTGGCGACGTGTGCGGCTCGGGGTTGGATGCGGCGGTGGCGATGGCCAACGTGCGGCAAGTGCTGCGAGGCGTGGCGCAAATACACGACGATCCGTCGATGATGCTCGACGCAGCGGACCGCGCGCTGCAGGCGGAAGATCCGAAGGGTTTGGTGACGGCGTTCGTCGGCGTTTTCGATCGGGTAACCGCATCGCTGACCTACGCGAGCGCCGGCCATCCGCGGCCGCTGATGCGAAGCGCGGACGGCACGATTACGGAATTGGCGGCGGAGGGCGCGCCGCTGGGCTTGCCGTTCAAACTCGAACGCACCGTGCATGAGGTACCGATGCCTGTGGGCACGATGCTGGTGCTGTATACCGACGGGTTAACCGAAGCGACGCGCGACTTATTCGACGGCGAGCGCCGGCTGCGCGAAGCGCTAACCGACGAGGAAGTGCTTGGGGCGCCGAACGTTTCGCTTGCGATTCACGATTCGGTTTTGACCGAAGGTGCGCGCGACGACGTCGCGGTGATGACCGTCGCGCATATGGAGCACGCGGCGCGCCTATCGCATTGGTCGTTCGACGTGAACGACAGCGAAATGGCCGAAACCGTTCGCAAAGAGGTTATGGCGCAACTCGAACGCGGCGGCGTCACCGGCGAGGCGAAGGTAACGGCCGAACTGGTGTTTTCGGAATTGATCGGCAACGTGGTTCGCTTTGCGCCGCGATGGGCGGACATTACGCTCGATTGGGCCGGCGAGAGCCCCGTGCTGCACGTGCTCGACGGCGGACCCGGCTTTCACCACGCGCCCAAGCTCCCCGACACGCTT
The DNA here is from genome assembly GCA_035652755.1 of Vulcanimicrobiaceae bacterium. GTDB lineage: Bacteria > Vulcanimicrobiota > Vulcanimicrobiia > Vulcanimicrobiales > Vulcanimicrobiaceae > DASRDE01. Next base: position 1,509 of record DASRDE010000292.1, on the reverse strand, counting down.
CTAAGCGAAGCGGGCCGCGGACTATTCATCGTCACCAAACTCACGCGGGATTTTCAAGTGGCGCCGCGCCCCAACGGCGGCAGCCACGCGCGCGCAGTCTTGCGCTGCTTTTAAACTCGTTTCGGGCGGCGCATTGCTAGGCGGGCAGCCGGCTTTCGAGGTTCTCGAGACGCGTTTCTAAACGGCCCATGCGGCGTTCGATCTTATCGAGACGTATATCCACTCCGTCGAAGCGGCGGTCCATTGCGTCAAAGCGGCGGTCGTGCTGTTCGAGCTTGGCTGCAACACCGTCGCGAAAATCGATCAGCGCTTCGAGGATTTGGCCGTTGGTCGGTTCATGTGCCATGCGCGGGAGCATACGATACTCGTGGCGCTGGCGTGTGACCTTCCGGCGGCAGATACGCGGGCGGCGCGGCTTTGGCGGGCACCTTCTTCATACAGGCGCGCGCACTTGGTTGCTGGAATTTATCGCGGCAAATGGAGCGGGGCAGCCGGACAGAATCGGCCGCGGATTTTGCGCACAGCGCCGGTCCCGAGATTCGCGTTGCACGGCCCGAAGACGCGCGCGAAATTGCAAGCATTTACGCGCAGTATGTTTCGGACACCGTCGTTTCGCTCGAAGAACGGGCGCCGAGCGAAGCCGAGATGCGCGAGCGCATCGTTCGCACATTGGAGTTTACACCGTGGCTGGTGGCCAGCCTAAACGGACGCGTTGCCGGATATGCGTACGCGCAGCGGCATAGGGAACGCGCGGCGTATCGTTGGGCAGTGGATGTATCGGTGTACGTCGACCCTGCGCTGCACCGGCGCAGGATTGGGACAGCGCTCTACCGCGAGCTCTTTGCGATACTGGCACGTCAGGGATTCCGCCGCGTGTGCGCCGGATTGACGTACCCGAATGCGGGGAGCGAAGGGCTGCACCGGGCGATGGGTTTCGTTCCAATCGGGATCTATCGGCGCATCGGGTGGAAATTCGGCCGGTGGCACGACACACTTTGGATGCAGCGCGAAATCGGCGGCGACGAACCTCCGACGGATCCGGTGCCGTTCGCGCGCTTGAAGGTTCGTACTGATTACGACGGTTACGCGCCGCGAAAAGGGGGATCGAGCCGCTAGAGTTAAAGCGACGTTACCACTTCATCGCTAAGGAGTTATTACTTTGCGATTCTTCCGCATTGCCGCACTAATGACTGTCATCCTTGCAGCAGCGACTTCAGCACATGCCGCAACGTGCGCTCCGCCAAAACTCGTTCACATCGTGCTTCGCGACGTCACGCCCGGTGTGGTCGCGGGGACGTATGGCGCGCAGCCTAAAACGTTTTACCGCGTCGGTGAAGACAAACTTCGCGTCGAAGAAGGACTGGACCGGCAGAACGGCATCCACGAGCTGATCGTCGTTGCCGAGCCGAATGTTTGGATGATCAATTTGTTCACCAACAGCGGGCGGCACATGGTGGATCCGGGGCCAACCTTTAAGACCGTTGCGCCGGTCATTGGACTGCAGGGGGT
>DASRDE010000291.1:0-2267 GCA_035652755.1 Vulcanimicrobiaceae bacterium | reverse complement strand
GACGGCGCATTTCCCCACGGCCTTGCCGAGGATCGCAACGGAACGTTGTACGGCGTAGGCGGTTTGAGCGGCGGCAGCGCGTGCGTGGACGGCGGCTGCGGCACGGTGTTCTCGTTCGATCCCGTCATGCGGCGTTTCAATCTGCTGCACAGTTTTTCTCGAAGCGGTCTGTGGTGGCCCGACGCGCAGCTGGTCATCGATCGAAACGGAGCGCTGTACGGAACGACGGCTCAAAATGGCGTGGACTTAAATACCAGCAACGGCGGCGTCTTTAAATTGACGCCCGGCCCCAACGGGTTCGTCTATACTACGCTGCACACTTTTGCGGGATCTCCGAGCGACGGTCAGTTTCCTCGAGGCGGCTTGCTCTTGGATCCGTCAGGGCAGGCTGTGTACGGGACGACGTACTGGGGCGGCCATGGGATAGGTACGGTCTTTAAAGTCAAGACGTAACGCTACAACTGCAGCAGCATCTCGTATTGAACGAACGATTCGTTCCAGCCGGCTTCGCGCGCATAGCGGGCGATAGGGCTTTCCTCGGGTTCGTTCAGGATGAGCACGGTCTGGAACGGCCGTCCGCCGGCGACTGCGTGAGCCAAGAGCGTAAGCTCTTCCGGACCGGCGGCGCGGATTTTTAAGACTTGCGCGAGCTCGGCATTGAATCGGAAGAGCGCGAAGTTTCCGCGGCTGTCGGCCACGCCGGTCGAAACGGCGCCGTTGCGCAGCGTCGTTCGTTCGCGCTGCCAGCACTGGCGCACGTCGTCGGGCTCGTCGATGAGCGATTGCGGCGCGACTGCCACGAAGCCTAAAGACGCCGGCGGCTCCTCCATCTGCGTCTCGAACGAATAGAGCCGCCGCGCGACGGTGAATCCGCCTCGTTGATAGACCGCGATCGCCGGCGCGTTCTCCGCCAGGACTTCCAGCGCGATGCTTTCCAGGCCGCGAGAACGCGCGGTGCTCACGAGCTCCTCGAGCAGTTGGATTGCCACGCCGCGTCCTCTGCGCGAAGGCGCGACCCCGAAACCGCCGATCCACCCGCGCTTTCCGCGGATGGCCAGCAGCGCTGCGGCCAGGAACGATCCGTCGTCCTCGTACCACAGCGGCGAAAGCGATGCGGCCACGTCGTTGTACGACATGTGCAGATGGAGTTGTTCGGAGCTGAAGGTCAGCGGAACGGGGTAGTCTTCGAAGGCGCGATTGAGCGCGGCCGCCCCTTCTCCGACGGCTGCTTCGGCGAACGTCGACCTGCGCATGCGCCCTAGTTCGGCGCGAGTTCGGCCGCGGCTGCCCGGTCGACCATCCACGTGAGCTGCCCATCCGAGGGCGCCACGATTTGAATCGGGTGGACCTGCGGCTCGAACGGGCCGCGCAGCACGGCGTACAGCGCCGGCGCCTTGGTCAAACCCTCGGTCGCGATGAGCACGTGGCGCGCGTTGTTGATGACGCGCGGCGTGAACGTGATGCGGTGGCCGCCCATCTTTTCGACGTACGGGGCGCGCACGAGGCGGTCGTCCTCCGCGAGAGGATCCGAGCCGGGAAAGAGCGAGGCCGTATGGCCGTCGGTCCCCATCCCCAGCATGAGCAGATCGAACCGCGGCCGATCGCCCATCGTTTCGGTCAGCAGCGCGGCATACTCGCGCGCCGCTTGCACCGCTTCGATTTCGCCCCGCATCCGGTGAACGTTGCGTTCGGGAAGCGGAACGCGCTCGAGCAGCGCCTGCGCCGCCATGTGGTAATTCGACTGCTCGTCGCCCGGCGGCACGCAGCGCTCGTCGCTGAAGTACACCAGGACGTGCGCCCAATCGACCTTCGATGCGCGGGGCTCCTGCGCGAGCAGTGCATAAGCCGCGCGCGGCGTCGTTCCCCCGGCCAGCGCGACGAAGAACGCCCCTCGCGCCGCGATCGCGTCGGCAGCATCCGCGACGAACGCATCGGCAACCGCTTGCGCCAGCTCCTCGGGCGTCTCGAGCACGAGCACCCGCGGAAGACCCGTCACGCCGTGTGTTCCAGCAGCCGGCGCACCGAGGTAAAGGTTTCCGCGAACAGCTGCCCTTGCAGCGGTTCGAAAATCGCGCGCTCGATCAGGGAGACCATGTCGAGATCGTGCAGCGGCAGGCACCGGTGCGGCCGCGCGTTGGCGCCCTCGACGGTCAGGCAGACCAAGTCGTCGTTCGATGCGTCTATGCGTGCGTCGAACGTCGAATGCGCGGAATGCAGCGTGATGCTGCCGATGCGCCGCACGGGACCTTCCTGCGCGAACGAAAACC
>DASRDE010000290.1:0-13407 GCA_035652755.1 Vulcanimicrobiaceae bacterium | reverse complement strand
GCGGGGTGGTTCATCTACGGCGTCGCTCGAGGGGTCCCGTATTGGCGCGCAGGCCTTCCGCTCACGTGCGCACTCGCCGTGTACGGCGTACTGCTGCTGACAGGGAGCGCGACGAGCAGCGAACGGCGCGTTCCGCTGGGCACGTCACTGTGCTTCGATGATTGGTGCGTCTCCGTAACCGGCGTTCACCAAGCTCCGGCACCCGCCGCCGAGGGCACCGCCACCGCGGACCTGCGCGTCTTCAGCGACGCCAAGCGCGTCAGCCAGCACGGGTCCGGACCGCGCGTCTTCTTGATCGACGATCGGCGCCGGTGGTTTGAGGCAACCGTCCGGCCCGGCGATACCCCTCTAGACGCCGAGCTTGGCCCCGGCGAAGCGTTTGCGACGCGGGTCCACGCGCGCGTTCCGCCCGGGACACGGATCGTCGCCGTCCGGGTGTGGGAGGGCGGATGGCTCGATCGGCTCGTGCCGTTCGACGAGGAAAGCCCGTTCCACGGCAAGACCTTCTACGAGGTGTAGCCCTCGGGCCTCAGGAGGAGACGGCCGAGTTCCGCCGCTCGTCCTCGATCATCGCGCACAGCTCGGAAACGTAGAAGTCGAAAGCCTCTTGCGGGATGCGGTCAGGGCCGTAGACCGAGCGCAGAATACGCTCGATCTCTTCAGCGCACTCTTCTTCCCCGGGCAGCGGCCGGTCCATACTCGCATATCTGGAGGCGGTTTGCTTGACACGCTCCCACACGTCGTCGGCGCGTTCATTCAGCATGGCCATCTTGAAGTACCCGCATCGCGGAAGATTAAGCAGTGCGCGAGGACCACTATTCTGAAGTGGGATTGAGGGACGCCCGTACCGTAATGAACGTAAGTGACCGAGCGATTCGATGCCTCCGTGCGTTTACAGCGCAAAGAGTACGATATTTCCAACGTAAACGAGCTGGACGCCGAGCTGCTCCCGCTGCAGTCGGGTGCGTGCTCCGTCGACTTTAGCGGCGTCGACTATATCGACTCGACCGGACTGTCGGCACTGGTTCGCGCATACAAGCGCGTGCAGGCAACCGGGGGCGGTATCGCGCTCCTGAACCTGCAGCCGCGTCTGCGCAAGCTGTTCGACATCACGTCGCTCAACGAACTCTTCACCTTCGAATAGCTCGCGGCTCGCTAACGTGCAGCGCGCCGCGGCTCTCTTGCTGGCGGCGTTGCCGAGTGCTACGCTTGGAAGCGCTGGAGGTTGAGCTCATGTCCAAGCACTCCCTCGCTACACTTCTCCTTCTGGCCGCCGGCGCTCTGAACGGCTGCACCGCCGGCCCCGCGCACGTGCCAGCGCTAAACGGCGGCCTCGTGCAGCAAGCACGCACCGCGCAGGTTCCGGGCGGCGGAACCTTCACCGAATATCCGATGCCGCCGGGCGCAAATCCGGCCGTCTTCACCAAGGGGCCGAACGGGACGCTGTGGTTCGATTCCAACGTGGGCGGATTGTACGCAAACGGCTACAACATGTACCGCTTCACGGAATCAAACGGCAGCGTCGCGACGTTTTCGCAGCCCTCTCCTTTAACCGCGGTAACGAATCCGGTCACGACCAACAACCTGATGTATTTCGTCATGCTCAATCCGTACGGGCAAGGCGAAAACCCCGAATACCTCGACTATTCGACCAGCTCGGGAACCATTAGTCAGGTGGGCAGCAACCAAGTCGGCAGCGACGAGCAGATGGGCACGCTCGTGCTGGGACCGGATGGGAATTTGTGGTTCCCGGATTGCGTCCAAGTGTGCACCGAAACGCCGGACGGCTTCCTGCGCAGCATTACGACCGCGGGCGGGGGCGGCGTCACTGTTACGCTCACGAACTTCGACGCCAATCAGCTCACGCCCGGACCGCTCGGTTATCTGTACGTGACCGCGTCGTATTCCTTGTACTATCCGCCGCCGCCGCCGAACGACGATTCGCACGTGTACGTCGTTTCGACCTCGGGTTCCATCGCGCACGTTTTTAAATTGCCGCACGGCAGCGCGCCGAACGGAATCGCTTCCGGACCCGATCACAACCTGTGGATCGCAGAGCCCGGGATCAACAAAATCGCGCGCATGACGCCGGCGGGAACGATCAAGCAGTTTACGGTGCCCACAGCCAACGCGGGCGCGGCGTGGATCACCGGCGGTGCGGACGGCGCGCTGTGGTTCACCGAGACGAATGCGAACAAGATCGGACGCCTCACGACGTCGGGCGGTTTCCGTGAATGGAACATTCCGACGGCAAACGCGGGCGCCGGCTACATCACGTACTGCTACCCGAATTGCGGTCCGCACTCGGGCGTGTGGTTCAGCGAAACGACTGCAAATCAGATCGGCAGGTTCGAAGCGCCGATCTAACCGCTAGATTCGCGCCGATTCGATGAGTTGCGCGCCGCGCATCACGGCGACGTTGTCGATCGGCGCGGCGCTGCGATAGAAGAATTCGCTCGTCGTGCCTTGGGCCGAGGGACGCCCCAATACGCGCGTCCCAGCGGGCCCGAGCGTTGCGATCGTCAGATCGCCCGGCGGCGCGTCGAGCACGACGAGCACCCAGTACCGATCGCGGGCGAAGATCACTTTACCGGGCGGTGCGCCCGCCGCGCGCGCGACCAGTGGGGCGTGCTGGAAGTGGCTGTGGACGAGCGCGACGACCGCCGCGTCGTGCTGCGCCGCTGCTTGCGAGTGTTCGCCGTCGAGCTGCAGCACTCGCGCGCCCAGGCCCGCCGCGAGAAGCAGGGAGGCTGCGAGTGCCGCCGCCGGCGCCCATGACCGGCGTGTACGAACGGGTTTTGCGATATGCAGCGGGCCGGCATCGACCATCGCCGTTACCGCTTCTTCCGCCTGTCCCAACAGTTGACGGCACGTGCTGCACGACGCGGCGTGCTCTTCGACTTGCATCGCCTCCGCGCGATCGAGAATTCCGAAGGCGTACGAAGCGACGAGTTCGTCGACGTGGCGCGATTCGTTCATGACGGCGTTCCTCCGAGCACCTGCCCGAGGCGACGCAGGGCGTGGAAGAGCCGGCTCTTGACCGTGCCGATCGGCTCGCCGATCGCTTGCGCGATCTCGCGATGCGTCATGTGGTGATAGTAGGCCAGGATCGTCACGCGCCGCTGCGGTTCGGGCAACGTTTTGAGGGCGCCGACCAGCCGGGCGTGCTCGAGGTGATCGAAGGGTTCGAACGTTTCGTCTTCCACATATTTTGCGAGGCGGTCTTCGAGCTGCGGTCTGCGCCGCGCGGCGCGATACCGTCCGATCGCTTCATTTCGTATGCACACCGTGACGAACGCTTTGAGCGAACCGCGCCCCTGGCTGAACGCGTGCGGGCGCTGCAACAAACGCAACAGCACTTCTTGAACGCAGTCCTGCGCTTCGTCCGGATCCTGCAGCACGCCCAATGCCGCCGCGTAAAACGTGCGCGCATGGCGAACATAAAGCGCTTCGAGCGCCCACTGCTCGCGCTCGATGAACGCCCGCTCGAGATCCCGATCCGGATCCGCGTGCACGCTCGCCGTCAGGTGCTATCCCATCGTCTTGTCGGCAACGCCGGCGCCGGAAGACGTCAACGTTACGGTGCGATATCCGATGGCTTTGAGCAACTGCGCGTGCGGCAGCGTCACGGGCCCGGGCTTGGCAGCCGTGCCGGGCGCGGGCTGCGGATACGCCGTTGCATCGGCGCTGGCAAAGCGAATATTCCCCTCCTCGTGGTGTACGACTTGGTGAATGTGCCCGTTGAGCACCGTCACGCGATCGAAGCGCTGCAACATCGCAAGCGCCTTGGCGCCGTCTTGCGTCGTCCAGCCCCACGCTTCGTACAACGCGTACAGCGGAACGTGCGCGAAGACCACGATCGGCGTTTGGCTTTTCTGCGACTGCAAATCGCGCTCGAGCCAACTGAGCTGATCGCTTCCCAGCAATCCCATCTTTTCGAAGTTGAACACGTTCACCAAAGCAATAAAGTGCGTTCCAGCCTGGTCCCACGAATACCACCCGGTGCCGCTGTGCTGAACGCGATCGCCGGCGAATGCGCCGAAATAGGCCTTGCCGGGGTCGGAGCCCAGGAAATCGTGCTCGCCGGGCAGCGTAAAGAGCGGCGCGCGAAGCGACGAGAGCAGCTGCTTTGCCGTATCGAACTGTTCGGGTTTGGCCAGATGCGTGATGTCGCCCGTATGAATGACGAATGCGGGCTGGGTTTCCAGCGCGTTTATCGCTTCGATCGCCGCGCTCAGCGTGCCCGAAACGTCGGGGTTGGCCGCTTGGTGAAAGCCGATGTGGCTGTCGCTGATCTGCACGAATGAGAATGCCGCGGGCTGCGAGCCGATCCCCTGTGCTACGGCGCGCGCTGCCAGACCCGTGGGCCCGAGCGTCCAGAGAATTCCGGCGCCCGTCCATCCGACGTGCGAGAGAAAATCGCCGCGTTTCACTGCGCAGCCTTCGCCGGATCGGAGACAATCACGACGCCTTTCATCCAGGGATGCAGGGTGCAGATGTACGCAAATTTCCCCGAACGCGTAAAGCGATGCGTCCAGGTGTCGTGCGTATCCAGGCCGGCCGAGTCGAATGATTTGTCCGCGGCCGTCGCGGTATGCGCTTCGTCGTCGTCGTTCACGAACGTGACCGAATCTCCGGTGTGAATGCGGAGCGTCGACGGGCTGTAGGCGAAGTCTTTCACGTGCACCGTGTAGTGGTGCGCGGCGGCCGTTTGCGCAGCCGCAGGGGTTTGGGCAACCGCGGGGGTTTGCGCGGCAGCGGGCAGGAGTAGCGCGAGCGCCAGGGCGCTCAATGACGTGCTCATGCCACCTGTACGAAAATAGCCGCCTTGCGGTTCAATCCGCTGTTCTGAAACAGGTTTGGGGTGGGGGCCGTAGGTGAGCCATGATTGCAGCGACGATTTTCGCCCTTGCGGCGGGCAGCGCGCCGTGCTCCGGGCAGAGCGCACCGGCGCAGGCGGCCGCGGTACAGGCGCGCATCCAGGGTTTTTTACGCGAGTACTCGGCTAAGGACACTGACGGGGTGGTGGCGATGACTGCACCGGACGCGGTGGTTTATGGCTCTAAGGCGGCGGAGATCTATTCCACGCCCCAGGGCATTCGAACGCTGCTGCGCAGCGACTTCGCGCAGTGGGACTCGGCGACGTTCGGCGCCATCCAGCATCCCGACGTTCGCATAGCCTGCGACCGTGCGACGGCGTTTTTCGATGCGCCCATTACCATCGAACGCGAGGGACGCACGATGACCATCCTCGTGCGTTTCGCGACCGTTTGGCGCGACGTCGACGGCAGCTGGCTGCTAGAGCAGAGTGCCAATTATGATGTAGATCGCTAGCGAGCTGCGAGCACGCCGGTCCTTCGACTGCGTGCGCTACGCGCCGCTCCGCTCGTCCTTCGACTGCGTGCGCTACGCGCCGCTCCGCTCGTCCTTCGACTGCGCTAGGGCACGCATTGCGTGCCGTAGGCTCCGCTCAGGATGACAGAAGTTCCGGTCCTTCGACTGCGTGCGCTACGCGCCGCTCCACTCGTCCTTCGACTGCGCTATGGCACGCATTGCGTGCCGTAGGCTCCGCTCAGGATGACACAATTGTCCTTCGACTGCGTGGGCCGCGCACAAATGCGCGGCGTAGCTCCGCTCAGGATGACACAATTGCTCATGATGACAAAGAGGCTTCGAGAAGCAGCGTGCCCGTCTCGCTCTCGTAAGAGTCTGCGTCCAGCAGTGATGCGTACTGGAGGAACGGTTCCAGGCGCGGATCGCCGATGCGCGGGCGGCCGAGCAAATACCCTTGCGCGCCGTGGACGCCGAACGAGAGATCGTGGCGCTGATACTGCAGTTCGCGTAAGAACTGCAGGTGCTGCATGTTCTCGATGCCTTCGGCGATGACGAAGCTGCCGGCCTCGCGTGCAATGGCGATAATTCCGGCCAAGACGGCGCGAGTGCGCTGGTTATCGGGTGCGCCCGTAACGATGCTGCGGTCGATTTTGACGAAATCGAACGGCGCCTGCGTGAGCAGGTTGAGGCCGGCATAGCCCGAGCCGGTATCGTCGAGCGCGATGCTCACGCCTTCGGCCCGCAGCGCTTCGAGCATGCGTAAGACGTGTTCGGGATTGCTGATCCGGCGCTCGGTGAGTTCTATGACGACCTGCGACGGGCGCAAGCCGGCCCGGGCGATCAGCTGCAGCCAGCGCTGGGGCGCGAGCAGCGGATGGCTGAGCGAATCGGGCGCCACGTTGACGAAGAGAAAGACGTCGGGCGGCAGCGTGCGCGCAGCATGAAAGACGCTGCGTACGCAGAGCTCGTCGAGCTCGGCGGTGCGGCGGATGCGTTCGGCCACGTCGAAGGCTTCCTGAGGCCCGGATAGGCCGCAGTCGCTCGGCGGACGACAGAGTGCCTCCAAGCCGAATACGTGCGATTCCGCAAGGCTCCAGATCGGCTGAAAGGCCACGTCCACGCGCGGCAGGTCGAGAAGGGCTCGAAGCGCTGACGCCTTCTTGTTTGAAAAAACGACCGCGTCGCGTTCCACGTCTTCGTAGCAGACCACGGCGTCGCGGCCGTTGGATTTTGCCGCGTAGAGGGCCGCGTCGGCACATTCATACAGGTCGTGCTGGTCGTGATCCCGCACCGCCGTGCAGACGCCGACCGAAACGGTCACCGGCGCGATTAAGTTGCGAACGCGCTGCTGCAGGCGCGCTCCGGCCGTGCGCGCACCATCGGAATCGGTTTCCACCAGCAGCATGGCGAATTCGTCGCCGCCGATGCGATAGGCGACGTCTTCGGCGCGGCTGCCGCGCAGCGCCTGAGCGACCGCAACGAGGATATCGTCGCCGTGTTTGTGCCCGCGGGTGTCGTTGAGCGTCTTAAAGTCGTCGACGTCCATGAGCACGAGACTGAGCGCCAAGTTGTGGCGCCGCGCGCGCGCGACCTCGCGCTCGAACTGCTCGTAGAAGGCGCGGTGGTTGCCAAGGCCGGTCAAACTGTCGGTGAGCGCGGCGCGCTCCAAGCTTTCGACGTGACGGCGAACCTCGGCATCGGCGCGGCGGCGATAGACGCGGCGCGTATAGATGAGGGCGAGCTTGGTGCAGACCCCAAGCAGTGCAAATGCGGCCATGCCCATCTGCAGCGCCGACGTCTTTCGGTCGAAGTCGCGCAGGTCGGCCGTACCCTGCAGCGCGTGTGCGGCCACGACCGTGCTATGCAGCGCAACACAGCCGAAGACGCCCAGCGTCAAAAGGACGAACAGAATAAGGACGGCGGCAAGCCGGTTCAGCGTATCGAGTGAGTTCATGCAAAGTAGAAAGCTGTCGTGCTTCCTTGACTTTGTATCGTCGGACTGCGTACCGCCGTGAACTTGCAGGGGCACCGCTCAGGTGGCGGCACGCTTCCTTGTTACTTAGGAGACCGCCAAATCTCGCGCACCGTTGAGCTGCGCTCGGCTTCGCTGACGGGCGCGTAAGTGTGCATGACCACGTCCATGGACGGGTTCGTAACGCCGAACCAGCAGTGTTCATTCTTGAAATGGTGCCAGAGATGATACTTTTTAATCCACCGGCCGTACGGCGTGATCGGCTGGAACGGGATGTGCGCCACGTAATGCACCCATTCGTAATACGCAAGCGCCGCCAGACTTCCGAACGTGAGGCAGACCGCGATCGGCAGCGAGTGCGTTAGGAGTGCGTAAAGCCCGAAATAGAGCGCCGTCACCGGCAGCGTAAACCACGGCGGCAAGAAGAGCAAATCGAGCCTGGCCGGGTCGACGTGATGGTCGTAGTGCAGGCGATGCTGAAGCGTTCGAATCCAGGGCACGCGCGAGGGCTTTGCGTGAAATAGGAAGCGATGCGTCGTGTATTCGGACGTAAAAAACACGGCTGCGCCCGCGACTGCCGCCCAGAGCACGAACGGGATCGCCCGGGCCGCGAAGAGCCCTAGCAGGCCGACGATCAGGGTCGCCAGCAGCGCGTTACTGCCGTGGCGGAAAAACGCAGCGAGCATGCGTGTTAGGGATTCGGCGCAGGCGGCTTGCCGACCCGGCCGGGCGGCTCAAGAATCGTGCTCCCCGGCCGATACCGATTGCGACAGGGATGTCAGGAGTGATTAGTGCAACAGGATGGCTTTAGAGTCAACTGGGCTCGTCTTAACAACGAGCTCTTTGGTATGATCTGCGCGGACCCCGCGCTGCGAGCCCGCTACGAGGCGGCCGATTCCAACGAAGCTCAAGAAATTTGCGGCGATCTGTTCGATCTGCTCGTCAACGACGTGACGGACTTTATCGAGCGCTTCGCCATTCGGGCGCAGCCCGAGCCGGCTCCGGTGGAGGCCCGCCCGCGGCGCGCACCCGCTCGAAAAAGCCGGGCGAAGCGCAACCCCGGCTAGGTGCGCCTTTCGAGCGCGGCGCGATCCCACTTCAATAAGTCCGCGGCCGCGGCGTAGGTCGACTCGAAAAAATCGAGCACGGCGCGATCCGGATCGGGGGCGTTTCGCGCGGCGTCGTACGGCAGCAAGAACTCGTTGAGCTGCGCGTTCCACGCGGCTTGCGCCGGGAGTATGCGCGCGTCGCCGAGCGACGGCGGTGTCGGATACGCATAAGAATAGAACGAGGCTTCCAGGCCGAAGCCGCCCGGCCAAAAGCCGACGCTTTGCTCTTCGTGCGAATAGGCTTCGCGCGTGGCCCAGTCGGGCATGTTCGGAAAACCGCCCGGATGCTGCGGAGCCGTTCGGCCGGAAAAGCGCGTCGCCGCGAGATCGAAACTGCCCCAGAAGAAATGCACCGGGCTGGCCTTTCCGACAAAGCCGGAACGGAATACTTTGCAGAGCCGATCGGCCTGCAGCAGCGCCCGCCAAAAGCGTTCGACGTACGCGCGGTCGTAGGAGCCGTGCACCGTGTCTTGCGCGAATGGAACGGCATCGGCGATTTCGTTCGGTTTGCCGTCGATCTTCACGAAAATATCGAGACCGGCTAAGGCCTCCATCAATCGCCGGTAGAAATCGGCGACCGTCATCGGCTCGAGCGCAAACTCCGCCTTCGCGCCGTCGCAGTCGGCAATATGCAGGCGATGACCGACGAAATCGAAGTCGATGCTGAACGTGCGGCCGTTCCGGTACGGCATCATCGACGTCGTTAAACCGCGCTGCGTGACGTACAGCGTCACGTGCCACCAATGGTTGACGAACGATTCGAGCTTCAGCCGAATCTTGCCGGCGATCTGCGTCCACAGGTGCAGCGTCGCAAGCGTATCCTTCCACTCCGCATAGACGAGCTTGGGCCAACGCTCGGCGCCGGCGGGCGCCGGCGCGCCCGCGTCTACGTCCGTCACGCAGATCCTGGAATCATGGGCTCAAGGCAATCGAGTCGTAGTTTATCGAGCCCGCGAAGTTCGACTCCGCCTTTCCACTCGGAAACGCAAATTCGTCGACGCGCGCGTTGATCGTGTCGGGAACCCAGACATGCTTTCCGTCGGCCGTGAAGGCGAACGAGAACGCGTCGGTAACTGCGATCGACGTCGTAGCGATCGGGCTGCCCAGATTGGCGTCGACCGCCGGCGCGTACGTGTAGATCGTCGAGCTGGGATTGGAACCCATCAGCACGGCGACATTTCCGTTGGGCAGCACGGCGACTTTATAGCCCAGGCGCGGCAGCTTGTTGGTCGTGTGCAGATTGTACACTTTGGTCGCGCCGCAGCCGTGCAGTGCGCGTTGAATCGTCTGAGTGCCGCCGATGTACAGATCGCCGCGGCTATCGAAGGCTAGGCCGTACGCGGGACCGGCCAACGAGAGCGTCTTGCACGGAGTCTGGTGTCCCGGCGGAAAGAAGCGCAGCGACCAGAAGCCGCTCGTGGGGTACGAGCTGACCGCAAGCAGACCGTGCTGCGGGCCGGCCGCGGCGTTGACCGCGAGTGCGAAGGGGGCGCCGGCAGTATCGCGCAGCGTTACCGCAGGCGACGCATACGGCGACGGGTACTGCTGCAGCGTGTAGTTCGAATAATCTCCGACCCACAGATTCGACGCATCGTCAACCGTCAGCGCTTGCGGATAAACGCCTGAGATCTGTCCGAGCTGCTTTCCGCTCGTATCGAACATGTCGACGCTGCCGTTGTAGCCGTCACCCAAGAACAGGCGCACCGTGGACGGCGGTTGTTGCGCCATGCCCGAAATTTGACGGCTCTGAGGAACGGCCGAGGTCGTGGGTACGCTGCCGCCGCAGCCGGCGACCAGCAGAGCGAGTGCGAAAACGCTTGCGTATTTCATTTAGAATGCCGCCGGACGCACGGCGATGCCGTATGCGTCGAAAATGTGCGGAACCGTGCCCACGATCTTGCGCGTCGCATAATCATAAATCGTCACCGTGCCGAAGGTCGAGTACAAATAGTGATGCGCCGCGTCGTACGTCATCAGCGCGATCGGCGGAGATTTGAAGTTCGTAGACGTACCGTCACGATGCAGCACGTGGACGAAGTTCTTGCGCAGCGTGCCGCCCGGCGACGTGAACAAGTCGCCCGCGGCATCCACCGCGATGCCTCCACCCATAGCACCGGTTCCGCGCACGAACGTCGAATTGGGCGAGGAAGCGGGATACTCGAAGACGCCGGTGCCGCAGCACTCGCCGCCGTGCCCGACGACGAAGACGTCATTGGCTTTATCGACCGCCATCGCGCCCAAACCGTAGCTCGGCCCGCCGTTACCCGGATTCGGTAGGATTGCAGACGGCTGCGTAGCGTGCAGCGGATACACGTCGATATCGCTGTTTTGATCCGTCACGTACAGCGAGTCGTCGGGGCCGGCCGCAATGGCGTCGCCGATGCCGGCCGAGAGTTTGAGCGTGAAATTCGGTTTGGTGGAACCGGGCGCGTATTCCGTCACCGTATTGTTGCCGACGTTGTTGACGAAGAGCGTCCCCGATCCGCCGACGGCGATGCCGGCCGGATTGTCGATGCCGTTTTTGATCGCGACGGCCGCCTTGGGATTTGCGACGCCTCCGGGAAACGATTCGATCGCGTTGACCGAAGGTACCGAGATGAAGACCACGGATTGCGCGGGTGCGGCGGGCGCGCTTTGATGAGCGGATTGAGGCAGCAGCGGCGTCGACGGTGAGGTGAACGCGCCGCCGGCACACCCGGAAAGCACGACGATGCCGAGCAGCGCAAAAAGACGAGCAGTGCTGTACATGCGATACTCCTTCCGTCAAGGATACGCTAGCAACGCCGCAGGCACACTAGTACTTTGGACCTAGGATGTCCCCGCGCAAAAACAGCCGAAAGCGGAGCGTATGACGACGTTTCAGCGCCTCGGCGGCTGGCTGGCCGCAGCCGTCCTCTTCGCCCAACCGGCGGCCGCCGCGCAAATCACGCCCGCGGACGGCGCGGTGCGCGGCGTTCGCGCCGAAGGCTGGCCGGAGCAATCGCGCTCGCCGGTGCTCGCGCGCAACGGCATGGTCGCCACCAGCCAACCGTTGGCCGCGCAGGCCGGATTGCGCGTTCTGATGGAAGGCGGCAACGCGATCGATGCGGCGGTTGCGACCGCGGCGACGCTCAACGTCGTCGAACCGATGATGACCGGGATGGGCGGCGATCTCTTCGCGATGGTCTACATCGCCAAGAATCATCGATTCTACGTTTTAAACGCCAGCGGTAAAGCGCCCAGCGGCGCGACGATCGCGCGCATGAACTCGCTCGGCTATCGTGCCGATCCGAAAAATTGGGGACCGGGTTCGGGCATGCCGCCGGGCGGTATTCTCGACGTCACGGTTCCGGGTGCGGCGTGGGGATGGGACGAACTGGTACGGCGCTTCGGCAGACTGCGTTTGGATCGCGTGCTCGCACCGGCGATCGACTACGCGCAAAATGGATTCCCGCTATCCGAGCGCATCGCGCGCGACTGGCGCTTGCCGCCCGCGCTGCCGCTGCGAGGCTGCTGCACGCGGGTCGATCCGGATTCGGTTCGCGCGTGGTACGTGAATGCCAGACCGCCGGTCGAAAGCGAGATCTTCCGTAATCCCGATTTGGCGCACGCGCTGCGTCTGCTGGCCAAGAGCGGACGCGACGTGTTTTATCGCGGCGAGATTGCCAAGGCAATCATTGCTAAATCGCGCGCGCTCGGCGGAACGATGACGGCGGACGACCTTGCGAACTACCGCGGTCAATGGGTGCAGCCGATCGAGACGCCGTATCACGGCTACGATCTGCTCGAGCTGCCGCCGCCGTCGCAGGGATTCGCCGCAAACGAAGCGCTGAACATTCTGCAAACGTGCGTGCCGAGGGTCACGCCGGGAGATTCACTTGCGTCGATGGGACCGGCGAACGCGACGTATTGGCACCTGCTGATCGAAGCAAAGAAGCTGGCATATGCGGACTTGTACCGGTACAACGCCGACCCGGACGTCGACCGGCCCCCGCTGGATCGATTGCTGGCGCCGAGCCATGCGGCGGCGCTTTGTTCGAAGATCGAAGCCAAGCACGCATCCGTTCCCGCGCGGCCCGGACCGGACGGCGGACGCGGCGACACCATCGTGCTTTCGACCGCCGATCGCTGGGGCAACATGGTCTCGCTGGTCAATAGCAACTACGACGGATTCGGTTCGGGGATCACCGTTCCCGGATACGGTTTTATCCTGCACGATCGCGGCGGGTTGTTCTCGCTTGATCCGCGCAGTCCCAACGCTATTGCGCCGCACAAACGCCCGTACAATACGCTATGCGCGGGATTTATCGCGCATGGCGGGCGGCCGCTGATGACCCTGGGCCTGATGGGCGGCGATATGCAGTCGCAGGGACACGAACAGATCGCGATCGACGTCATCGACCTGCACGCGAACGTGCAGCAAGCCGGCGACATGGCGCGATTCCGGCACGACGAGATTTCGAACACGCTGTATCTGGAGTCGCCGCTCTACGAACGCGTCTCCGGAAAGCTCGTAAGCATGGGGCACAAAACGATGGCCGCGACCAGGGCGCCGTTGGGCGGCTATCAGGCGATCATGCTTCTACCGAGCGGTGCGTACGCCGGCGGTTCGGATTTCGGCAAAGACGGCCAAGCCGTCGGGTGGTAAGCCGGGTTTGCCATTTGGCCCGGCCCGCTACGGCGCACCGTAACGGGCGCGGACGCTGGGAGCGAGCTAGCTGCGGTTCTTGCGCTGGTGAATGATCACCGCGTTGCCTTCGGGGTCTTGCGCGAAGGCCATGTGACAGACCGGCGTTTCGTCGACGGGGCTGAACTGCAGTCCGCGAGCGGCCATCGTTTCGCGCGCGGCGTGAATGTCGTCGACGGCCAGCATGGCAAAACCGCCGGTCTCTCCGCTATCGCCCCGCCAGACGCCGAACGTCGTGCCGTCCGAGAGCGTGAATTCCGCACCGCGGCCTTCCGGGTCGGTCTCGGTGGGCTGCATTCCTAACTTGTCGCGGTAGAAGGCAATCA
>DASRDE010000289.1:0-4756 GCA_035652755.1 Vulcanimicrobiaceae bacterium | reverse complement strand
GCAATGTCGCTATCCTGCACGACCAGCGGCGGCGCGCTCGTGTCGTTCCAGACGCCGGCCAAATTGCCGCTCGGGTTGCCCACGTGCAGACCGTTGCTCTGCGTGTACTGCGTGACCGTATTGATCCAACTCGAGCCGCCGACGCCTTGCAAAAATTTCTGCAGCACCGGGCCTGCACCGTCCGGATCGCCCGAGCCTGCCGTCCACGTGCCCCACTCCACGAGATACATCTCGGGCGCCATTTGAATCGGGCCGCCATTGTAGATCAGGTTGTTGCTCGTGCCGGCAGCCGCGCGCTGTGCGAGCGCCGAGCCGCGTACCGGAAAGAGGTGAAGCGTCAATCCGTTACGGTGGACGATCGTAGACATCGTCGACGTCCCCGAGCCCGCCGATTGCGGAGCCGCGGGTACGCTCCCGCTGCTCCCCGCACCCCCGCATGCGCAAAGCAGCGAAGCGGCAGCCGACAATCCCAGAAGAACACGAATACTGCGCAAAATCAGGCCTCCACAAGCGAACGTTTTCACGACGCTAGTGTCTCGCGGCCGACGGTACGCGACTATACCGGAAAGTGAGTAGAGCGCGCCATGCGGTCAGGGCGCGGGCAGCAGCAAGAAGCCGTGCGGTACGCCGTTGAGCGTTCCCGTCCCGATAATGGCGCCCGACCGGTTGATTGCGGTGGCGGCTTGGAAAGTCCAGCCCGTGCCCGCCTGCACCAAGCTTTTCAAGAACGTGTAGTGCCCCGACGCATAGATGAACGCATGCGAACCATCGTTTTCCGACACCGCGCCGACGATCCAATTCCTGTCGTTGATGCCGTTAGCCGAGACTGCCAGCCCGTACTTCAACTCCTTGGTTGTGTTGCCGCGATCGTAAAAACCGGCCGGGTAGAAGTTGACGTCGTGAAAATAACCCACGATGTTGCCGTAGGCGTTAATGCCGGTCACATCGTTCGAGTTGTCGCCGCCGTCGCCGTTGGGCATCGGAACCATCGTGTTGCCCGGATATTCGTAGGACGTAATCGTGCCCCGGCACGGGCCGCCGTCGCTGAGCAGCGTATCGTACAAGATCGTACCATCGTCGCTGACCGCGCGCGCCGCCGCGTTGCCCGTTGCGATGGGCGTGGAACCGCCTTTATCGTCGAAGATGACGGCGTCCCCGAAGCAGAACTCTCCGCCGGTGTAGGTCGTGCCGATCAGCACGCCCTTGTTGCTGACGGCCGCACCCGAGCTATCCGTGCCGCTACCCGTACCAAGCGCTTTTGCCGAGCCGTTCTTGAAGAACAGGGCGGCGTGCTCGTGGTAATCCGGCGGGCCTCCGTAGGAGGTTCCGATGATGACCCCGGCATCGTTGATCCCCCGCGGACCGGACTCGGCGTCGCCCTGCAAATACCCGAGCGCCGTCATCGTGCCGTTCTCGTATAAGAACCCCTTAGGGTTCCCGGCGATGTTGCCAACGACGGCGTTGCGATCGTTCAACGCGTACGGAGTCGCGCCCGATCCGAGATCCACGACGGTATACTTCGGCGGAATCGTCGCGGTCGCGTCGGGAGCCTGAAGCGCCGAGCTCTGCACTCCGGCTCCGGGCTGGGGCAACTGAGATTGACCGCTCGCGCAAGCACAAAGAAGCAACACGACAACTGCAGCAACGGCAAATCGCATGACGCACACCTCCGCTTCGTTCATTCCCGCGTTTTAGGTGCGGGAAAACGTGCGCGTCCTTCGACTGCGCTATGGCACGCTACGCGTGCCATAGGCTCCGCTCAGGATGACACAGGGTTAGCGTGACACGGGGGTTGGCGCATGCCGGTCCTTCGACTGCGCTATGGCACGCTGCGCGTGCCGTAGGCTCCGCTCAGGATGACACGGGGGAAGTTAGGCGGGCATGTCCTTCGTGCGCTCGTTGTGGATGAGCGTCGGCGCCTCTTTTTTCTCGATGACTTCCTTGTTGACGATGCACTTCTTGACGCCGGTTAACGACGGCAGATCGTACATCACGTCGAGCATCGTCTCTTCCAGAATCGATCGCAGTCCGCGCGCGCCGGTCTTGCGGCCCTGCGCTTTGGCGGCGATGGCGATCAGCGCTTCCTTGGTGAACGTCAGCTCGACGCCGTCCAGGCCCATGATCTTCTGGAACTGGCGCACCAGCGCGTTGCGGGGCTCGACCAGGATGCGGCGCAGCGCCAGCTCGTCGAGCGCATCGAGCGTCACGACGATCGGCAGGCGGCCGATGAATTCCGGAATCAAGCCGAATTTGAGCAAGTCTTCGGGCATGAGCTGCTGGAGCAGCTTGCCGACGCGTGCTTCCTTCTTGCCCTCGGGCTGCGCGCGGAAGCCCATGTTGTTGCTGGCGACGCGGGACTCGATGATTCGCTCGAGGCCATCGAAGGCGCCCCCGCAGATGAACAGCACGTTCGTGGTGTCGATCTGAATGAATTCCTGATGCTGATGCTTGCGGCCGCCCTGCGGCGGGACGTTGGCGGTCGTGCCTTCCAAAATCTTGAGCAGCGCCTGCTGCACGCCTTCGCCCGAGACGTCCCGCGTGATCGACGGGTTTTCGCTCTTGCGCGCGATCTTGTCGATCTCGTCGATGTAGACGATGCCCTTTTCGGCGCGCTTGACGTCGTAGTCGGCGGCCTGAATGAGTTTGAGCAGAATGTTCTCGACGTCTTCGCCGACGTAGCCCGCTTCCGTGAGCGACGTGGCATCGGCCATCGCCAGCGGCACGTCGAGAATTTTCGCCAGCGTCTGCGCCAGATACGTTTTGCCCGAACCGGTCGGACCGACGAGCAGAATGTTGGACTTCTGCAGCTCGACGTCGTCGGCGCTCGCGCCCATATTGACGCGCTTGTAGTGATTGTAGACCGCGACCGCGAGCGATTTCTTGGCGCGCTCCTGCCCGATCACGTACTGGTTGAGGATGTGGTTGATTTCTTTCGGCTTGGGGATGTTGCGGAGGCGCAGATTCTCGTCGACGTTCTTATAGAGCTCTTCTTCGATGATCTCGTTGCAGAGCTCGATACACTCGTCGCAGATGTACACGCCGGGACCCGCGATCAACTTGCGCACTTGCTCCTGCGACTTGCCGCAGAAGCTGCACTTGAGTTGACCCTTCTCCTCGCCGAATCGAAACATGTAGCCTCTGCCTATGCCGGGGTTGCCAGCGACGTCCGGTTCTCGATGATCGAGTCTATAATACCGTAATCCTTGGCTTCTTGGGCGGTCATATGGAAATCCCGCTCGATATCTTTGAGGATCTGCTCGATCGGCTTCTTGGTCGTGTCCTCGTAGATGCCCGCCAGCATGCGCCGCGTGGCGATCAGGTCCCGGGCGTGAATCTCGATGTCCGTCGCCTGTCCGCCGACCTGCTGGACCCAGGGCTGATGGATCAGGATCTTGGCATGCGGCAGGGCCATGCGTTTGCCGGCCGCTCCGCCCGTCAAGAGAATCGAGCCCATCGAGGCCGCCATGCCGGCGCAGATCGTGGCCACGTCGGGTTTAATGAAACGCATCGTGTCGTAAATCGCCAGACCGGCGGTCACGCTGCCGCCCGGGCTGTTGATGTACATGTCGATGTCCTTGTCGGGGTCTTCTTTTTCAAGGAAGAGCAGCTGCGCGATCACCAGGTTTGCCAGATGATCGTCGATAGGGCCGCCGACGAAGACGATGCGATCCTTGAGCAGACGCGAGTAGATGTCGAAGGCGCGCTCGCCGCGTGCGCTCTGCTCGACGACCATCGGAACCAAATGACCCATGTTGTTTTTAGATCCTCCGCCAAGCATGACTACGACGGCGTGCCCGGAGTTGCCCCGGCATCCGCGTGTTCGATCAAGAAATCTACAGTTTTATTTCGGACGATACCGTCCATAAGCGAGAGCAGGTTGTTGCCCAGCGCCTGCCGGACGCGCTCCATCGGCTGGCCGTACTGCCGGGCAAGGCTCGCAAGCTCGGCCTGAATATCGGCCGGCGATGCCGTGATTTTTTCGGCCTTGGCGATCGCCTCGAGAATGAGCGTAGCCTTCACGCGCTTTTCCGCTTCCGGCCGGAACTCGTCGCGCAGCTGATCTTCCGTCTTATCCACGGCCTTGAGATAGTCGTCGAACGTCAGGCCCATACGCGCCGCGGCGCTCGCGCCTTCGGTCAGCATGCTCTCAACTTCGCGCTCGACCAGCGTGGCCGGAAGCGGAAAATCGTACGCCTGGACTAGCGTATCGACCAGCGAGTTGCCCATCTGCCGGCGCACCCGCGCCTCGGCGGCCGCCTGCAGGCGCTTACGGATGTCTTCCTTGAGCTCGTCCAGCGTCTCGTGGCCGGCGACTTCCTTGGCCAAGGCGTCGTCCAGCGGCGGCAGTTCGAGCTCCTTGAGTTCGTGGACCGTCACGGTGAAGGTAGCGGTTTTGCCCGCCAGGCTTGCCTCGGAGTAGTTTTCGGGGAACGTCGCCTGGACGTCGCGGGTCTCCCCCGGCTTCATGCCGGCGATCCCGCTCGCAAACCCGGGAATGAACCTCTCCTCGCTCAGCTCGGTCTGCTGCCCCTTGGCCGTGCCGCCTTCGAAGGCGACGCCTTCGATTTTGCCCTCGTAATCCAGCGTAGCGACGTCGCCCAGGCGTGCCTCGCGCTCGACCGGCACCAGCGTGGCGCGTTCGCGTGCAAGCGCCTTGAGCGCGCGCTCGACGTCCTCGTCGGTGACGACCACCGGGTCCCGGCGCACCGCCAGCCCGCGGTAGTTGGCCAGCGCGATTTCGGGGCGCACTTCCACG
>DASRDE010000288.1:0-4565 GCA_035652755.1 Vulcanimicrobiaceae bacterium | reverse complement strand
TGACCGGCAGCATCGGCCTTGGCGATGCACTCATCCGGCACGCGGTCGTCGAGACCGCGCCCTTTCACATGCGGACGTACGGGGGCGATCCCGTCGCGGGGCTCTTAGGCTACGATTTCTTTGCGTCGTTCGTCGTGCATCTGGACTACCAGCACGCCGCTGCGGAGGCGTTCGCACCGGATGCATTTACCGCGCCCGCCGGTGCGATCGAGCTGCCCGCGCGTCTCGACGACGGCGTCCCGGTCATCGAAGTGCGGATCGGCACCGCTCGCGCAAGGAACTTTATCGTCGACACGGGCGCCGATCGCAGCATGATCTTCTCGGCATTCGCGAACGCGCACCCGCTCGACGTTCCGAACGCCCAGGCAGGAGAAGCCTCCGAAGATTTTCTTCCGACTGCCGATCAAGTCGGCGGGGTCGGCGGAATGGTGCAGGTCTACCCGGCTACTGTCAGCGGCTTCTCGGTGGGGTCCCTGAATTTCGCGCGCTGGCAATTCGACGTCAGCCAAAACGCACCGGGCTTCGAATCCGAGGATTACGACGGGCTGCTCGGTCAGGATTTTTTACGGTATTTTGACGTTTACTTCGACTACCCGCACAGCCGCGTCTATTTGCTTCCCAACGATCGCTATCGCGACCGCTTCGCCTAAGGCGGTCGCCGCCGGCTAAAAGTCCGCCGCTCGCTTGCCGATAGGTAGAGTGACGCGGCTGGACGACCCTCGCACGGGGTGGGAGCCGCGGTGAAGCCGGACCGATTGAAGGCTTCGCATGGACGCAACGATGTTGCGCCCGCCTAGAACGTGCGGAGGGTTTTTCATTTGGTTCGAGGGCTTTACACTGCGGCTTCCGGGGCGCTCGTAGCAGAAGCGCAGGCCGATACGATCGCCAACAATCTGGCGAACGTCAATACGGCCGGCTTCAAACGCACGCTGCTGCAGATTCAATCCGCGCCCGAGATGGGCATCTACCGCATGCAGACCGATCCGTCGTCGCTGCCGGGCGGCGCTACGGCCGCTACGCCGGCCGTGCAGTTCGTCGGCGGACTGGGCACGGGCGCTCAAGTGCTCGACACGCCGGCAGTCTTCGAGCAAGGCGCGCTTTCGCATACCGGCAACACGCTGGATCTGGCGCTGCAAGGCAACGGATTCTTTACGCTGCAAACGCCGCAGGGCATCCGGTACACGCGCGACGGCCAGTTCACGCGCGACGCACAGGGTTTTCTGGTGACGATGGACGGCAACCGCGTGCTGGGACGCAACGGCGCCGTTCAACTCACCGCCGGCACCGTGCAGTTCGGACAGGACGGAACGATTCGCCAGAACGGCGGCCTGGTCGACCAACTGCGTATCGTCAGTTTCGCCAATCAGAGCGCGATTCGGCCCGAGGGCGACAACCGCTTCGCCGACACCGGTACCGCTACGCCCACGCTCGATACCGCCACCACCGTCAACCAAGGATTTCTCGAGGGCAGCAATGCCTCCGTCGTGCGCTCGATGGTCGACCTCATCACCGCGCAGCGCTGGTTCGAAGCCAATCAAAAAGTCATTCAAACGCAAGACACCGCCAACGGCTACGCGATCCAGAACGTCGCGCGCTCGACCGGGCAATAAGGAGCAGAACAGGTCATGATGCGAGCACTCTACACTGCGGCAAGCGGCATGGACGCGCAGCAGTTCAACATGGACACGATCTCCAACAACCTGGCCAACGTCAATACCACGGGCTTCCGCCGCAACGAAGCGCGCTTTCAAGACTTGGTGTACCAGCAAATTCAAGCGCCCGGTTCGCCCGTAGGACCGACGGTCGTGCCGGTGGGCCAGGAAGTCGGCTTGGGCGTGAAGGTCGGATCGTCCGAAAAAATCTTCACGCAAGGCAATCTGATTCAGACGGGCAACAGCCTGGACGTCGCGATTCAAGGCGACGGCTTCTTCCAAATCACGATGCCCGACGGCACCACGGCCTACACGCGCGACGGCTCCTTCAAGCGCGACGCCAACGGCGCGATGGTGACGGCCGACGGCTACTACGTTCAGCCGCAGCTGACGATCCCGCAAAACGCGCAGTCGATTTCGATCGGCCCCGACGGCACCGTCAGCGCGCTGATTCCGGGTTCGACGCAGCCGCAGCAGCTCGGCACGCTCACGCTCGCGCGGTTCGTGAATCCGGCCGGACTCTCGCCGGTCGGCGGCCACAACCTGTACACGCAGACCGCGGCGTCGGGAACGCCGATCGTCTCGCAGCCGACGATCAACGGAACCGGGTCGCTCCAATCCGGCTACCTGGAGAACTCGAACGTCCAGGTCGTCGAGGAGATCGTGAACATGATCGTGGCTCAGCGCGCGTTCGAGGCCAACTCCAAGTCGATTAGCGCCGCGGACCAGATGCTCTCGACCGCGGTTCAGATGAAGCAATAGTCATGCGCAGCCTCGCGTTCGCCGCCGCTCTGCTCGTCGCGCTCGCACCCTTGGGTGCGCGTGCGAACGGCATTGGCGCGCCGACGCAGACGATCAGCGGCAAGCGGATCGCCTCGCTCGCGTCTGCGGAGCTCGCGGACGTACCGCGGAGCGCGGATCAGCAGCTCGTTCCGGTCTCGATCGTTCCCGACCAGATCGTGCGCACCGGCCGCATCGAGATGCACGCCGGCACGCCGATCGGCACGAGCGCGTTCTTGAACGTGCCGGTGGAGATCGACGTCGACGGGCACAGCGACCGGACCGTGATGGTCGGCTACCGTGTGGCGCAATACGTCGAGACGGCCGTGGCCGCGCACGATATCGTCGCCGGAACGGTACTGTCGCAAGACGATCTCACGCTCGCGCGCGTGCCGTATGCGGGCCGCCCCGGCAACGGGGTCGACGCGCTGGTTGGCCGCAAGGTCCTCTCGTCCATCATCAAGGGCGAGCCGATACCCATTGGAGCGACGGCCGTCAATCAGATCGTGCAGGCGGGATCCACCATCGTGTTCATCGTTCGCGATTCGGGCGTGGTCGTGAGCGCCGACGCGGTGGCGCGGACCGGCGGCGGTCTGGGCGACGAAGTCTTCGTTTACAATCCCGAAACACATAAAGCGCTTTCCGGCACCGTGACGGCGCCGGGCACCGTGGAGCTCGACATCTCCGGAGGCGATCGCTAAATGTTCAAACCAGCAGCGTTCTTGCTTGCGCTCGCGACTATTCCGGCCGTTGCCGCGGCCGACACGCTGTACGTCGCTCCGCCGCCGAACGCCGGCCCGGGTCATCCGCTGCGGCTGAGCGCGGATCATCGCGCCTCGCAGATCGGCGATCTCGTGCACGTGCAGTTCAACTTCGCGGTCAACAGTGCGAGCAGCGACGTCGTCAACAACAGCAAGCAGTTCAATCTGGGAACGCCCGGCGGTTCGGGGAACCTCGCGCTGGGCTTCCTGCGCATTCCGACCTCGATAGGCGGCCAGAGCGGCACGCAGAGCAGCAAGACCGAGAACGGCGCGACGTCGTTCTTGAGCGACATGATGGCGACCGTCATCGGGGTGCTGCCCAGCGGTGCGCTCGAGATCACCGGCGACCAGCAGATGCTCGTCAACGGTCAGAACCAGACGCTGCACATCACGGGGTACGTGCGGCCGGAAGACATCGACGCCTCCGACACGGTTCTCTCCTCGCGGATCGCCGACGTTCAAGGCTCCTTCAACGGCAACTTTCAAGAGAAAAGCGTCGGCCTGCTCCGGCGCATTCTGGGGTGGCTCTTCTAAATGTTCGTAAAACGCCTGCTCTTGGCAACCTTCGCCCTGACGATGCTCTCGACGGATCTCGCCTTCGGAACGACGAGCGTTCTGGTCAAAGACGTCGCGCACGTTCAAGGCGTCACGGGCAATCAACTCATCGGATACGGCCTGGTGACCGGCCTAAACGGCACCGGCGACTCGACTTCGGTTATCTTCACGAGCCACACGATTCAGAACGTGCTGCTTTCGTTCGGATTGAACACGAACAGCAATGAAGTGCGTACGCGCGACGTGGCCGCGGTTATCGTCACCGCGACGCTACCGCCGTTCGCACACTCGGGCGACAACGTCGACGTCACTGTCTCGGCGATGGGCGACTCCACGAGCTTGCAAGGCGGAACGCTCATCATGACCGAGCTCAAAGCCGCCAACGATCTGGTCTATGCAACCGCACAAGGCCCCCTCTCGATCGGCGGCTTTACCGCGGGCTACGCGGCCGGACCGGGCGTTACGCAAAACCATCCGACCGCCGGGCGTATTCCGGGCGGTGCCGTCATCGCGCGCGACATGGTCACGCCCATCCAAAGCGGCAGCGGCTTCAACTACGTGCTGACGACGCCCGATTTTAAAACCGCCGCCAACTTGGCGACCGCGCTCAACCACCGCTTCGGGGGCGGCACGGCCGGCGCGCTCGACGCGGAAACGGTGCACGTGACGCTGCCGGGCTTCTACGCCAACAATCCGGTGCAGTTTCTCGCCGACGCCAGCGACCTGTCGATAAACCAGGACCAGCTGGCCAAGGTCGTCATGAACGAGCGCACCGGAACGATCGTCTTCGGCGGCGACATCAAACTCGCGCCGTGCG
>DASRDE010000287.1:0-2060 GCA_035652755.1 Vulcanimicrobiaceae bacterium | reverse complement strand
TCCACTCCACGCAGTACGGAAGGTGATCTGGGCGTTTGCTCGGCTTTCGGCACTCATCTGGATCGACGCGCACTATGAATGGCACCAGCCCGAAATCGTCGATAGCGTCGTCGTACGGCCCGACTCGCCAATGCGGCCACGCCACGCCGGACCGGTGGAGGTCATCAACCTCGCGAAGCATTTTTCTGCGCTCGCGCAGCGGTAGCGTTTTGTCGCCCTTACAGAACGGGAAATTCCCGCGTCCGAACATGCAGGCGTGAAGGCGCTGGAAAATCTCGTGGCTGCGCGGATCCTGCCCTTCCGGCGTGGCGCGCGCCTGGCGAACGAATACCCGAGCCGATGCGGAGAGAACCGCCTTCTTCGTCATGCCGCACCCTCGACGTATTCAAATTCAATCCGCGTGACGCTTGCGCTCACCTCACACTTATGCGAGGCGGCAAACCAGGCGACGAAGTTCTCAGGAACGCTCAGATGGGGGTGGTCGCCAAAGCCTTCGCGTCGGATCTCAGCTAGGCCGTACGCCGGTTCTTTCCAAAGCCGGTCGAGCGATTCAACGCTAACGTCGACGACCCGGATGGTACAGATACGCTCGACCTTCTCGCCCTTCTTCAACCCCTGACTCTTGACGACGGCGGACAGCAACGTTCCGGGCTTGAGGTTGCGCCAACCGGTACGCCGCGTCACGGTTTTGGTGCGGTTGCGGATCTGCTCGGTCGTCAGCGCGAAGCTTATGTTCCGCATGCTGCGCCCTCGAACAGTTCGGTTTGCGCGGCGGCCTTGGGCTCTTCGCCGATCTCCAACGTTTCGAGCTCTTCCTCTTCCTTAACGCGGGGCATCGTTCTGCAGTGCCTGGTGCAGCCAGCAAGCTCCCAAAGGCGCGGCGCTCTGCACTGCTTGCCCTTGCCGTCTTTGAATTGGCAGCGGTGGGGGTCGCACGGAACAGCGACGGTGCAATCGCAGAACATGCCCATTACACGGCGCCTCGGCGGCGGTCGCTAGCGATCGCGAGCTCCCGCCCTATTTTCTCTTCTGTACCACCGTGTGTTCCAGATTCCGGGCGCGGGCGGACTTGCAAAGAGGAGGGGCCGATGCGCTGTAGAGGGCTCGCAGATTTTGCCTTTACGCTCCAACTAGGTGCGGAAACCGCCCCCGCGGACATGCACGGCATGCGCCCGGGCGCCGGCCGGAACGGAGCAAGCATGGCGAACTTCAAAAATAGGAACGCCTTTTTCGCCTGGATCTTTGCCGGGGGCGCGGAGTGGCAAGACGTCATGCTGCCCCCTCTCCTTCGTCGCCGGCGAACAGCGGCGTGTCGCCGTGCCCTCCCGTAAGTGCTGCAAGCGCTTCACCGCGCATTGCCGCCGCGTATTCACGGCGTTCGCGAATCTGCGGCCGCCGTTCAGCAAGCTCGACGTACTCGGGATTCAACTCGTAGCCGACCGCATCACGGCCAAGCTCGAACGCGGCGGCCATGGTCGTACCACTGCCCATAAACGGATCGAGTACTCGACACGGCACGATCGCAGCATTGCAATCGCATGATGGCTCGAAGCCGCGCGTTGTCACAGCAGCATTCACGCGGGGGTTGCCTTGCCCATCGAAGTTGTTCTGGCCGCTAGCCTCTTTTCGGCCCATGACGCTGGCCTCTCCGTGAACCGGCGATTGAAAGTACTCTTTGTTAATGATTCTCCGCCGAGGCGCACCGCATTGCTCACAGCAGCCAGCTTCGCTAGTACCGATTTTAATGCAGCGCATCGGCAGTTCCATCGGAAACGTTGCAAAGTGCGCTTCGGGATAGGGCTCCGTCGCGATCGTCCATACATTGCGCAGGTTGGAACCGAGCGGATGAAACGCATTGGGTTCGCCGGGCTCCGGCGCTTGACGAGCGCCACGCACATTCGGATCGACGACCGTTTTCTTCCGGCGTTCGTCCCAACTCAGACGCTCGTCGATACCCTCGTGCGTCCCGCCCGTGATCGGATTTGCTGCGCGCTTCTTCAAGTTCACGAGCGCCCGTCGAGCAGATCGGTTTGGGTTCGTGCCGCCGGAGTAGTCCTTTG
>DASRDE010000286.1:0-2947 GCA_035652755.1 Vulcanimicrobiaceae bacterium | reverse complement strand
TAGTGGAACCCAATCGCCGCGCGATCGCGTGCAAGCGAGTGACGCCGGCCTTTTAGGCGCGCTTCGCGCAGCTTGGGCAGCGGCGCGGGCGGGAGGCGCCGCAGCAGCGCTGCGAGCCGCACGGTTGCAGCGGGGGTGCGTTTGCGCGACGCCGCGTGAAGCAATTCGTCGACGGCCGCTTCCATGTCACCGTCGACGTCCAACAATCCGGCGGTAAAAGCTCGGCCGGCGTTTAAATCGAGCGGCGGCGTGAACGCAGTGCGCAACGCGCCGGCTTGGTTGACGCTTAGTGCAAATGCCGCGCCTTCGGCAGCGTCGACTTGCGTACCGTCCCACAACCGAATGGCGAAGCGGCGCGCGTAGCGATCGCCGAACAGCATGCGAAGCGCAGCGGCGGCGATTCGTGCGTTCGGATCGCTCGATGCAAAATTCTCTACCGGATTTCGAGCAGCCATTGCCTCCCCAAAAGCCCCATTGCCCCCGTGCCGCGCGCAACTGCGGCGCGCGCGCTTGCGAGGGTATACTTTTGGCGCTATGCGGAATTTGCGGTGGCCGGCCCTTGTGCTTTTTGCCTGTATTGCTGCTGCTTGCGGCGGCGGAGGCGGCGGGGGCAGTGCACCGCTCCCCGGCGGCGGTGGCGGCGGAGGCGGTGGCGGCGGCGGTTCGACGCCGACGCCTCATTCGAGCGGGTCACCCGGTTCTACGCCCACGCCCGTCGGTTCGACGCCTACGCCGGTCCCGTCGGCCACGCCCAACCGCACCCCGACGCCCGCGCCAACGCCCACCCAGGGCGGCGGCGGAACGATTCTGCCCAACACCAACGGGCGCTTCGGCCTGACGCAAATCTTGGATTGGAACGGCATTACCGGAAACGGCCAAGTGCAACTGACGCAGACGCAGATCGCGCAGGAAGCGCCGCATTACGACAGCGTCTGGGGTGCGTTCAATCCCGCGGCGTGGAACGCCAATCATCCGGGCATGCTCGTTTCGCGCTACTATCTGCCCAACGAAGATTCGTACACGATCTCGGGTCGCACGCTTGCGTACTGGCAGCAGAGCAATCCGAGTTGGGTTTTGTACGGCTGCGACCAGAACAACAATCCAACGCAAGACGTCGCTTGGTACGGAACGTATTTTCACGACGTTCCGCTCAACATCGACAATCCGCAAGTCGTGAGCTATCAGCTGGGCACGCTCGTGCCGTTCCTGCAGCAGAACCAGTACAACATGCTGGCGATCGACAACGTCATCTTCGTCAACTACGGCGAGTCGCCGAATCCGGATTTAGGCGAAGGCTCGCCGCAACGGGGATGGTACGGCTGCGGCGTGTACAATGGACCCGGCTTCACCAACTTTCAGCAGGTCTACAAAGGCGGCTTGGATTTTGCCGACCCGACGTGGATCGCGGACATGGAGAACTGGGTTGCGCAGGCGCACACTGCTCTGGGCGCGGCGGGGATGCACGTGATGATCAATCACCCGCTGTTCGACGCGACGCCGAATCCGCAGGAAGCGCAAGTGCTGCAAAACGTCGATGCGCTGGTAGACGAGAACGGCTTTACGCATTACGACAACTACGAAGACCCGAATTATCATTACAACGTGCTGGCACTGTTCACGCAGACGCTTAGCTGGATGGAGTGGGCGCAAAGCAACGGCAAGGCCATTCTGCTGACCGACTACTACTGCCAGGACGGCGTCAATGCGCATGGCGGCAATTGTTCCGGAAACAACCCGCCCGCGCTCAATGCGCAGCAAGTCGACTGGGCACTATCGACGTATTCGCTCGGCAATAACGGCGGCGCGGACGTGTACATTTCGGCGGGCGGCGGGGCGGTGTTTTCGTATCGCCCCGAATATTCGACGTCGCTCGGGCCGCCGTGCGGCTCCTATGCGACGGCCGGCGGGCTGTACTATCGCAAGTTCCAGAACGCGCTCGTCGTCGTCAATCCGCAGCAAACCGGCGGCGGCACCCCGGGACAAACGCTGAGCTTCCCGCTCCCCAACGGGCACTCGTACACGGATATTGAGGGCCGGCCCGTTCCCAATCCGCCGGGACCGCTCAGCTTGACCGCCCCGGATGGCTATGTCTTGCTCACGACGAATGGGTGTTCTTAAGCGGGTACCGGCAAGCGCAGGATGGGCGCCGAACGCCGCGGGCGGGTGAGGTGTTCATCGAATGGCAAAACGCTCTATCCGGGGCACTGGCGAGAACGTCTTAACGTTAACGCCGCAGGTCTTGGCGCAGAATGCAATTCTGCAAGGGCTCGAGCCGCATGACGTTCCCCCAATACTCAAGATTGGCAAATTGGTTTATCTCGCCACCCGCGAACAAATCTATACTGGGGGCGAGGTCGTTCATGACGCGTTCTTTCCGATCGGCTCCGTACTATCGGTTGTAACACGAATGCAGGAGGGCGGCATGATCGAGGTCGGCACGATCGGCCGCGAGGGAACGTCCGCAATTCCGCTACTTATGGGCGCTACGACGACAGCCAATGATTCTTTTTGCCAAGTACCAGGGCTCGCTGTAAGGATTCCGGCGGACCACTTTCATCACCTCAGGACCAGCAGCCCGCGGTTCCGCTCGTTGCTGGACAGGTATCTGCAAGGCTACGTGAACTTCCTTGGGCAGCTGGCTGGATGCAACCGGTTGCACAGCGTGTACGAGCGATGCAGTCGTTGGCTACTCCTGACGCACGATCGCGTCGGCCAAGACTCGTTTTCCTTGACGCACGAATACCTCGCACTGATGCTCGGCAGTACGCGATCGGGCGTGTCCATCGGTCTTGCGACGTTAAAGCGCGCGGGATTCGTCGACTATGCCAACGGCCGGATTGAAATCTTGGACCGCCCCGGATTGGAAGAAGCGTCATGCGAATGCTATCTGGTAGCACGAGCGCAGTTCGGCGGGTTGCTTCAAAACCTCAACGATGACTTTCACGAC
>DASRDE010000285.1:0-5161 GCA_035652755.1 Vulcanimicrobiaceae bacterium | reverse complement strand
CGTGGAACGGGCTTTCCTCGTCGAACGGCACGAGCCGATCGAGCCATCCGCCCTCCCACACCCGGACGGCGACGATCCGTGTCCCGGGCGGAACGCGCGCGTGGACCCGCGTCGCATACGCTTCGCCGGGGCCAAGCTCGGCGTCTAGAGGGGTATCGCCGGGCCGGACGGTTGCCTCAAACCACCGGCGCCGATCGTCGATCAAGAAGACGCGCGGTCCGGACCCCTTCTGGCTGACGCGCTTGGCGTCGCTGAAGACGCGCAGGTCCGCGGTGACGGTGCCCTCCGCGGCGCGCGCCGGAGCTTGTTGAACGCCGGTGACAGCGACGCACCAATCGTCGAAGCACAGTGAGGTGCCCAGCGGAACGCGCCGTTCGCTGCTCGTCGCGCTCCCTGTCAGCAGCAGTATGCCGTACACGGCGAGTGCGCACGTGAGCGGAAGGCCTGCGCGCCAATACGGGACCCCTCGAGCGACGCCGTAGATGAACCACCCCGCCCCCAGCAGCACCGCCAGCACGAGCGCCAAAAAAAGCAAGATCATCGCGCTGGGAACGAGCTGAAGCATCGGCATTCCTCCGGCACTTTGTGTTGCAAAGTCAGATACTTTGTATCACAAAGCGCGGAGGAACGCAAGAGAACTCGGCTTAGGGCGTGCCCTGCGGGCCCGGTGTCGCGTTGGCTTCCACTTTCACGACGTCGCGCATCGACGGACTGTCGTGATAGTGGAATCCGCATCCGATAAAATAGATGCCGGGAACGGTGAGTTTCACGGTGACGGATTTGCCCGGATTGATGATGCCGCTCGAAAAGCCTTTCTTCATCGGCCCTCCGGACGCAGTCAATTTCAGCACGGGATTCTTGGGGAAATTCGTCAAGCTCAGCACGTTGAGCGTGTGCGGGATCGACGTTGAAAGATTCAGCAGCGTGATCGTGACGCCGGGTTTAAAGGCGATCACCTGCGATCGCGTGGTTTGCGTGTATCCGCCCAACAGGCCGTATTTCTTGTCGGTAACGGTGCCGACGCCTTCGCCCGGCAATTCAAAACCAATCGTGTTCGGCGGCACCGCCCGAGCGATCGACTGATGCGCAGCCGACTGCGTAAAGGATGGAAGTTGCGGAACGCCCGCGCCCCGCTGTCCGCACGCAGCCAACACGGCTGAGAGCAGAAATACCCCAACGACGTACTTCTTCACTATGGAAGCCTCCGGCAAGAGTGTGATGCGACGAGCGTCGCGCGCAGGTCTGAAAATTCTATGAAGCGGCAGGAGCCGGCCGTTAATTTGCGAATCATTGTCAAATATGAAAACGAGGGCTCTGCTATTGCTGCTATTGGTCTTTTTCGCCGGAAGGGCCGCGGCGCAGAGCGTAGCGCTGCTCGATGGGGTGGTCGTTGCCGGCGGCAAAGGGCAGCCGGGCGTCGTGGTTCAGGCGGCAGGAAACAACACGCGCGTTGCAGCCGTCACCGACGCTGAGGGCCGGTTCAGATTTACGACCCTGCAGCCGGGCAGCTATGTGCTGACCGCGCGCACGAAGGAGCGCGCGGCGTCCCTGGCAATAGCGCTGCCGGCGTCCGGCGCGAGCGTAACGCTCGTTTTGCAACTGCACGTGGTCAGCAGCGTGCTCGCGCATCCGGCCTCGCCCGCCTTGCACGGATCGGGAACGGATTTAACGCTCTCACCTGCCGTGCTCGCGCACTCGGTCGCCGCAACGAATTTTCCGAACCTGCTGCTGCAGCTGCCCGGCGCCGCGCGCGGGGCCAACGGTGCGGTGCACATCAACGGCGACCACGGAGACATCGGCTACGTCGTCGACGGTATTCCGATGCCGCAAGAACTGAATCGCACGGTCGGCAACGAGTTCGATTTGAACGATGCAGCCTTCATCGACGTCGTCGAAGGCGCGTACCCGGCCCGGTACGGCGGCCGGTTCGCGTCGGTGATCGAAGTGTCGACCCGATCGGGATCCGCCGCGCAAGGGTACGCCGCATCGGCAGCCGGCGATACGTCCGGCGGTACGGAAGGCTCGGTTGCATATTTCGATCGGGTGGGCCAGGCGAACGTCGTCTTTTCCGCGCGCGCGGATCGTGCGGTGCGCGGGCTGGATCCGCCGAATCTGGGTACGCCGGTTCACGACCAGGCCGCAAGCGCCAACGCGTTTTTGCGCGTAACCGTCCCCTCGGGCACTCTCGACTACCTCAACTTCGAGGCGGCGCATACGCTGCAGACCTTTCAAATTCCGAACGACGTTCCCGGCGGCGAGCCCTTCTCGACCGACGACAACGAAACGCAGGACGATACGTTCGCGCTGGCCTCGTTTCATCACGCGATCGGCACGACGGGGTCGCTCACTGCCGGTGTGGGCGTGCGCCGATCGCGCATTCAAGACTTCGGCGATCCTGCCAACGATTTCGCCTATGGCCAAAGCGTCTATGCCGCGGCGGGCGGAAACCCGTCCGACTGCGCAAACGCGCTTTCCGGCGCGCCGTTTACGGCCTCCACGTGCGCCTACAGTTTGACCGGCGACCGGACCGCAACCGATGAAGAGTTCCTCTCTTCGTATACCTCGCAGCAAGGCCGCCACACGCTGCGTGCGGGCCTTTCGTACGACCATACGGATGTTTCCAAGCGTTACGCGGTGACGCTGCAGCCGAACAACTTCTTGGCGCCGATCTATTCGCCGTCGGCTCCGGGCGCTCCGTACACTGTGGTCGACGACGCACCGAACTCCGGAAACACCGAATCGGTTTACGTCGAAGACACATGGCGCCTCGGGCCGCTGTACGAAATGCAGTACGGTTTGCGGCAAGATGCCTATCAGCTCGGTTCGACGCAGTTCCAAGATGCCGCCTCGCAACTCAGCCCGCGTGTGAAGGTCACGCGGTTCTTCGGCCCGCGCGCCGCGGTGTACGTTTATTACGGCCGCTTCTTTACGCCGTTCTCGTTTGAAAACGTCTCGCCGGCGGCAGCGCATCTGCTCAACTTGCCGCTGCAGCGCTCGGTCGCCGCGTTCGACTTACGCCCGCAGCGCGACTCGGATTACGAAGTCGGCGCGCACCTTCCGCTGGGTTCCGGGACGCTCGGCGTGCGCGTGATGCAGAAAAACGCCGCCGACCTGATCGACGACACGCAGGTCGGGCTGACGGCGCTGCATCAGGACATCAATTACGCACTGGGGCGCATCGCCACGCAGACCGCGTATTTTCAGCATCCGGCGCCGCACGACGGCTCGTGGTATCTCTCCTTAAATCACACGTATTCGGTCAATAAAGGATGCGAGACGCAGTTGCTCGCGCCGTGTTTCGGATCGCCCACCGATTGGACGCCCGCCGACCACGAGCAGCGCTGGGGTGCGACCGCGGGAATCGTCGTGAACTCGCTGCGCGGGAATTGGTTCTCCGCCGACTCCGAGTACGGCAGCGGTCTTTCTTCGTCGGCGTGCGCGCCGGCGGCCGGATTCTGCAAGTACACGCCGCATACCGTGTTCGACGCCGAAGAGGGCCTGCGCCTGAGCGACGTTTCAGCGGTCGTGGTCCGCGTGCAAAATCTGTTGAACGATCGTTATTTCGTCACGTATTTCAACGCGCAGGGCAACCACGTGTACGCTCCGCGGACGATCTCGGTCGAATTTCGTCTGCACTCGGCCGCGCCGCGCTGAATCTCGAACGCGTTCATTATAGAGTTAAGCGAAGCCAAACGTACGCAGCGGCAAGCACTCCGAGCAAGAGCGCGGGAACGAGTTTAACGAAGGGGTCGCGTACACGAATGTGCGAGGCGACGGCGCCAATCAGAAGAAGAAAGAGTCCTATGGCGGCCGCAATGCCCAGGGTCTTGTTC
The DNA here is from genome assembly GCA_035652755.1 of Vulcanimicrobiaceae bacterium. Classification (GTDB taxonomy): domain Bacteria; phylum Vulcanimicrobiota; class Vulcanimicrobiia; order Vulcanimicrobiales; family Vulcanimicrobiaceae; genus DASRDE01. The sequence continues at coordinate 1,328 of DASRDE010000285.1, read as the reverse complement.
GCAAACCCAATCAAAATGCCAAGGGCACCGGCAATTTCCAGCACTCCGATCGAACGAAACTTATTGAACGGGATCCCAAAGTGATCGGCCGCTTCGCGCATCGCCGGGAGGCCGGCGATCTTCGCGCCCCCAATAACGAGAAATGCCAAAGCGAGCAGCACTGCGATAATGGTCGCCGCCAGCTGCATGAAAGACCATCCCTTCTGGCAGAAATCCGCAGGCACGCGTGCGATGTCGTTGCTCACGCGTTTCCGGCCCCAATATCTCCTTATGCGCGTGAGTTGTCAACATTTGGGGCTCGTGTCATCCTGAGGCGAGCGCCCAGCGCCGCGCTAAATCTCGAACGCGTTCAGTTTTCCGTCCTCGTCCGCGCAGTAGACGCGGCCTGCCGCGACGATCGGGCTTTGCCAGTGCACGTCCCCGATGCTGCCGGTCCAGAGCTTGCGCCCGCTGCGTGCGTCGAGCGCGTATAGCGTTCCGCTTGCAGCATAAAACAGCACGCCGTTGCTCACGGCCGGCGTCGTGCCTTCGCGCGACTGACCTGCGCTCGCGCTCCACGCGCTCACTAAGCGCGATGCGCCGCGCGCATCGGTCTCCAGCCGGTAGGCATGAACGCCCTGCGCGAGGCCCAGAAAGACCCATGCAGTTCCGCCGTCGTTCCACACCGCCGGGGTCGCAAAAAGATCTTCGCCCGCATCGATGCGCTGCACTTCGTGTCCCACTCCGCCAAGATGGCGGCGATCGAGCAGGCGAAGCACGCCGTCTTTGCCGCCCATCACCGCCAGCAGTGGCGTGCGGCTGCGGCTTTGGCGCGGCAACATGGCCGGCGAGGTGCTGCCCAGATCGGTGTCGCCCGAATCGAGCTGCGCGTACGTCGCCGGTGTGTAATAGTCCGCAATCGCCGAGCCGTCGCGATCGAGCGCGACGATCGAATCGCCGTAATTGCGGCCGCCGCTCGATGCGTCGAAGCGCCCGTTTCCGGTAGCCGCGTATACGCGTCCGTTCATCGACGGATCCGGATCGGCGACGACGCCGCCGCGCGACCAAATTCCCGATCCGCTTTGCGAGCACGACGATCCGGTCGGCAGATGGCGATCGTTCGAGCACAGCGTGTTAAAAACGTGCGTTGCCCCGTCGCTCAGCCGCACCGTCACGACGTGACCGGCATACGGCGGCGCGTCTCCGAAGTAGCCCGACGTCGCGGCATAGAGATACCCGTGGGCCAGGTTCAGAGCGGATGCGTCTTTCTCGCTCCGCGGCATCGTCGTGATGCGCACCGGAAAGCCGCGCGAGCGGTCCTCTTTTCCGGTGCGGGCGTCCAAGCGGTG
>DASRDE010000284.1:0-9209 GCA_035652755.1 Vulcanimicrobiaceae bacterium | reverse complement strand
AGTGGAACGCGCCGCTTTCGCGCACGGAGCGCTAGCGCGGGCACGCCAGGGAGCGCGCACGGTAACGCTCATCGCATCGTTTCATCCCAGCCGGCAGAATACGAACACGGGCAAGCTGACGCGCGCGATGTTCGACGCGATCTTCACGAGGGCGCGCGAACTGTTAAATGCGTCTAGTGAAAGTGCGTGACGCGGCCGCAGCTGTCGATGGCCTTGTCCGGAATCATCATGCCGCCGTCGCCCTGCTTGAAGCTGATGATCTTGACCGGCGGGGCATTTATCGCTTCGGGCCCGTACTTGGCCTCCGCCGCGAGTAGCGCGTCGTGATCGTGCTCTTGGTTATGTGACGACGCCTGCAGCAGGTACTGCTGCACGGCGCCGTTCTTGGCGAAGACGACGCGATACGTGACGCCGTTGGACGAAAACTGCGTTTCGCCGCACGACTGCTGCTGAGCAGCCGCCCGATGCGGAAGCAAAAGCCATCCGCTTTCCAACGCGAGGACAACGGCGAGCAGAGAAAAGAGCACGTGACGCGGCCTGGGCATACGCACCCCTTCTTCGCGGCCCGGGCGGAGTCTTACGCTTGCCTTGCGCGGTCCCGTGCGGGGTTTGAACGGAAACTTAACCCCTCCAAATCCCACCGGCACGCGTCAGCGGCCGTCGGACCGGAGTTGCAGCCCGAGATCCCGCAACAGCCGTTCGGGTACCGCCGAAGGCGCGTCCATCATCACGTCGCGCGCCATCTGATTCTTCGGAAAGGCGATGACGTCGCGGATGCCGGTCTCTCCGGCGGCAAGCATGACGATGCGGTCGATGCCCAGCGCCATGCCGCCGTGCGGGGGCGCCCCGTATTCGAGCGCGCGCAAGAAAAAGCCGAAGCGTTCCTCGATTTGGTCGGCGCTCATGCCCAGCATCGTGAAGATCCGGCGCTGGAACTCGGCCTTGTGGATGCGGATCGAACCGCTGCCCAATTCAAAACCGTTGAGCACCATGTCGTAGTGCTGAGCCCGCATCTTCATCGGCTCGGTATCGATGAGATCCCATTGCCCTTCGCCCGGTGCGGTGAACGGATGGTGCGCGGGTGCCGGTGCTCCGGTCTCCTCGTCCGGCTCGAAGAGCGGGAAATCGGTGATCCATGCGAACGCGAACTGCTCGGGGTCTCGCAGGCCGCAGCGGTCGCCGATCTCCAGACGCATTTTGCCGGCTGCAAGCAGTGCGGCGTCGGCGGCGTCCGCAAAGAGCAGGATGGCGTCGCCGATTTGCGCCCCGGTACGTTCGCGCAGGCGCGCGATCTCCGTCTCCCCGATAAACCGCGCGGCCGAGCTCTTCGTTCCCTCGGCGCCGAGCGCGATCCAGACCATGCCCTTGGCGCCGTTTTGCTTGGCCAGCTCCGTGAGTGCATCGAAGTCGCGCCGCGAGAGCGAAGCGCCGTCCGGATAGCGCAGCGCGACGACGAGGCCTCCCGCGTCGATCGCCGATTTAAAGACGACGAACTCGGTGCCGGAAAAAATGTCGTTGACGTGCTGCAGATCCAGCCCGAAGCGCAGGTCGGGCTTGTCGCTGCCGAAGCGGTTCATGACCTCGGCGTGCGCGTAGCGCTGAAACGGCGGCAGATCGATCTCGAGAACGCGTTTCCACGTAAAGCGGATGGCCGACTCCATGATCTCCAGGACCTCGTCCTGCGAGGCGAACGAGAGCTCTACGTCGATCTGCGTGAACTCCAGCTGACGGTCGGCGCGCTGGTCCTCGTCGCGCATGCAGCGCGCGATCTGCATATACCGGCCGAAGCCCGCGATCATCAATATCTGCTTGAGGATCTGCGGCGACTGGGGCAGCGCGTAAAACGAGCCTTGGTGCACGCGGCTGGGCACCAGATAGTCGCGCGCGCCTTCGGGCGTCGACTTGATGAGCATCGGCGTTTCAATTTCCAAGAAGCCGCGATTGTCGAAGAAGTCGCGCAGCGCCTTGACGATGCGGTGTCGAAGCGCGATGTTGCGCTGAAGGCGCGGACGCCGCAGATCCAGATACCGGTATTCCAAGCGAAGGTTCTCGTCGACGTCGTCGTCGGTGTTCACCGGAAACGGCGGCACCAGCGAACGGTTGAGTACCTCTAGTTCGGTCGCGTCGACTTCGATTTCGCCCGTTGCCAATTTTGAGTTTTCCGTACCGGCCGGACGTTTGCGGACTTGACCGCACACGCGCACGACGTCTTCGTGCCGCAGATGTTCGGCTTGAGCAAAGCACGGCGTCTGCGGATCGAAGACGACCTGCGTGATCCCGTCGCGGTCGCGCAAGTCGATAAACACGAGCCCCCCGTGGTCGCGCCTGCGGTTTACCCAGCCGAAGAGTTCGGCCGCCGACCCGGCGTCGTCCCCGCGCAGCACTCCGCAGGATCGCTTCATCTCGGTCCTATCCACGTTCACCCTCAGCCAAAGCACTCTTGATTCCGGAAACGTAATAATATTGCTGCAGCAGATCCCGCGCAAACTTCGACGATGCGGCGCGGCGGTCGAAGTACCCCAGCAGCGCCGGCATATGCGTGAGCGCCGAATGCAGACCCAGCGAGACCGGGGTCATACCGAGATTCGCCATAACCGCCAAATCGGGATGCTTGCGGTAAAAGCGCACGGTCGACCGGCCCGCGAGTTTCATCTTCTCGACCTGATCGCCGTGCGGAACGTCTTGGCAATGGTAATTGATCGCCGCAGGCTCGTAGAGGATCCGGACGCCCGCTTTTTGCAGGCGATAGCCGAACTCCAAGTCTTCGTGGCCGTAGCCGGTGAACGTTTCGTCGAATGCGCCCACCTCCAGTGCGTCGTCGCGGCGCACCGAGGCGTTTCCCGTCAAGAAGTACAGCCAGCTCAGACGCTTGCGCGAGGGCGGATGCAGCGAGCGGCGCATTTCGGGACGATCGCGCTGGCGCTCGTAATCTTCCAGTGACTTGACCTGCACTTCCCAGCCCACGACGGCGATCCGCCGCTGCGCGCGGTGATGTTCCAGATGCGCCGCCAGCAAGTTCGGGTCGGCGATAATGTCCGAATCGTTGAACAGGATCACGTCCCCGCGCGCCGCTCGAATGCCCGCGTTGCGCGCCATGGCGCGCCCGGAATAGGCGCCGGGCAAATGGCGTACCATCGGATGCTCGAGTGTAACGCGAGCCAGATACTCCGCCGTTCCGTCGTTCGAATTGGAATCGCAGACGAGCAGCTCGTATGCGGACCGATCGATGCTCTGCGCGAGCAGCGACGGCACGACGTACCGAAGCGTATCGAGCCGGTTGTAGGTGGGAATGACGATGGAAAGCTCAAGCATGATCGATTAAAGCGGCGACGCCGTCCAAAATTTGCTCGCGGAATCGCGCGAGCAACTCGGGCGATTCGCTGGGCGGCTTCTGAACCAGCACGCTCGGCACGCCGTACGGCGCCCATTCCTGCGAGTTCAGCCGGAAGTAGCGATGTTCGAAAGCGACCACGGTGGGCCTGCGCATCGCGCTTGCGACATGAGTCGCACCGGTATCGACCGTGACGACGACGCGCGCGCGCTCGAAGACGGCCGCCCAGCGGTAGAACGGCAATCCGCCCAAGACGACGTCGGCGGTGCGCGATTCCGAGACGCGTTCGACGTAGCGCTCGCATTCCGGTGCGTACGTTACCACGACCGGCCGCGAGAAGCGGTGCAGACCGCGAAGCAACAAGAGCGTGGATTCCAGCGTGCTGCCGTTTTCGAACCAGCGCTGCCCCAAATGCACGACGACGGGCTCCGACGGCAGATAGGCGATCGCGGCGCGGTCCTCGTCGCTCAGCGGCAGTCGGAGCTCGCGAACGCGATCCCGGGCGCCGGCCAATTCGACGAGATCGAGCAATTGATCGACCTCGTGGCGCACGTGCCGGCCCGGGTCCCGTTCGCTCAGCTGCGGGTCGGCTTCGGAGAGCATGACGCGGTTCAGGAACAGGCGCGCGGTAAAGCGCGCGACGTAACGCCGCACGTACGTGTAGCCGACTCGTATGCGCGCGCGCGTCGCGCCGCACAGCCGAATGTCCGGAAGACGCGGCGCCAGCGCAATCGCGACGTCGATCGCGCCGCGAAATTGCGCGCCCATGCCTGCCGGATCGTCACCGGGCGCAAGCTCGAGCAGCTCGTCCACGTCGGGCGATCGTTCCATGACCACGCGGTTGTGCGGACTGCAGATCATCACGATTCGCGCCTGCGGAAACGAGCGCCGAACCGTGGCAATCGCCGGCGTCGAAAGGACGAGATCGCCGATGCGGTCCGTGCGCGAGATGAGGATGCGCATGCCCCGCGGCTCAGCCGCCGCCCGCGCGCACGCGTTCCAACTCCTCGAAATACGCCCGCCGGCGCAGGCGCCGGAACGCGCGCAACTCCCTTGCGCTCAGCGCCCGGTCCGCGTCGCCGGGTGGAGCGGCAAGCCGGTCGCCGCGCGGCGCATCGATGCCGCGCAGCCATCGCTCGATCAGACGCACGGGCGCAAAATCGCCGGTCGCCAGCGCGGTGCGCCAGTGCGGATGCAGTTTGGAGAGCTGCACGGCAGTGCGCGCCTGCGCCCGCGCTTGATTCAGGCTGCGCTCGACTCCGGAGATACGAACCGGCGGCTTGTAGTGATACACCAGCGCGTCTTTGTTGAAGACGGCCTTGACCCCGGCAAAGCGTAAGCGCAGGCCGACGTCGATATCTTCCCAGCCGTACTCGGCGAAGGATTCGTTGAATCCGCCGATCGCCCTCATGGTCGCCAGCGGAACCGAGACGTTGGTCGTCCAGAAGAAGTTTCCGCTATAGTTGCGGATGCTCCACACCGGCGGCGGAAGATCGTCGAAGCTCTCGACGTTAATTGCCGCGCCCCGCACGACAGCGTGCGGATGCGCCTGGTGCGATCGGAGATGCTCCTGGACGAAATTGGGAAGCGGCAGCACGTCGTCGTCGATAAACGCGATGCGCTCGCCGCTTGCGTGTGCGATGCCGTTGTTGCGGGCCTTGGCCAATCCGCCGTTGGGTTGACGCACGGCGACGAAACGGCACGTCGCCCGTTCTCGCGCGCGGGCGATCACGTCCGGCGTCGAATCCGTCGAACCGTCGTCGACGAGGACCACTTCGTAGCTGCCGTCGGGGACGGTCTGCTCGAAGCACGCGTCCAGCACGCGTTCGAGCAATGCCGCGCGGTTATAGGTGCAGAGCTGGATCGTCGCCCTCATGGGCGCGGGTGGTTCGCCTGCCTTCGGCTGCGAGCCTGGAGCGCCTCGCAGGCCGCCAGCACGCGCGGCACGTCCAAATTCGCGATGCACGCGTAGTCCGGACAGGTCTCCTTGCGTTCGCCCGCACGGCATGGATAGGAGGCGCGAACGACCTCCGCGTGCGGGCCGAGCGGGCCCCACCGTTCCGGGACGTCGGTTTGAAATGGAAAGATGCCGACGGTCGGGCAGCCCACGGCGGCCGCAACGTGCATCGTTCCGGTGGTAATGCCGACGTATTGCGCCGCCGCCGACGCGAGCGCGGCAAAAGCGCCGATCGACAGGTGCCCGGCAATGGAGTGCGCACCGCTCGCGCGCGCGATTGACTCGACGATCGGTCGATCGTCATGAGCTCCGCTGAGCAGCACGGGAATTTCGAAGCGGTCCTGCAAGCCGCGCGCAAGCGCAATCCAGCCCTGCAGCGGCCAGATGCCGCGCCGCGGCGCGATCGCATTGGTCGTATGCAGAATCAAAAATCGGGGCCCTATGCACAACTGCGCGAGCAGCGCCTGCGCGCTTGCGCCGTCCTGCGCGGTCGGCGCGATGCGCGGCAGCGGGTCGGCCGTATCGCATCCGATCGCGCGCGCATAGTCCAGCAGGATCTGCGACCAGTGCGTCGTGACGTCGCCGGACTCGCTGCGCACGGGAACGCGCGTCGTAAAACGCCACGAGTACATCCTGCGCGCCTGTCCGACGCGGACGGGGATGCGCGCTAAAAACGGAACCTTCGCAGTGCGGCCGGTCGCCCACGTCACGACTGCGGCGCCGTAGCTGCGCTGCGCGATCGCGCCGGCCAACGCACGTTCGGGCGAACCGTCGTCGACGAGCACCCCGTCGAGGTCGGGAATGCGCTCGAGCGTTTCCCGATGAGCAGGCAGCGTGAGCGCATCGACCCTCGAAAACCGTTCGCGCAGCGCGCGGGCGACCAAGCTGGCCATGATCGAGTCGCCGATGCCGCCGCCGGCACAGTAGAGCAGCGCTTCAGCCACGCGTGTTCTTGCGCAGCGCGCTCGCCAGTTCGACCGTATAGACGGCATCCAGGAGTTGCGCGCGCGCCACGCTGCGCAGAGCCGGCGCCGCCCGATCGTTCGTCGCAACGCCCGCAAACCACGGCAGCAGCGGTTCGAGCACCTTGGCGCGCGCCAAGTTCGCCGGGTGCGCGCCCGTCGCAGACCGCACCCGCGCGCTCGAATTCTTGGCCAAGAACCGGACCGCCATGCGGGCGCGCTCGACGGCTTTGCGCAGTTCGGAGTCGAGCGTCGCTTCGTTCGGCGGCTTAATGTGCCAGATGTACGCGTCCCACGCAAACGCCGCGCGCATCCCGTGCGCGCGCAGACGAACGCCCAGTTCGGTGTCCTCCCACCCGTAGAGATGAAACTGTTCGTCGAATCCGCCGACCGCCTCGAGTGCAACGCGCGGAACCGAAGCGTTGCACGTGCACAAAAAGGCGCGCGAGTAATTCGCCAGCGAGGGCTTGGGCCGAACGTCGTATGAAGGCACGTTCAAAATGGGGCCGCTCACGACGAAGTTGCTCAGGCGGTGCGCCGCGTCGTGGGCCCGGAGAAACCCCGGCGGCGCATACACGTCGTCGTCGCAAAATACGGCCAGGTGTCCTTGCGCGACCGCCAAGCCGCGGTTGCGCGCGGCGCCGCGATTGGGCCGCTCTTCGTAGACGTATGCAATCTCGAAGGGCACGGAGCTCTTCGCACGCTCGACGACCTGCGGCGTAGCGTCCGTCGATCCGTTGTCCACGACGATGACTTCGAACGACGGGGCACCGATTTGACGGGAGAACGAATGCAGCGCGCGGTCCAGATAGGCCGCGCGATCCTTGGTGGCGATAATGACGGATAAACGCATGCGCTGTTACGGGCTACCGAGTTGGAGCAGCGAGCGCACCATGCGCTCCGCGGCGCCGACCTGTTCGCGATAGAGCGCGGCGAGCGCCTGCGAGGACTCCCGCAGCCACGCGTGGTCTTCGAGCCTCTCCAACACGACGCGAGCCACGCGCCCCGGCGTCAGGGTCCCGTGCAGTTCGCAGACGAGGTCGCGCCCGGCGTCGATGTTCGGCTGCGTATGAAAGCGATGCTTGCGCCCGTACGCGACCGCAATCGCGCGCTTTGCAGGAATGCCGACCAGCGGAATGCGGTCCAAATAGGTCAGCGGCCCGTTGATCACGGCGAGCTCGGGCGCATTGGCCGGCGTGCAGGAGACGACCGGAACGCCGAGCGCGGCAAGCTCGATCACCTTGGTTCCGGGAATCGTGACGGCCAGTCTCGCCGTGCGCGCCGCCGCGGGCGCATTCCGCACCACCGGAAAGCCGGCGCGGCCGTCGGCGCTGGCCAGATACGTACAGCCTTCATACTCGACGACCTTGCCCGCGCGCGCGAAGAATCTGCGATCTCCTCCGCCTTCGATTGCACTGCGCAGCGCCTCCGGCGACGTAAAGGGTGCGATGCCGAAAGCAATCGGGAGCGAGGGCTGTTCGCGCCGCAGCGCCAGAGCCGCGGTAAAGAAAAACGGGACGAGGTTGGCGATTTCGTGCCGGCGAGATCCGGGCATGAACAACACGCCGCCGGCGGGTGCCCCCGCTTCGGGCGGCGCGGCGGCATCGGACAGCGCGCCGTCGATCGCCAGATTTCCGACCGTTTCGATCCGTTCGCTCGCTACGCCCCACTGCTGCAGACTTGCGGCATTGCGCGCGTCGACGGCATACGCGCGAACGACCTTGCGCGAGTACCGCGGGCGCGAAAACTTGTAGACGGCGAAGGCTCCGCCGAACCGGCCGTGCAGCCGCGCGGCGTGCAGCAGATCGCCGCCCAGATACAGCACGGCCTCCGCGCCTTCGGGAATGGTTGCATCCCGGCCGCCTACGGCAACGCGCAGATACGTGCGCGGATCGTACACGTGCGCTTGCGGAAAGAGTTCGCGAACGACGCGCGATTCGTCGCCCGTCGCGTAGTCGTCCGGAACGAAAAAGACATGAACGTCGGCGCCCGGATCGCGCGCGTAGAGCTCATTCAGCAGCGGACGCAGCCAACCGGCCGTTTCGCCCGGACCGTTGCAGGTGACGACGAGGCGCACTACGGGCCGCAGTAACGGCTGATGATGCGCGCGATCGTATCGGTCGTGCTGCTCCCCTCGACGTGCGGCGCGAGCGCGATCGTTCCGCCGTGCGCCAAGACGACGTCGCGTTCGGGCAACTCCTCTTCCGTGTACTGAGCGCTCTTCACATGAACGTCGACCTTGAGGGCGTCCAGGAGCACTTCGGGCGTGGCTTCCGAAAACTCGACGACCGCGTCGACACTGCGCAACGCACAAAGGACGTGCGCCCGCTGCGCGAACGGTACGATCGGCCGGCGTTCGCCTTTGAGGCGGCGCACCGATTCGTCGCTGTTGACGCCCACGATGAGTGCGTCGCCTTGCGATCGCGCCCATGCCAGATACGACACGTGTCCGGCGTGCAGTACGTCGAAGACGCCGTTGGTGAAGACGACGCGCTTGCCGGAGGCGCGCAGCGCCTCGCGCCAGGCCGCGGCCTGGTCTTTGCCGAGCAACGGCGCGAAGCACCCCGAGGGATCAGCCGCGTTCATGTTCTACGAGCGCGAGGATTTCGTCGGGCGAAGCGGTTGCCGTGCCCAGCTTTTCGACGACCGCTCCGGCCGCGAAGTTGGCCAGCTGCATCGCCAGCTCGATCGGCGCTCCGGCTGCAAGCGCCAAAGAAAGCACGGCGGAGACCGTATCGCCAGCACCGCTGACGTCGAAGACGGCGCGCGCAACGGACGCAACGTCCAGCCGTTCGCCGGCGCGTCCGAAGAGCGACATGCCGTGTTCTCCGCGCGTAATGACGACGTAGCGGCATTCGAGCATGCGCAGCAGCGCCGCGCCCGCGGCTTCAAGAGCCTCCTTGCCGGTGATCGCAATCCCCGTCGCCTGCGCAGCCTCGTGCGCGTTCGGCGCAACGCA
>DASRDE010000283.1:0-4156 GCA_035652755.1 Vulcanimicrobiaceae bacterium | reverse complement strand
CCGCGGCTCGGAGATCGTCATGAGCATCCGCCCGTTCCTGCGATCGATGACCGCGCGTACGCCGCGCTGCGGATCGTCCACCTGCGACTCGGCCGTACCGTCAGCCAGCGTCGAACGCGTAACGTGCGCGCTCGGAGATTGCTCGAGCGCGCGCGCAACGTCTTCGGGCGAGTGCGACCCGATCAGGTAGATGCGAAGACCGATGGCGCAGGCGGCCAACACGCCGAGGATAATCGCGACGACGCGCATCGCCCGGCCCGCGCGAAGGTATTCGACGTAATAGAACATCAGCGGCTCTCCACGACGTCGGCCGACGCGCCTGCGGGGTCGACGGCGTTCAAGAAGATATCTTCCAGGTTTAAATCGACGACGCGCACGCTTTGCGCTCCCATGCGCGAGAGTTCCGCGGCGACTGCCTCGCTGCCGGCGTTTACCGTAAAGCGGAAGATGCGGCCCGTGCGCTCGACGCGCGAAACGCGCGGATCGCGGGACAAGCCGTTCAAGGCAACGCTTTCGGATTCGAAGATGCCCTCGACGATCTTCGAATCGTGTTTTAAATCGTCCACCGCGCCGGCGAGAACGACCTTGCCCTGCTTGAGCACGGCAAGGTGATCGGCGGCCCGCTCGACCTGACCGATCTGATGCGACGAGAACACGATCGTGCTCCCTTGGGCCGAGGCGTCGATCATCAGTTTGAGTACGGTGCGCTGATTTACGGGATCCAGGCCGCTCGTCGGTTCGTCGAGCACGAGCAGCTCGGGATCGATCGAGAAGGCGAGCACGACCGAAAGCGCGGTGCGCATGCCCTTGGACATCTTGCTCACGCGTTTACGCGGATCGAGCTGGAACGTCTGCATCAACTCGGACGCGCGCTGCGGATTGTAGCGCGAAAACGTGCGGCGCTGCATCTCCAAATGCTCGCCCGCCGTCATCCACTCCCAAAGCGCGCTGCGTTCGGGAACGTACGAGAGTTTCTCGAACGTCGCCGGCGCGAGCGGCCGGCCGTCGAACGCGACGGTTCCGGACGTGGCTGCGGCCATTCCGAGCATGCATTTGAAGGTCGTCGTCTTGCCCGCGCCGTTGGGGCCGAGCAGTCCGAAGACGCAGCCGCTCGGAATGTCGATGCTGACGTCGTCGACGGCGGCGAACGTGCCGTAGCGCTTGGTCAAGTGCTCGATGGTAATGCTCATTCTTCCTCCGGGAACCACCGCGCGAGCGCGGCCTCGAAAAGTTCACGTACCTGGGCGGGCCGCAGACCGATGGATCGCGCTTCGCGCACCGCTTGCGCTAGCGTTTCGGCGGTGACGTCGCTGGCAGCGGCGTACGCGCTTTGTGCGGTACCGTTGCCGCGGACGAAGGATCCGCGTCCCGGGGACGTTTCGATGATCTCGTCGCGTTCGAGTTCGCGATAGGCTTTCGCGACGGTGTTCGGATTGACGGTGAGATCCAGAGCGAGTTGTTTGACGGTGGGGAGCTGCTCGCCCGGAGCGAGCACGCCCAGGGCCACGGACCGCTTTACCTGATCGATGATCTGCAGGTAAATCGGAACGCCGCTTCGGGGATCGACCGTCAATACTGCGGGCATGGTCTGATGCGGACTTAGATCTTGGGTCCCCAACCCAGGAAGATGCTGCCCGACTGGGCTTCCAGCGGGAACGCCGGACGACGCTGTTCGCTGTGGACGACCGCTGCTTGGCGGTTAACGGGGATGGTCATGGTAACCCTTTCCTCTCGGCTGTACCAGTGCACTGTCGTACTAGTACAGTAGTACAATAGCACAATAATACGCCGCGTCAAGGGGTTCGGCAAAAAATCTTCTTCGCAAGGAGAGCGGGCGGAGACGCCCCAAAAGGCGAGGCGTGGGCCGGGCCCTTTTTTCCTTTGCGCTGCCCATCGCGGGAGTCCAACTCTTGCAGGCGGCAGCGGGATTGGCGGCGCTCCTCCTGCTGGGCAGGCTGGGCGCGGATGCTTTGAGCGCGGCCGCGACGCCGGTTGCCCTCTGCGCGCTGGCCTGCGCCCTCTTTGCGCCGTTCGCGACCGGGCTCATGGCGGCGATCGCCCAAGCCCGCGCCTCCCGCGACGAGGCGCGGATTAAGAATCTCATCACGCGGGGCGTCCGAAGCGCGCTCCTCTTCGGCATCGCCGGCGGGGCGACCGGAGTGCTGGGCGCGCCGCTGCTCCTTCATCTGGCCAACGTTCCGCCGCCGGTCGCAAGCACGGCCGTGGCGTTTGCGCAGTTGCTTGCGGTCGCGCTGCCGGCGATCTTCGTTTTCACGACGTACTCGGCTGCCCTCGAAGCGCTCGGCGCGGCGGGCGCGGCGGCCGGAATGCTCGCCGCTTCGACCCTGCTCTTCGCCGGCGCGCTGTTCGCGCTGCATGCGGGCGCGCTTTCCGTGCCGCTCGCGCTGCTGGCATCGACTGTGCCGGTCGCGCTCGCCGCGGCAGCGATACTCTATGCGCGCTCGCCGCGCTTTCGTTTGGACGTCTCCGCGGGGCCGCCGATCTTTACGGCGCGCGAGATCGGCGCACTCGTTCGATTCGACGCCCCGTCGGCGGCACAGCTGCTCGCCGTCGCGTTTGCCGACGTTGCGCTCGTCGCAATCGCCAACGAGTTCGGCGTGCGCGCAGGCGCGGCATTTCTGGTCGTCGCGGCAACGCTGGCCATGCTTTCGATTCCGGGCGCGGCAATCGGCGCGGCGGTCAGCGTCACGCCCGGTTCAGGCCGGCATGCACTGCCCGCGTACGGATTGATTGCAGCGGCAACGTGCGTCGCGGTCTACGTTTTTGCCTCGCCGGTCTTGGCGGCCATCGTTCCCGATCCGCAAGCATTCGCTGCCGCGCGCACCGGAGTGTACGCCGTCGCGTGGAGCGCATTGGCGCTGGGCGTTGGAACCATCGTGTCGTCGCAGGTCGTCGCTTCGGACGAAGGGTTCTGGCCGGCGGCGATTGCGATCTCCGGCGTCTGGCTGATGCTCGTGCCGTTCGCGCGGCTCTTCACGCTGCGGTGGGGCTTGGACGGCTTATGGTACTCCTACGCGATGACGTTCATCGCGGTGACGCTCGTGCAGGCGTCTGCCGCTCCGATCTTGCTGCGGCGCGCGCGCGCGCATGCGGCGGGCGGCCGGCGAACGACGACGCCGTGACCGCCGCGCAGCGTCTGTTCCGCGGCCCGCTTTCGCTGACGTACCGCGGCGAACGTTTGGCGTTTTACCTCACGCTGCTGTTTGCATTTCCGGCCGCGGCCGCAATCGGCTTCGTGCTGCGTGAAGACGTACACCCCTCGCAGATCGCCGTACTGGCAGTGATCGCGATGGTGTACGTCACGCTCGCGCGAGGCCGCTTGGTGGGCAGCAGCGTCCGGATTCACGAATCGCAGTATCCGCGCGTCTTTTCGATCGTCAAGCGGTGCGCGGCCGCGCTCGAACTGCCGATGCCGATGGTCTTCGTGCGCGACGATCCTCTCGTACCGCTTTTGACGGTCGGGCTGGGGGATCCGTACTCGGTCGTTATCTCGAGCCACTGGATCGAACATTTTCGCGACGACGAGCTGACCTTCATGATCGGCAGGGAGCTCGGCCACATCGCGTCCGGACACACGCGCTTCACGTCGATTCTGAGCGTCAACGGCAACGAGAACGTGATCGTTTCACTCATCTTCGGTGCGTGGCTGCGCCGTACGGAGTTGACGTGCGACCGCATCGGACTGCTGTGCTGCGGCTCGCTCGACGCCGCGATGCGCGCAATTATCATCGCGTCGTTCCATGGGTTCGGCCGCAAGATCGATCATCTGCTTTTTGCCGAACAGTCGCGCGAGGTTCACAGCGATTCCGTGCTGCGCTTGGGCGAGTGGCTCGGCGCGATGCCGTACGCGACGCGCCGCATCGATGCAATGCGCGAGTTCTTCGCCACGCAGCTCTATCGCGTCCACGAGGAACGCTTCGTCACGCAGAGCGCGGAGCAACCCCTGCCGACGCCGGCCGCACGCGGCGACGTTGTCACTAAGCGCGATTGCGCCGGCTGGTGGCGCCGCTTTGCAGCGTTTGCTCTCGACCTGATCATCGTAAGCGCGGTGGTGCAAACGCTTGCCGGCGCGGCTACCGCGCACACGGATATCGTGGTCAACCGCAAGGGCGTGCATACCACGACCACGCAGAGC
>DASRDE010000282.1:0-9039 GCA_035652755.1 Vulcanimicrobiaceae bacterium | reverse complement strand
CCGTAGTTGTCGTCTTTGACGTATTCGGCCAAGCCCAGCGAGTCGAGCTGCGGGGCATTGCACGTATCGCCCTTCTTGTTCCAATTCGAGCCGCTCGCGCCGGGCGGCGGACCTGGAGCGCACTCCCACATGAACGCGAAGTTGAAATAATACGGCGGGACGTTTTGATCGTCGCCGATGAGAGGGTCGACCAGCGAATTATAGACGGTTTGCGAATTGAAGTCGGCGCCCTGGGCGTCGTCGTCGTGATTGCCGATGATCGGCCGCGCGTCGACGTTGCCCGCGCTCAGCGTAATTGGCTGCGCACTCTGGGGAAAGATCGCGTTCCACGTGCCGCCCGCGACTTGATACGTGGCCTGCGCGGCCATGCGCTGCGGACGCAGCAGCGACGCACCGCCGTAACGCTGCGTAACCGTGCCCCATTTGGTGTAATTCACGGGCATGTCGGTCGTGGGAGGCGCCTGCGGAATGGGCGACATATTCGCGGTCGCGACGTTCGGAAAGAGCTGCGCGAGCTGCGATCCGTATTTGCCCACCTGCGAGATGTTGCTCGCACCCGATGCGTACGCGTGCGTATAGAAGAACGTTGCTCCGTCCAGCTGCAGCTGCACGTATCCCATCAAGCCAAGGTCGAACGCGCCGTAAAGGGTGAGCAGCGCCAAACTGAGCGACACCGCGGTCTCGACCATCGCGGCGCCGCGCACGAAGCGATGGCGCATCTTCACGGAGGCCCCGTCCCGCTCGTGCCCATCTCGTAGCCCTGCATGTGCGTCGACACGTTGTTGATGGACGTATTCGCGCTCGTGGCGATCGCGATGAGGGCGGCCGTCGCGGCCGCGCTGAGCAGCGTGAGGATAATCGCGTACTCCGTCATCGCCGAACCCGTTTCGTCGTGCAGCAGGCTGATGAAGGCGTCCACGTCTTCCTACTGATTCACGATCTGCGGCGTCATCACGAACACCACGTCGGTCTGTCCTTCCTGGTAGCGCACGTCCTGGAACAACTTTCCGAGAATCGGGATGTTCGAGAGGAACGGAACTTTGACGATGTTTTTCTGCTCGATCCGGCGCAGCAATCCGCCCATCAGGATGCTTTGCCCGGGCTTCGTCACCAGATCCGTGGAGAGCTTGCTCTCCTTCAATGCGGGGATGAAGAAGCCGCTGACCTGCACGGCGTTTTGGAAGTCCAGGTCGGAGATGTCGGGCGTGATCTTCGTGCGCACCGAACCGCTGGGCAGTATCTGCGGCGTCACGTTCAACTGCACGCCGTAGTCTTTGAAGACGACGCTGACCTGGCCGATGCCGGTCGAGTAGACGTACGGGATCGAGCCGCCCACCAAGAAGCTCGCATCAGTGCCGGGCAGCGCTACGAGATCCGGCGAGGACAGCACGCGCGCGTGGCCCTTCTGAATCAGCAGGTCGATCGTGGGCGTGAGCAGCGTGGTACGGTAGAACGCGCCGGCGTTAAATGCGTGCCCGGGAACGGCTGCGTTGCCGTTTTCGAAGATCGGAAAGAACGGCGGCCCGAGATTGATCTGGTGCGGGTTGTTCGGATCCGGCGTGCCGGCTTGGAGCTGAACGCCCAGCTGGCTCAGACCCGTGCGGTCGACCTCGAGCACGTAGACTTTAACGTCGACTTCGCTCTCGGTAGCAACCTCGAGCCGGTCGATGACGTGGCCCTTGGCCGACAGATAGGGACCGGCAAGCGTGGTCGCGCGCTGAATGACGCGCGTCGAAGTCAATTCGTCCGGTACCTTGCCGCTGACGATCACGTTGCCTTCGCCGTCGGGCTCGATCTGGAGGTCGGAGACGCCGCCTACGCCCGCGAAGTCGCTGGAGATCGAACGAAGCGAGTGGGCGACGCGCACCGCGTCGACGATCGAAACTTTATTTTCCTTGGCGTAATCGTTGAAGTGCGTGAGGACGTCCTGGAGCTCGACGTACGACGCCATGTCCGGCACGGTCCCGCGCACGATGATGCCGCTGCCGAAGCTGACGACCTGCACGTCCGGCTCGGAAATGGCCGCGCGCAGCATCTGCGACATCTTGTCCAGCTCTTGGCTGGTCACCAGCACTTCGTACGAGTCGCGCATGCCGTCGCCG
Source organism: Vulcanimicrobiaceae bacterium (assembly GCA_035652755.1). Lineage (GTDB taxonomy): Bacteria > Vulcanimicrobiota > Vulcanimicrobiia > Vulcanimicrobiales > Vulcanimicrobiaceae > DASRDE01. Next base: position 6,937 of record DASRDE010000282.1, on the reverse strand, counting down.
TTCCATACGAAGACCGACGTGCGGCACGGCAGTTTACCGTTGACGATCAGCTGTTCGGTTCCCACCGCGACCACGCCGACGCAGTCGGCATTGCCGACCGCCACGCGGCGCAGGTCGTGAACGCGAACCACCAGCGAATGTCCGGTCTGCAGCGTGAGGATCTGGCCGCCCGACGCTTGCGACGCCCCGGGCGTGAAGGCGCAGACAATCAGCAGCGCTGCTAGATAATGCAAAATCGCGCGTGTCCGTAACACAAGGCGATTATGCCACGGCGGCCGAGCGTTTACGCGTAAACGCCTAATAAACGGGCAGTAAAGAGTTTCCCGCAGGTAAACCACAAGGGCGCGGGTGCGTGTATGATAATCGCACTGATTCGGATGGAGGTCTTGGTGCTCAACCGTTTACCGACAGTGCTATTGGTATTTGCGGTGCTTGCAGGTATGCAAGTGCCGTGTTCTGCTGCCGGAGGGACACTCACCATCGCGGTGCACCCCCACGCCGGCACGGAAACCCTAGACATCTCGGGTACGGCCCCGGCCGGAGCGTTCGTCGATCTCGTGCTGTACGGCACGGTTTCAACGGATCTGCCGGTCGTGCGTCTCAATCACTTGAGCGCACACGCGGGACCGTCCGGGACGTATGCGCTGACTGTAGCGGTTGCGCCGAACTTCGTGCGCGGTTCGGTCTTGACCATCACGGCATCGACGCCCGACGGCGCTTCGGCGGTTGCTAGGACGACGATCGTGGGACCAGGCTCGGAATATATTCCCAACATGGACGCCATTCCGAATACACCCTTCTAACGAGATAAGGAGATCCGCTCATGAACGCCCTCAAGAAGCTCATTGCCGACGAAAGCGGCGCCACGATGGTCGAATACGGCATCATGGTCGCTTTAATTGCCGCCGTCTGCATCGTTCTGATCAGCACGCTTGGAAAGAACGTCTCAAGCGCGTTCTCGTCCGTCAACAGCTCGATCTAACGTCCCTTGAACCGCAACAAACGCCCCTTGCTCGTCGTCATCGCCGCCGTTCTGGCGGCGGGCGCTGGGCTTTTGGCGTTCGACTATCTCGCGCAGCCCAAAGCTGCGGCGGTTCAAGCACCGCCGCGCCCGGTGGTTGTCGCCATGGTGCCGATCGGTGCGCGCCAGCAGATCACCGCTGCTATGGTGCGCACCGTTATGCGGCCGGCTGATACGATCGATCCGGGATCGTACTCGAGCGTCGATGCGGCCAGCGGCAACGTCGCTTTTGCGGACATTCCCGCCGGAGCGGCGCTCACGTCCTCGAACTCGGGCCGCGCCGCGATGATGCCCTCGCTGATTCATCTGCGCGACGGCATGCGCGCGATGAGCATTCCCGTCGACGAGGTCAAAGACGTCTCGGGGCTCATCCAGCCGGGCGATCACGTCGACGTCTACGCCGTACCGCCCCGCATGGGCACTGAAACTCCAAAAGCCTTCGCCATTCTGCGCAACGTCATCGTGCTCGCAATCGGCGGCATCATCGAACCGGCCGCCGGGGCGTCACCCGCGCCGCAAACGATGCGTTCGGTCACGTTGAGCGTGAGCCCCACGCAAGCCAAAACGCTTGCCGTTGCGGACTTGAATGCGACGCTGCGCCTCGCGCTGCGCCCGCCGGGCGAACCGACTCGCTCGGAAGCCACGGATGCGTTCGTGATGCCCAGTGCCGGCAGCGTACCCATCGCGCCGGTACCGGTCGCAGCACCTATGCAGGCACCGCCCGCGGCGGCTCCGGCGGCACCGGCTCAGCCGGCCCCCGCCGCGCATCAGCCGAACGACGGCGTAGAATACATCCTCGGCGACCGCGTCCAAGGCTCGACGAAGTAACCCCATGCTGATCCTGCTCGTCATCGGCGCGAAGGGCGGCGTAGGAGCCACGACACTCTGCGTCGACCTCGCCAAGCGATACGCGCAGCGCGCCTCGACGCTGATGGTCGACGGCGATCTCTCCGGGCGCCGCAGCGGCGCCGCGCTCTTCAATTGTTTTGCGGCCCTGGACGAGCACCGCGCCGCCGACGGCTTCGGCGTCGCCGCGGTGGCTCCGAATTTGAGCCTGCTCGAGATGGCCGCGAGCATTCACGAAGGCTTTACGATTAAATCGGACCGGATCGACGAGTTTTTCGCCGAGTCGGCGCATCAATCGCAAGCGATCGTCGTCGACTCCCCGCAGCCGTTCGCCGCAGCGGTACGTCCCTTCGCGGTTCGGGCGACCGGCATGATCATCGTGGTGGAACCGACGCTGCTGGGCGTGACGGGCGCGCGCGCGATGCAGCTGGAGCTGCATAAGTTCGGCGTACCGGCGCACCGGATGCGTTTCGTACTCTCGGGCACGCACGCAAAGCCGGAAATCTCACGGGCCAACGTCGAGCGCGCTTTGGGCGTACAGATGATCGCGGAGATTCCCGCCAAGGACGACCGCCGCTACGACAAGGCCATGGCCGGTTTGGTTACCGCGCTCGAAGCACTCCCACCCTCCGAAGTGCTCGTGCTGCGCCCGTCGGCATCGACGCCGCTGGGCGAACGCCGCTTAGGCGCCCGCAAACCCTCCAACGGTGCCGGGGCCGACGTCGATCAGCGCGCCCCCGTGCCCAAGCGAACCGCACGCGACGATCTCAAGAACCAAATCCATCAGGAGCTCTCGCGGCGCATCGACTTTGCCGCCGTCGCCGCGGCCGACCAGCTGCGCGCCGAAGAACTAAAATCCGAAGTGGAAACCGCCGTGTCGCAGATCATCGCGGCGCACAAGGACATCGGCTCCGCCGAAGAAGTCGCGGCGCTGCGGCAAGAAGTCTTCGACGAAGCGCTGGGCCTTGGGCCGCTCGAAGATCTCATGCGCGATCAGAACATCACCGAAATTATGGTCTGCGGCCCGCAAAAGATCTACATCGAACGCGAAGGGCGCATCGAAAAGACGCCCAAGCGGTTTATCGACGAACGGCAACTGCGGCTCATCATCGAACGGATCATCTCGCCGCTGGGCCGCCGCATCGACGAGTCGGTGCCGATGGTCGATGCGCGCCTTCCGGATGGTTCGCGCGTCAATGCGACCATCGAGCCGCTGACGATCGACGGTTCGACTATTACGATCCGCCGGTTCGGCAAGCGCCGCCTGAACATCGAGGATCTCATCAACCGCGGGACCCTGGTTCCGGTCATGGCCGACTTTCTGCGCGCATGCGTCGAAGGACGTCTGAACATCGTCATCAGCGGCGGTACCGGTTCCGGTAAGACGACGCTGCTCAACGTGCTCTCGCATTTCTTGCCGACCTCCGAGCGCATCGTGACCATCGAAGACGCGGCCGAGCTCTATCTCGATCAGGATCACGTCGTCCGCATGGAAGCCCGCCCGCCCAACGTCGAAGGCCACGGCGAGATCAAGATCCGCGACCTGGTCAGAAACGCGCTGCGCATGCGCCCCGACCGTATCGTCGTCGGCGAGTGCCGCGGTGGTGAAGCCCTGGACATGCTGCAAGCCATGAACACGGGCCACGACGGTTCGCTCACGACCGTGCACGCCAATACTCCGCGCGACTGCCTCTCGCGTATCGAGACCATGGTCCTCATGGCCGGCTACGACATCCCGGTGCGCGCGATTCGCGAGCAGATCGTCAGCGCCGTGGACATCGTCATCCAGGTCGCGCGCATGCGCGACGGCTCGCGCAAGATCACGAGCATCAGCGAAGTCGTCGGCCTCGAGGGCGACGTCGTTTCGATGATGGAACTGGTGCGCTTCGAGCAGCACGGGGTGAGTAAAGAAGGCGAGACGCAAGGCGCCTTCGTCTTCACCGGCGTGCAGCCCGTATCGATGCAGCGCTTTGCCGAGTACGGCGTGACGTTCGATCTCTCGCGCATGAGCGACATGCGCTTGGCCGTCGCCTACTAACGGAGGAAGCTGTGGCGCTTGCGATTCCGTTACTCGTCCTGGGCATCGGCGGCGCGGTTGCCTACGCCTTCTTCACGTATTGGCAGAAGGTCGTCAACGCGATCGCGATCGTCATCGAGCCTTACCGGACCGGCCTTGAAAAAGCGGCGATTCCCGCCAAAAGCGAGGAGTTGGCGCTTGTGGTGCTCGCGCTGGCGATCATCCCGTGGGGCATGGTCATGTTCTTGCTGCGCCCCGCGTTCTTGGTCGGCGCATCCGCGCTGGTCATTACGTCGTGCCTGGCGTTTTACGGCGTTCGGACGTGGATCAACCTTCGCATCGCCAAACGGCTCACGGAGTTCAACAATCAGCTGGAGATGGCGCTGCGCTTAATTGCGGGCGCGATGCGCGTGGGCTTGGGCCTGCGTCAAGCGCTCGTGAACGTCGTGACGGATATGCCGGATCCCGCGCGCGTGGAGTTCACGCGCGTGCTCAGCCAGACGCAGATCGGCGTGAGCCTGTACGACGCGCTGGACACGCTGGCCGAGCGGATGCCGTCGGGCGAGATGAACATGATGGCCCGCGCGATTCGTCTGCAGGGCCAGACCGGCGGCAATCTCTCGCGCGTGCTCGAAAATATGGCCGACACGATCAAAGAGCGGCGGCGCCTGGTGCAAAAGATCCGCGCGCTGACGGCCGAGGCCCGCACGACGAAATGGATCATCACCGGCCTTCCCGTCTTCGTCGGCGGCTTCGTCATGCTCATGGAGCCCGATATGCGCGACGGCCTCTTCTACTCGATGGTCGGGCGCGCGTGCCTGGCCGGCGTCGTCGGTTTGCTCTCGCTGGGCTGGTGGATCTTCAACAAGATCTCGGAGCTGGACATCTAGCATGAACACGATCCTGCTCATCCTGCTGCTCGCAGGCAGCGCCGCCGCTATCGCCTATTTCTTGAGCCGTTCCAAGGGCGACGACATCATGTCGCGGGTCGCGGCCATTGACGCAGCGGCCGGCGTCGAAGCGAGGGGCACCTCATTCTTCCGCCGCGTGCTCGACGAGCGCCGCACGAACGCTTTGGCGGGCCGGCTGCAAGAGGCCGGATGGTACACGGTCACGCCGCAGGCGATCGTTTCGCGGTGCTGCGTGGGAGCAGCCGTGGGCGCGGGCTTGGGTTTCGGGCTCATGCTGTACCTGCATCAGACCACGCCGATCTTCTTCGTCCTGACCGCGTGCGTTGCCGCGTACGGCGCTCATTGGCCGGTCAGCGCGCTCAACCGCGCCGTCGATCAGCGCAAGATCAAACTGCGCCGCGAGCTTCCCGATTTTCTCGACGTGCTCTCGACGACGGTCGATGCGGGCGTGGCTCTAAATGCGGCGATCGCGACGGCTGCGCAAGGCTTGCACGGCCCGCTGGGTGAGGAGTTGCAGGCGGCGCTTCAAGACATTCGCCTTGGCCGTTCGCGCGCCGACGCACTGGTGGCAATGGCTCAGCGCACGCGCGAACCGGACATTACCACCGCGACGATTGCCATCGTGCAGTCGGAACGCCTGGGTGCCAGCGTGACGGAGGTGCTCGCGCAGCTCGCAAACGAGACGCGGGAGAAACGTTTCATCCGCGCGGAAGAGCTGGCCGCGCAGCTGCCCAACAAACTCGTCTTTCCGGTCGGCCTGTGCATGCTGCCGGCGCTGCTGCTGATCATTTTCGGCGCCGTGGTCTCCAAATTGCTCGACCATCACTGAGATGCCGCTGAAAATCTTACTCTCGATCGCCATCTTCGCATGCTGCGGCGCGGCGGCGGTCGCGTTCGCCCAACTGCTCTCGCGGCGTTCCCCGGGCGACGAAGAAAAAACGCGCCGCGCCAATCTGCATCCGGCTATCCCAGTCGCCTGCATGGCGCTCGTGGGGCTCATCCTCGCGCTGCGCGGCGCCGATACGCTGCAACTGGCAATCGTCGCCGTCGTCGGCATTCCGCTGGCGGGAAGCTGGTATAGCGACGCGCACGACGGCCGGATTCCCGACGCGTTCACGCTGCTGCCGCTGGCGGCAATCGGCGTGTACGTCGTGCTGCACCACGCCTGGCTGATCGCGTTCTACGCCGCCGTCACGTTCGCTGCGTTCGGATGCGCCGCACTGCTCTCGCGGGGCAAAGGCATGGGCTGGGGCGATGCCAAGCTCGCCGGAGTCGCGGGCGGAATTCTCGGACTGCCGTGGTCGTTCGGCGTCCTGGGTACGGCTTGTCTGGCGGCGACGGTCGTTTCGATCGTGCGCGATCGCGGCAAAGCCCCGATCGCATTCGCGCCGTACATCGCGGTCTCGGTGTTAGCGGCGCTCTCCTGGATGGTCCACGGCTAGCAGCGAAGCACTCTCCGCGAGCCAAGGCATTGCCGGTACGTCGCGCAACGGCAGCCGCGGTTCGCTGCCTTTCGATGCCCCGTCCGCGCGGAGTTGCATCGATTGGGACACGCCCGCGGCGGTAAAGCAGCGGCGCAACACTCGCGCCAGCGGCGCGATCACCACCGCACGCGCGCGCGGCCGCAAGAGCGGCCGTTCGGCGAGCATCCACATCACCAATCCGATGCCGACGCCCGCAGCCCCAGCACCCCAGCGGCCCCAGTGCCACTGCTCGGCATACCCGATGCCAAGATCGTGGAAAAGGTAGATGCTGTACGACGCAGCGCCCGCCAGCACGATCGGCGCCGCCGATAAGAGCGATCGCAGAAACGGAACGGCGCCGGCGGCAACGACCAGCAAGAACATCGCGGTTTCCCACAGAGCGCTCGTGTCTTGGCCGGAATCGGAACTCGACGTTTGCGCAAATGCAAAGAACGCGGCAACGGCAAAAAGCGGTAAGGCCGGCCAGGCTTTCCAACCCCGCACGTGCACGCCCGCCGCCACGATGCCGAGCATGAACGCCGGAAGCGCCGCTAGATCGGTACTCATCGCGCGTGTTTGACCAAGCACGAACAACAGCACGAGCAGGCAAAGAAACGCGCGCGCGCTCCGGACCCATAACAGCAGCACGAGCGGGAAGAGCAAGTACCAGCGGAACTCG
>DASRDE010000281.1:0-8215 GCA_035652755.1 Vulcanimicrobiaceae bacterium | reverse complement strand
ATGCACGTGACGATGCTGTATCCGGGATTGCGCCCGGCGATAATAAACGAGACGAGCGGCTTTGCGCCCGCGAACTTGCGCAGCGCCGGCGGCTCGAAATTGCGCGGCTGCAGCACGTACCCGACCCATAGCGCCAAGTCGGGCAATTGATAGCGGATGAAGACGAGGATCAGGTACCAAAAGAGCAGGTTCGAACTCTGTGCGAGTTCGACGAAGGCGCGGATCCCCGAATAGACGTAAAACGAGTCGAACGGGGCGGAGAACCAGTGGAGATACTCACCCATTGGTCAGCGAACGGGCCGCGAACTCCAGCGCGTCCGAGATCGGCTCCCGGTCGGCGACCTCTACGACTTCCGCGCGCACTTGCATACCGTCGAGCGATGCCACGCGGCCGCGAAGCGCGTTCGCTTTCGAGCCGTCGGGAACGAGCATGACCAGGTGGTTCGAATCGAGCCGGCCCAGCGTGAACTGCGCGGGAACGATCGTTTCCGTAATGCGCTGCGCGACCGTTTCGGGCGGCAGCGCGGCACCGTTGAGGCCGCAGGCGATGACGATGACGCCGAAGCGCTTGCCGCGCTCGAGCCGCTCGCGCCGTGCCGCTTCGATCTGCTCGAGCATGACGCTGCGCGCGGCAAGTGCCGGTGATACGGCTGACTCGTCGATCCCGGTCAGGCGCTGTTCCTTCAGCGCCGCGCGGCCCAGGCTCGTAAGCCTATAGGCGTAGACGTCGCGGTGCGCGATGGTCTCCATCGCCTGCCCCGTGAAGCGCGCGCCGCACGAAAGGCACCGCGCCCCGACGTCGGGCGTTTGAAACATCGAAGCGCACGAACGGCAGCGGAAATACTCGCCCGGGCTGTCGTGGTCCGTTCCGAGATCGCGCAGCAGCCGATTGCACTTGGGACAGCGCAGGCCGTCGGCCTCTTCGCGGAACGACGTCGTCGGGCCGACGTAGCCGCAGCGAAAATGCAGCAGCGCCTTGAACTGCACGAGGTTGGAGGAGCCGCAGCTGATGCACGCTTCGTGGACGTTGACGGCATGGCTCGAGCAGCTCGGACAGAGCGAGAGGCGCTCCACGAAGACGCGCTCGAGATAATCCTTCTGCGCGAGCTCTTCCAAATCGCCGGCGAGGTTTTCATTGTCCAGATCCGACGGCGTGCCGCGATAGACCGAGCCCGTTCGCGAGGCCGCGTCCCAGGAGGGCTCCAGCGCTCCATCGGCGGGAACGGCGCCCAGAGCGCGCAGCAGTGCTTCGGTGCGGTCGCTCATGCTAATGGTTCGGCCCCATCGCGAGCGGATGGGCGGTGTCGCGCACCTTGATGCTGACGTGCACCTGCGCGTTGTAGTACAGGTTCTGGCGTTCGGACGCGGAGAGGCGATCGAGCGCGATTCGCACGGGACGGTATTCGTTCCACTGCACGTGCTGCCAGAAGAATCTGGTCAGCTGCGTCGGGAGCTTCGTCAGGTCGGGATAGATCGAAACGACCCGTCCCGGAACGGTATGCGGCAGCCCGGCGATCGAGACGTCGACGGTCTGATTCAGATGCACGTTGTTCAAGCTGTCCGGCGGGAAGTATGCCAGCACGTACGCGCGATCCGGTTCGAAGATGTTGTAGATGGGCTGGCTGGGTTCGACGACGTTCTGCGGACGTGAGACGCAATTGACGACATAGCCGCTGACCGGCGCGGTGAGACTCTCGCTCGAGACGCGGTTGGCCATGGCCTGCGCCGAGTCGGAGAGCTGCTGGCTCGAAGCGATGCGCGCGTTCTCCGCGGCCGCGATCCGGCCGATGTCCTGCTGCGCCCGCTGCCAGTCGTTGCGCGCCGCGCGCGCGTTGGCTTCGGCGGTCTGCCATTCGGTGTACTTGGCCTGCCACTCGACCTGCGGAATCGCCCCCTGCCGGTATGCCTGATCGTACGACTTGTACGTGTCGTGCAGCCGCTGCGCGTCGAGCGTGGCCGCGTCGAACTTGTCCTTGAGCGAGGCGGCATTGGTCTTGGCGGTCGAGACCCGTTCGTCCAGCGAGACCTTCGAGAGCGCGAGCTCCTGCTGGCTCTCCAAATACTGCCGCTGAAAATCCGTTTGTACCAGGAAGTTGCTCACGACCGCGACCGTCTGACCCTTGGTGACGTGGTCGTCGCAGTGGACCAGCAGCTGGTCGATGCGCGCGCGGTAGAGCGGCGAGACCGGAACCAGGTCGCCCTGCACGAGCCCGTCGGCCCGAACGTAGAAGTAGTTCGGGATGAAGAGATACGCCAGCAGCGCGACGACCGCGAGCAGCAGCAGAATACGGGCCCAAGGGAAGGGGCGGCGAGTGGTCGGCGACAGCGGCGTTGAGCCGCGCCAGGAGCGAAGCCGCATAGGTCAGGACTCCGAAGGCATGAGCTGAATGACAAGCACGGCGCGCCGCATCCCGATACGGGGGTGCAAAACAAGACGTAGCACTATGCGCCACGCGTCCAAGCCCCACCATCTTAGCGTCCTGCGGGGACCTCCCCTCTCTTTTAGGAGGCCTGCGGCACAGAATTCCCAGACCCTAGTACCAATTCAAACACAACTAGTACAATTGGGAAGGGCGGCAGGAGAGGCCGCCGCGCTCACCCGTATTGCTGGGCATGCTGCTTTCGATACACGTGCCAAAAGCCGCCGGCAACTCGTTCCGCGAAGCGTTGAATGCCTCGTTCGGCGACCGCTTCATGAAGGACTATGGGGATTGGGCCGGCTTCAACACCCCCGAGGCGAATGAGCGCCGGGCCCTGCGGGAAGAGGCGATGCGGGCCCGCAAGGACGAGCTCGAGGCCGCGTACGACGTCATCCACGGGCACTTCATCGCCGACAAGTACCGCGGGCTGTTCCGGAACGAGCAGTTCATCGCGTTCTTCCGCGACCCGTACCAGCAGGCGCTCGCGCATTATCATTTTCTGTTGCGCAATCCGCAGCGCGAGCATCCCGAAGAGAAGATCTTCCACGAAGCCAAGATGACCGTCATGGACTACTTGGAATGGGATGCCTTCCGGGATCATCAGACGCAATTCTTGGGCAGCCTCTCGGTCGACGACCTCGCCTTCGTCGGGCTCTCGGACGAGTATTCGAAGAGCCTGGGCATGTTCAAGACGATCTTCGGCCGGGACTTGGGCGCCGAGCGCTTCCACAACGTGAACTCGGAGCGCCAAGGCGCCGAATATCATGTGGATTCGCAAGTGCGCGCCGCGGTCAATAAGTACCGCGCGGCCGACATCGAGCTGTACCGGCGTGCGAAGGAAATCTTCGAACGGCAAGCGTGCAGCGTTTTCGCGGCCTAGCGTTTTTATCGGCTTGCGCGCTCGCCGCGGCGTGCGCGCACGGCATGACTGACGCGGCCGCGGCCAAGCCGCTGCGCTGGATTCTCAACGGCCCGGCACTGCAAACGTTCGCGACGGATCCGGTTTCGGTGAAATACTTCGCCGGATCCCGGCCGTTCGTGCTGCAGCGCAACGGCGACCCCGTGCGGCTCCCAGCCGCGTGGGAAGCACTGCCGACGCGTGCCTTCACGAGCTATCGCGCCATGAAGCGCGCGTTCGACTCGGGGAAGATCGGCGCGGGCGTTAAAGCGATCATCTACGACAACGAGCATTGGAACTTCACGCCGGCCGAAGAGCAGGCGCGCTCGGGCACCTATGCCCAGCTCGCGGCGCAACTCGCGCACGCGCACCACATGCTGCTCATCTCGACGCCGGCGACCAATTTGGTGCGAGCCGTCGCGCCCAACGAGATCGACGCCGGCGAGGCTCGATACGCCGCGTTCCTGCGCCTGCGTATTGCAGCCGACCATGCCAAGGCCGCCGACGTCGTCGATCTCCAGGCCCAAGGCTCGGAGCGCGACACGGCCAAGTACGCCGATTTCGTAAAGTCCGCCGCGGCGCAAGCCCGTTCGGCCAACCCGCGCGTGGTGGTCCTCGCCGGCATCAGCACCAATCCCGGCGGCATGCGCGTCACGGCGGACGACGTACTGCGTGCGATTCACGCCACGCGGGCCTACGTCGACGGCTATTGGTTCAACGTTCCGCGGCCCAGCCGCTACTGCCCGAACTGCACCGAGTATCGCCCCGACATCGCGCTGGACGTGCTGCGGCGCCTTCAAACTGAGGCAGCTGGTGGGCAAACAGCGGAACGCTCCCCCACGCCGTAGAAAATCCGGCACAATGTCTCAGCCGACTCGCGCCTGGCTCTCTTTAGTCATGGTTTGCGTCATGTCGGTGCCGATGCTCTCCGCGCGCGGCGCCGATGCAACCGTCTCACTCGCCTCGCTCGAGCAGCGCGTAGCGCAGGCGCCCGGGCTGATCGCCACCCAGCGGGACATCGAGGCCGCGCAGCAAGCCGTGCGGGTCGAGCGCGACCGCGCCGGCTGGAACTACCAATACAACGCGGACTTCGGGCCGGCAGCGATCATCGTGCCGCGCTCGTTCGACCAGCACGTGCTGCGCTTCGAGCACACCTTCGGCATCGGTCTTCCGCTGCTGGGTTCCAAGACGTCGCAGATGCTTTCCATTCTGGATGCCCAGACCAAAGAGCACCTGGCCGAGGTCGCGTACGCCCAAGCGCTTCGCCTGCGCATCGCCACGCTGCGCGAAGCCTACGTGCAGTACTGGGAATTCGACAACGAGTCGGCGGTTGCGCAAAAGTACGTGGGGGCGGTCCAGGCGGAGATTCCAAGAGCCCGCGCGCTCCGGCAAACCGGATTTTGGACGTACACGAACCTGCTGGATTTTCTGGACACCGTTCAGCGCGTACAGAGCGACCAGCGCAGCTTCGAGAGCCTCAAGCGCGCGCAACTGGCGACGGTTCAGTCCGCGGTCGGCGTTGAGGTGCCTGCATTCCGCCCGGTACAGCCTGAGTTTTACAACGCATGCAGCGTGAGCCGCGCCGGGGCCCTTACCTCGGCGTTTGCCGTCGATCCGACGCTGGCCACGCTCACCGCCGAAATCGTTCAGGTGCGAACGCAGCTCGCCAGCGTGCGCGGATCGAGCATCGCCGCCGCCGCGACCGGGCAAGCCGGATCGGTCACCGACATCAACCAAAAAGTTTCGGGTTACGATCTGCGCGCCGCATTGAACGTTTCGCTTCCCACCCATGCGCGTGACGAGGAGCGCGCGCTGCGCGACGAATACGCCGCGCAGTTGAGCTCCCTCTCGCTGCAGCAGGAGCAGCGGCGGGTGGATATCGCGGCATCTCTGGATTCCGTGCTCGCCGACATCGAAAGCGCGCAAACCACGCTCGCCCAAGCGCAGCAGACCGAGGCGGCGCGCCGCGAAGATCTGCGCAAGGCGATCGTTGCGTACAACACGATCCGTCAGGGCGGCGCAACCGGATTCGATCAAGTGCACGAAAAGCGCGACGAATTGTACGAGGCGCAGAAAGCGACTGCCGCGGCTCGCGGCGACTTGCTCGTGAAGGCCGACCAACTGCTGCTCGTCGCTCCGGCCGCCTGCGGAAAAGCGTATACGCCCATGCCCGTCTTCACGATGGCGCCCAAGCCGTCGCCCCGCCCGCGGGGTACGCACGCCCCGGCGCCGGCGCTCTTGAACCATCACGCGGCCACGCCGTCCCCGCGTCCGGTTCCGGCCCAGACGATGCGTCCCGTGCCGACGGCCGCACCCATTCCGTCGCCGGCTCCGAATCCCACGCCGGTGAGCGTCCCTACGCCCGTGCCGCAGCATACGCTCGTGCCGACGCCGCAGCCGATGCCCAGCGCCATACCGACGTTGATCCCGGCGCCCACGCCGCAGCCCCACACGGCTGCCAAGACCGCGCAAACCGGGGCCAAAGCAAAACCCGCGCGATGGATGGGCGCGGGCTACCAAGGCGGACTGGATTGGATCGGAACGGGCTTCCGCCCAGACGAAGACCTCGCGCCGCTCCAGTCGCGGACGCGCGTCAAAGGTTCAGCGCCGCGCTACGAGTGGCTGGGCTGGGGTTACAGCATCGACGCGAACTGGTTCGGGGCCGGCTATCGTGCCGTTCAAAAACCCGGCGGGGGCGTAGCCGAGAAGTAAGGCGACGTCGCCATTATCTGGAACGCCGAGAATTGCGGCGTCATCGGAGGCGGCGTTGCGACCACCCAACTGTTCACGGTGCCCTTCTGCGAATCGAAGTACATCATCGCCTTGATCTGCGGAAACTGCGTGGACAGCGTCGGGCCCATCTCTTGGAAGAAGGTCTGCTGGAAGCCCGAATTCGCGCCCGTTTCACTGAGCAGAATGGGTTTATTGAGCGGCTTTAACCACGTGTACGGCTGCGCGTACAGTTGGCTCACGCTCGAGCTCACGATGTCGTACTTATCGAATCCGACCCAATCGGTTTCCGCGTCGCCCGGATAATACGGCAGAGGGTTGACCGTACCGCTGGGATTCCAGAGCCAAATGACGTTGGTGACGCCTTCCTGATTGAAGATCGCTCGGATGCGATCCCATGCCGCGACGAACTCTTGCGGCGAGAAGACGCCGTTGGGAAGATCGGTCGCCGGATCGTAGCAAATCTCGCGGAACGCCGGACTTGCCGGCAGATTCATTTCCCACATGTAGCGCAGGAAGATCTTGTGGCCCCACGCCTTGATCGCGTCGGCGCGCGCGCGAATCGCGGCATCGTCTTTGCCTGCGGCGACCGCGGCGTTCGGAGGCTGGCAGTTCCACGAGTCGACCGAGATGCGGCCGTGCGCGAGATCGTCTTGTTCGTAAGCGCCCGGAAAGTCATCGTAGAAACTGTAATAGTGGGGCGCGATTGCCATCGTGCGTCCCACAGCTTGTTCGAAGCCGCTCAGCAGCGAGGGCGGCGGCGATGCGGTCTGCGTCGGATTGACGTAGATGCCCAAATAGACCGAACCCACCGGCGGAACGAGCAAATTCGGATTGGGAGTCGGGTTCCCGCCGGGCACGCTCGGGACGCTCGAAGGCTGCGAGTTGTTTCCGCCCTCACCGCATCCGGCAACGGCGAAAATGCCCGCGAGCACCGCAACGGCGGCTAAGGCGTGAAATGGGTGCGGACTGCGCGATGTATTCATATCTAGAGGTTCCCAAACGCTTGGAAGAGCGGGTCGCTCCCCAGTGTTGCAAAGGCGTTGGCGCCGGCCGTATCGAGCGTCCACGAAAAGCCGTTTACCGACTGCACGCAGCAGTCGTAGTACATGAAGCCTTTCACCAGAGGAAAGTTCTGCTGAATGGCGGGCGACACGCTGAGCAGATACGGCACTTGCAGTTCGCCCGTGCTCGAGGCGCCGGTTTCCGCGATGAGGACAGGTTTGTTATAGCCCGCGACCGCCGAATAGATCGACGAGAAGACCGGGACCATGCTGGAGAGGCCGCTGGTGTCGTATCCGTCGATCGCCACCCAATCCACGCTCGCGCTGCCGGGAAAATACGGGGCGGGCGCGCTTCCGGCCGCGGAAACGCTCCACACCCACACGACGTTGTTGACGCCCTGCTGCGCGAAAATCGCGCGGATATGGTTCCACGCCGCCACGAACTGCGTAGCCGAGAACGTACCGTCGCTGTTGTCGCTGGAGTCGTGACATTGCTGCCTGTTCAGCACTGTGTCGGGAAGATTCGGGTCCCACATGTAGCGCAGGAAGATGGGATGGCCGAACGCCTTGATGGCTTGCGCGCGCGTGACGATGAGCGCATCTTGGCTGCCCGAGGCAATCTGCGCGTTCGACGGCTGGCAGTCCCAGGAGTCGACCGGCGTACGCGTATTTGCCACGTCTCCCGTCTCTTGGAACGACGGGAAGAGGCCCGCCCACGTGTAGTAATGCATGTCGAGCGCAAGTTTGCGGCCCATCGTAAATTCCAGACCGCCGACACCCCCCGGCGCGTAAGCGCCCAAATATGCGGTTCCCGGCGGCGGCGTATCCAGCCCGACGGGCGTTGGGGTCGGGAGCGGCGGATGGCCGGACGACGGCGTCGATGCCGTGCCTTCGCCGCACGCGGCCAGCAGCGCGCAGAACAAACCCGCGAACAGCGCGCGGAGCATCGGACTAGTGGACATACGTTCCTTGCAGGTACGGATCGTTCGCGAAGGCGGAGAACGACGGCAGGCCGCTGCTGCCGATGCGCCAGTCTTGATTCTCCTGAAAACCGACGGCGTAATACACGGCGTCGTAGTACGAGTAGGCTTTCACTTGCGGAAATTGCTGCGCGAGCACTGACGCGCCGCCCGTAAAGAACGATGCCTGAGAGGCCGGCGGTA
>DASRDE010000280.1:0-3173 GCA_035652755.1 Vulcanimicrobiaceae bacterium | reverse complement strand
CGCGACATCGGCATGGCCGGGCTGCTGCTCTGCACGTTTGCAGCGCTGCTCTACGCGGCAACGCGCCGCATCGATTTGCTCGCCGGCAGCATCGTCTTTTTCGGCGGGGTCGCGGCCTGGTCGATTCACCACTACCACTATGCGGGCGCGCGCGTCGCGGTATGGCGTAATCCCTTTGCCGATCCGCTCGGCGCGGGATACCAAGCCGCGCAAGGCTACTACTCGCTGGCGGCCGGAGGCATCTTCGGCACCGGCTACCGCCTGGGACATCCGACGCTCATCCCCGACGTCGGCACCGATTACATCTATGCGGCCTATAGCGAAGAGTTCGGATTCGTCGGCGCGATCGTGGTGCTCGCGCTCTTTCTCATACTGGTGCGCCGAATTTTACGCGTCGCGATCGAACAGCCCGATCTCTATACGCGGCTGCTCGCGATCGGCCTGAGCGCAACGCTCGGCTTTCAAGCCTTCATCATCATCGGCGGCGTCATCGGCCTGTTGCCGCTCACCGGCATCACACTGCCGTTCATGTCGTACGGCGGCAGCTCGCTGCTCGCCAATTTCTTGCTGGTCGCATTGGCGTGGGCGATGAGCGCAAAACCGCTCAACACGCAAACCCAGGCGCCGCCATAATGCTGATTGCCGCCGCGCTGCTGCTCTCGATCTTCGCCGCACCGCAAGGCGCCGTACCGGCGACCGACGTGCTTCCGTACGCGCAAGTCGCTTCGGGATCGATCCCCGCAGCGGACGTACTCTCCGGCCGCGTCAAATTCGAATCGATCTCGACGCGTCTCATGCCGTCGTACGTCTGGATCCGTTTGCACCTCAGCGGCCACGCTGCGGCCGGCGGGCGCTGGGTGCTGTTCTTGCCCACGAGCGTCGATATCGCGCACGTCTACATCCCGCACGGCCGCGGCTATGCCGCGACAGCCATCGGCACCGGCGTCTCCTACGCCGCGCATCCGGATCCGTATCTTCCGCCGGCCGTCGATTTGGACGCGGCGACGCTGGCCAACCCGCGCCCGATCTATCTCCACGTGCACTACGTCGCCGACACGCCGTTCTTTATACGGATCGTTCCAGAGGCGGACGCAATCGTCACGGCCTTCGACGACCGGCTCGTGCAAGGGCTGTTTTTCGGCGTGCTGCTGGCAGTGGCGCTCTGCAATCTCTACGTGGCCGTGACGGTGCGCGTGCGCACGGCGGCGCTGCTGGTCGGTTATATCGTCGCATTCTTCATCAACGAAGTCGTAGCGACGGGCCTGGGCGCGCAGTATTTGTGGCCGTACGCCGCGCCCGATAATCGAGCGCTGACGCTGCTCTCGAACACGCTCGTCTTTCTCATGGGGCTGCTGTTCACGCGTTCGTTCCTGCGGACGCGCGACGCGCTGCCCAACTGGGACCGGGCGCTCATCGCGTGGTTCGTGGCCGAAGTTGCGGTCGATACGCTGCGCCATGCGCTGCCCAACGGCTTGGTGCTCGCGCCGCTGCTGCTCGCGATTCAGCTGGGCGGGATGCTCATCACCATCGGCGCGGGCATCATGCGCATCCGCCAGGGCTTTGCGCCCGCGCGGCTCTTCGTGCTGGCGTTCGCACCTGCGATCGTCGGATATATCTCCAATCTCGCGTACGATATCTACCTTCCCGCCGGCCGCTGGTTTTTCGCGCGCAACGGCGTCGAGTTCGGGTCGATGTTCGAATCGCTGATCTTCACGTTCAGCCTGCTCGACCGCATCCGCACGTTAGATGAAGCGAATCTGAAGCTGCGCACGATCGTAGCGCGCGATACGCTCACGGGCCTGTACAACCGCGCCAAGTTCTTCGAGGATTTCGAGCACGAAATTGCGCTGGCCGAGCGAACCAAGCGCGGCTTGGGCGTGCTGTACATCGATTTGGACGGGTTCAAGAACGTCAACGACGCGTTCGGCCATCGCACCGGCGATCTGCTGCTGCAGGTGGTGGCTCGGCGTCTGCGCACGGCGGTGCGCGACTCCGATCTCATCGCGCGTCTGGGCGGCGACGAGTTCGCGGTGCTCGTGAGCAACGTCACCGCCGAACAGCTCGAAGCGGTCCGCACCGAAGTCGCCGGCCTCGCTCAGACGCCCATCACGGTGGAAGGGCGCGTCGTCGGCATCGGCGTGAGTGTGGGCGCCGCGCTGTACCCGCGCGACGGCGTCGAAGCCGACCGCCTCATCGAGGTCGCCGACCATGCGATGTACGCCGCCAAGCAGGCGCGCACGCAGGCAGTCGGGCCGCGAAGGAGTACTACCCCCGCATAATCGCTATTGTGAAAGGACCGACGGTATATGAAATCTCCCGTAGCCGTCATGGCCATCGTCGCCCTCGCGGCGATCGTGCCCGCGGCCTGCAGCGGCGGCAAGAGCAGCTCCTCGTCCACCACGACCACGACGACCACGACGACGAATTCCTCGCCGGCGGCTTCGCCCATGGCGGCATCGCCGGGCGCGGCATCCACTATGTCCTCGGGCGCGATGACTGCGGCAGCGGGCGGCGGCGCGTCGTCTGCCGGCGGCAAGATCTTCGCGACCAATTGCTCCAGCTGCCACCAGGCAAACGGTAAAGGCCAGCCGGGCGTATTCCCGCCGCTGGCCGGCAATGCGGTCGTTACCGGGACGCCGACGACCGTGATTCACATCGTCAAGGACGGTCTGAGCGGCAAGATCCAAGTCGCCGGATCCACGTACAACGGGCAGATGCCGCCGTGGAAAGGCACGCTGAGCGATAGCGACATCGCCTCGGTCGTGACCTATATTCGCAGCTCTTGGGGGAACCACGCCTCAGCAGTCACTGCATCTCAAGTAACCGCGACGAAGTAACCCCTATGTCATCCTGAGCGGAGCCTAAGGCACGCAAACGCGTGCCTTAGCGCAGTCGAAGGACCGGCATGCGGCAATTTCTGTCATCCTGAGCGGAGCCTAAGGCACGCAAATGCGTGCCTTAGCGCAGTCGAAGGACGCGCGGTTAGATGTAAAAAGGTTGCGTTCGCTGCGCGAACGCTGCCGTTGAAGATTGCGTTCGCTTCGCGAACGCCGCGGTAAAAAGGATGCGTTCGCTTCGCGAACGCCGCGGTAAAGGATGCGTTCGCTTCGCGAACGCCGCGGTAAAGGATGCGTTCGCTTCGCGAACGCCGCGGTAAAGGATGCGTTCGCTTC
>DASRDE010000279.1:0-3277 GCA_035652755.1 Vulcanimicrobiaceae bacterium | reverse complement strand
GCGCGGCTGCGGGACGCCGGCCAGTTGCCACACGGGGCGCTTGCGCTCTTTTGCTTCCAGGTCCCAAAGCGCGCAGTCGACGCCGTTGCGCGCACCGCCGGGCGGGAGCAGCTCGAGCAGCGATTCGCGGTCGAGCCCGCGAGCGAGCTCGCTCTCCACGCGAGCGATTTCATCCAGCGCGTGCCGCGGGGGATCGTTCTTGTAATACACGCCCGCGCACTCACCGCGTCCCCGCATGCCGTTGCGCTCGACTTCGACGTAGCCGACCTCCATGTCGCTCCACTCGTAACCCGAGATCCGGAACGGATGCGTGAACCGCCACCGCTCCAAGCGCGTGACGAGCGTGGTCTTGGCCGTCATTTAGAAGTTGGTCACGAAGTTGATGAGACCGAATGCGCTAAAAAGCCAGATACCGTACAGCGCGGCAAGCGCGACGACGATCTCGCCGCTCTTGACGAGCCACCCGCCGGGGCCGTTTCGAATACGCAGCACCGCTTCGGCGATCATGGCAACGCCGCCAAGAACCGCGACCACGCCGGCCACGTACAGCACAATCATCATCGGGACCAGCGAGGGTGAAAGCAAGATCTTGTCGTTGGAGAGCAGTGCGACCCAGCCGCCGAGCGTTATCAGGAACATAACGGCGCCGATGCGGGCCCCCAGATGCACCCAGCTCTCGCCGCCGCTTACGCCGAGCCGAAGGCCGAGCTTGCGGCGCGCGATCCAGGCGCCGAGCCGTACGAGCAGCTCGATCGCCAAGATCGCGATGAACAGCGCAAGCATGATCTTGAGCGTCCCAAGCGCTTTTAACCCGTCGACCCGCTGGAAGACCGACACCGCGTTGAATAAATCGGTCGCCCACGAAAGCACTCGACCGTCTGAACTTGCGTTGAAGCGCAGGTGCGCCTGTCCGTCGGTTTGCCGGTAATACAGCGGCCCGACTTCACGCCAACGCAGCGGCGAATCGGCTTGGTTCGTCAGGCCCGCTACTTCGATCTCGCCGTTCGGAAGCGCGCTGACGCTGGTTTGACCGAGCGCGTACACCAGGGTGAGTGCGCGCGCAGTGCGGCGGCTGCTTTGATACCAGCCCGCGACTCGCGCGGCGTCGCGCTTAGCGGTGGCGACGGTTTTTTCGACCGGCGGCGTATACGGGAAATAGCGGTTGAGAAACTCGTTGAAGATCTCCGTGCGAA
The DNA here is from genome assembly GCA_035652755.1 of Vulcanimicrobiaceae bacterium. Taxonomy (GTDB): domain Bacteria; phylum Vulcanimicrobiota; class Vulcanimicrobiia; order Vulcanimicrobiales; family Vulcanimicrobiaceae; genus DASRDE01. The sequence goes on along the minus strand of DASRDE010000279.1, from coordinate 2,084 downwards.
CCTTCTCGACGGCGCCGGCCGTACCGGGGCTGTTGAACGTCACGTAAAACCCGATGCCGCGGCTCGGAATCAAGTGAAGGTCGCTGTGGAACGCGTTCGTGTCGCCGCCGTGGCCGACGATCGTCAGTCCGTTGCGATTTTCCTGATAGAAACCCAAGTCGAACCCGATAATCCCCGGCGCGGGCGCAACTTGAAGCGTCCACATCCGGCGGATCGTCGCGGGTTTGAGTATCGTGCGCCCGCCATACGTGCCGTTCTGCAGATACGCAAGCATGAAGTGCGCCATGTCGGAAACCGTCGTCGACGCCGCGCCGGCCGGCGCTGCCTCGATGAATTCGAACGGCGTCGGCGGTTCGGATGCGCCGTCCGCGTAGCCCTTGGACATCAACGGCTTCAATGCACGCGGGAGCGGCTGCAAGAACGACGAGTGATTCATGCGCAGGGGCATCAAGATGTGCCGCGCGATGTAGCCGGCAAAGGGCTCGCCCGACACGCGCTGCACGATGTACCCGGCAAGCGTCGCGCCGTAATTGGAATACGCGATAACCTGACCGGGCGGATAGATCCTCGACGGCATGCGTCTCTTCATGTAGTCGGCCAGCGGATACATTTGCCCGGCGTTGTCGAAGATTAAGTCGCGAATCGTTTCGTCGAAGCCGGGGGTATGCGTCATCAGGTCGCGCATCGTCACCGGCTTGCCGAAGGCCGGCGGAATCGTGAAATCGATGTACTTGTTCACGTCCGCGTCAAGGTCGATTCGCCCGGCTTCGACCTGCTGCATCACGGCCGTCCAGGTGAATAACTTCGAAACCGATCCGGGCCGGAACATGGTGCGATCGGGAAGTACGGGCGCGTGCGCGGCAACGTCCGAATAGCCGTAACCCTTTACGAACAGTACCCTGCCGTTGCGCACGACGACGATCGCGCCGCCCGGAATCCCGGCGCGCGCAATCGCATAGGGAAAGAGCCCGTCCATAAAAGCGCCCAGGTCGGCAGAGGTCAACGGCACGGGCGCGTGGGCCGCCGGCCGTACCGCAATGGATTGCGCGGGGCCCGGGTGCGGCGCCAGCGGTGCACCTGCCGCGAACGCGGCGTTCGGGACGCCGCTCGTACCGAGTGCAATGAGGGCCGCGAACGCGGACGTCAGCAGTTTTCGCACCGCGTTTCCTTGGCCGCGCTCCTGCCCTGTCCTGCTAAAAAATTGTTCCTGACGACGAAATTTCGTCGGCTCCGCTCAGCGCTCCACGTGCCACTGCTTGAACGTCGCGGCTTCCCAGCGCCCGACGGCATGGCCGCGCGAGGGCATCGCGGGCGCACGTGCGGCGCGTACTCTTTCGCGCGCGAACGGAGTCCCGGACGTCAGCACGTCGAGCGTGGCGAAATCCGTATCGCTCGAGGGCTGCCAAAACCACGGATGTGCGAGATACCACGTGTGCGTTTCGATGTGCCGGGGCCACGGGCCGAACCGGTGCCGGTTATCCGCAACGCAGCGCGCCAGAACGGGCTGACCGGCCGCGGCGAGCGCGCGTGCGTCGTCGCGCGCCTTCACGGCATCCGCCAATGTCTCGCCCGGCAGCAGAAACGACCGATACGTGGTGATCTCGTCCGAGACAAAATCCGAAAAGAACCAACTGTTCAGCCAATAGATCCCGACGGCCGCGTCGCTGCCATTCAAAGTGGAGCGGTCGGCCGTAAAGAGGCCGCCGTAAATGTCGTCGCTCCATTGCTCCCAGCTCTGCGACGGCGTGGACGACCATGCATTGAAGAAGTACTTCGTCTTTTCCAGCGCGGTTCCGAACGTGACGAAGCCCCGGATTCTAAGCCAGTCGCGCGCGCGCAACGGCGGTTCGGGCGCTCCGGGCGCGGCCGGCGCTTTCACGATAGTGTAGAGCCGAATCAAGGCATCCATCGCGATCGTCGAACCTAGGCTGTGTGCGAGGACGTAGACGCGATCGTACGGAGCGCCGGCCGGTGCTTTGGCGACCACGTTCACGATGACGTCTTCGACCCTCTGCAAGATCGCCTCACGCAGCGCGTAGAAGTCGGAATTCTGATTGTTCGTCGTGTAGATTTGCACGTCGCCG
>DASRDE010000278.1:0-5321 GCA_035652755.1 Vulcanimicrobiaceae bacterium | reverse complement strand
CCCACTCGCTGGCCGCGCCGCTGCCCAGCGCGGTCTTTGAAAGGACGATGACCGGTGCCGGGGCGAGCTTGAGCGCCGCCATCAATCCGGCGATGCCCGCTCCGACGATGACCGTGCCGCTACGCACTGAGTTCGAGCATTCGTTCGACGGCGCGCCGAGCGCGGCCGGCGATCGCCGGATCGACAGTGACTTCGAACTGCATCTTTTGAAGCGACTCGAGCACTTTCGGAAGCGTGTTGCGTTTCATGTGCGGGCACAAATTGCACGGGCGCACGAACTCGATCCTCGGATAGTTCGCGGAAACGTTGGCGGCCATCGAACATTCCGTGATCATGACCACGCGCGGGTTGCGCGACGGATCCAGGCGGCCGACGTAATCGGTCATTCCTTGCGTGGATCCGACGTAGTCGGCCTCGTGCAGCACGTCCGGCGGGCACTCGGGATGGGCGAGAATGATCAGGCCCGGATCGTCCTGGCGATACGCGCGCAGTTGCGCGCCGGTGAACCGCTCGTGTACTTCGCAGTGGCCCTTCCACGCGATAATTTCCACCTCGGTCTGCGACGCGACGTATTTGGCCAAATATTCATCGGGGAGAAAGATCACGCGCGGCACGCCCAGCGCGTTGACGATGCGCACCGCGTTCCCGCTGGTGACGCAGATGTCCGACTCGGCTTTGACCTCCGCGGACGTATTCACGTACGTCACGACGGGTACGCCCGGGTAGCGTTCGCGCAGCAGACGCACGTCGGCGCCCGTAATCGATTCGGCCAGCGAACATCCGGCGCGGAGATCCGGCACGAGCACGATCTTCTCCGGATTGACGAGCTTGGCGGTTTCGGCCATAAAGTGGACGCCGCACAGCACGATGACGTCGGCGTCGGTGCGGGCCGCTTCCATCGCAAGGCCCAGCGAGTCGCCGACGATGTCCGCGACCGTATGGAATATTTCGGGCACTTGATAGTTGTGCGCGAGGATCACCGCGTTGCGTTCCCGCTTGAGCTGCTCGATCGCGTGCACGTACGGGGCATGAATAGGCCATTCGGCGGCCGGAATAATCGCGGCGACGCGTTCGAAGATGGGCCGGGTTTCGCGTTCGATCTCCGGCGAGTACTGCAGTTCGGTGGCGCTCATTCGGGTCGTATATCGCTCGGTGCTCGGGGCACCGCCGTTCGGGAACTTCACGTTCCTACGCGGGCGGCGCCCGCCCTGCATCCTTCAGTCATAACGCGGTTAAGCGTGCCGAAGTTTGCAGGCAGGCGCCCCCGAGGCGCGCGTTTAGTGCAGGCCCGACAGGAACGTGTCGAGCGCCGCGTCCAGTTTGGCGGGCTGGTCGTACATCACGAAGTGGCGCGAATCCGGGATTATGGCCGTCTGCGCTGCCGGATCCGATGCAAGCAGGGAAGCGTAATACGCTGCTTTGATCTGCGCGCTGGCAAACATGGCCCCGTCGAAAGACGCGTCGTAGGGCACGATTTCCAGCAGAGGCACGGTAACGGCGTGCAGTGCCGGGCGCAGATCGCTGCCGATGTCGGCGGCCATCCACGCGCCGGCGGCCTTCGGATCGGTCTTGGCGACGAGCGGAACGATCGCATCGACGTCGCCCTTGGAGCGCACGTAGTTGGGAATCACGGCGGATCGTTCCGTCGCTTCGAACTGCTGCGGCGTCGCGGCGCCCATCATCGACGCGAAACGCGCGGCCGCGGCCGTCCGCTGCTGTTCGGTCATCTTGTCGATGCCCGGAAAGACCGGCAAACCCTCAACCGCAACCGCTCCGCGCAGTTTTTCGGCGTGCTGTTCGGCCAGCGCGATCGCGAGCGTTCCGCCCAAGCTGTGGCCGACGACGATCGGCTGACGGATACCATGCGCATCGAGCATCGTCCAGAAGTCCGATGTCACGGTCTGGAACAGCGGCCCGTCGATTGCGGGGCGACCGTCAAAGCCGGGGAGGGTGAGCGCATAAATTGCGTACGACGGCGAGAAATGCGCGATCTCGCGCGACCATTCCCATGGTCCGCATGCCAGACCGGGAATCAAGATCAGTGCGGGTTTGCCGGCCGTGCCGTACACGTCGACGTGGAGCGATCCGGCGTCGAACGACGCTGCGGCCGCCGGCAGCGGCGGGGGCGGCTGCGCGTTTGCGGACAAGGGGAACCAGAGCGCACACATCGCGAGTGCACTCGCTGCGATCGGGGATTTCATGAAGTTACTCCTCTACGGAATTCGGATCGAAGATTTCGTCGACGGCTTTACCGAAAAGCCGTGAGATTTTGAACGCGAGCGGCAAGCTCGGGGCGTATTTTCCAGTTTCGAGCGCGTTGACGGTTTGGCGCGCGATGCCGAGCCGATCGGCAACTTCCGCCTGCGACCACTCGTGCTCGGCGCGAAGCACGCGGATGCGGTTTTTCATCCCTTGTATTTCCTGGAGACGAACGGCGTCGCAATGCACCACGCCGCCATGACGACGGCGTAGGTGAACCACGCGCTGGGCCTGGGGAAGTGCGCCACTTCTAAAAAGCCGTACGTGATTGCGAGCAGCGCGGTAACGCCGGCCGCAATCGCCAGCGCCTCGATGTGGATTTGACGCTCGAGCTCGTCGATGCCGCGTATCATCTGAATCGCGAAGACCAAGATGGCAATCATCGGCAGTACGGGCGTAAGCGCCAGGGCTATCCGCAGCGCCCCCGAGGTGTGGTTGACCTGAACAGAGACCGGAAAGACGATCGCGACGTAGACGGCAATCGCAATCCAAAAACGGATCTTGTACTGGCGCTTGGCGCGGTCGGTCGGGTTCACGCTGCCCCCGGCGGGGTTTTTACGGGGGGATGTCTCGTACATGGGACTAAATGTACGCTATACATGACAAAATGTCAAGTGTACTGGCGTAAAGTCGCCAATAGGCGACAGGCTCGACCGGCCTAGTGGTGGCAGCTGACCAGGATAAAGCCGACCGCGAGCAGCGCCGTCAGCACGCTGAGCACCCGAACGTGGGTTTCGAGGCGGTCGATCCGCACGTCGGGCGAGTCGGCGCACGATTTACAGATGTACGCGTCATATTCGTCGACGCCGTCGTCGAAGCGGACCATCTTGTAATAGCCGTGCGGGCTGCTGCAGCGGTGGCAGAGATCCCATGGGGTGGGTTTTGCGGCGGGGTTCATAGGCGAGCTCCGGGCTGTTGGGCTCATCTTAACACCGGACCGCCGCTCTTGAAAGGCGCGAGGGGCCCGAAATGCGTGCGCTAAACTCTTGGGCTCCAAAGCGCACGCAGTGGTGGAGGTTACGATGACTCTGCGCAGGGCGTTCTTCGCATGGACTTACCCGGCCCGCATCGCGGCGGTATTCTTCGCGCTGGCGATGCTCGCGGCGCTCCCTGCGCACGGCGCAGGCGGAATCCAGGGCAATCTGACCGGGACGATCGTGGACGCGTCGACGGGCAAACCGCTCGCCGACGTTCAGATCCTCGCGCGCTCGCCGTCGGGACGATTCGGCGGGACGACGGATGCGGGCGGACATTTCACGCTGCTCGGGCTCCCGGCCGACACCTACACCGTTTCGTTCACGAAAAACGGCTACGACAGCGTTTCGCTGCCCGGCGTTGCGGTGTTCGGCGACGAGACCGACAGCGTGGGCGAGGTTCGGCTGAACAAATCGCTCAAGACGATCACGCACGTGAGCGCGCGGGCTCGCAACGGGGCGTTTCAGCCGACGCAGACGCAGGACGTGACCACGATCAGCGGCCAGCGCATTACGCAGGCGCTCGGATCGGCGACGAACCAGAACGAGCAGCAGTTGATCTTGGCTGCCCCCGGCGCGATTCTGGACGCGCAAAACAATGTTACGATCCGCGGTTCGCTCAACGTCGAGCTCGGCTATCAGTACGACGGCGTCAACTTCACCGTGCCGTTCTTCGATGGCAACGGATCGAGCGACTATTTGAGCAACATCACGGGCGGTTCGGGCGGTTCGCTGCAGCTGGTCTCCGGTTCCGGCGACGCGACGCAAGGCAACATCGGTGCGGGCGTCATCAACATCGTCCCGCCGCGCGGCACGTTCCCCGCCGACGGGCTGGTCTCGGCTCAGGTCGAGGAGCCGTTCTACAATCACCAGTTCTCGGTGAACTACGGCTGGGCGACGCCCAACAACCGCATCAGCGATTTCTTCAGCTACGACGGTTCGCGATCCGTACCCGAGTACGCACCGTTCGGGGTCGACGCCGCAAGTATCGGCGCGTACTACGGCACCAGCCTGCTCAAGCACGACGACATCGTCAATAATTTCGTCTACCGCTTCGGTCACCAGAACGCGATGGCGCTTCAATGGCTCTTCCGCGACGAGTGGAACAACCAATGGGGCAACTACGGCGGGCTGCAAGCGGCGCATTACTATCCGTACAACCCGCTCGCATACACGCCCTGGGATCAAGTCTTTCCGAACGGCGTGACGCAACTCAATTCGGTGACGCGCTTAATGGCCGGCGTGCCGTCGAGCGACGTGCTGCCGTCGCAGCCGGAAATGACTCTCTACCAGCCGCTGAACTTCAACAAGATCGGCTTTACCTGGAACCTGAACGCCAGCACGTTCATGTCGCTTGCGTACGCCGATTTCTTTCAAGAGAGCGGCGGCACCAACTACTATCAGGGCGTCAACGGTCCGTCGTTGACGGAGGTCGGCGGCCAGCGGCTCTTCGGCGAGTTCGATCTGACGCATCAATTCGGATCCGCGCATACGACGACGCTGGCAATCCGCTATCAGGACGATCTTCCGCGCTGGTTTTCGACCGCGCCGTACGGCCTGCTCTGCCCGCTTTCAGGGTTCTGCAGCGGAGGGATTACGGGCAGCCCATACGCTCCGGACATCTCCGACTGGTATCTGCCCGCGAATCCGTCCGGCATCGGTAAACCGATCAGCGCGGCGAATCCGTGCCAGACCAACGCGGTTACCGGCAATCCGGGTTCGTGTTACGTCTACGACTGGCTCGTGACCAACGGCAAGTGGACGGGCAGTTTGCCGCTGATTCCGACCGACGGCATCGACTACCACCACGCGATCTTCCACGAAGCGGGCATCGGCATTCGCGATCAATGGTCGGTGAATTCGCGCCTGCATTTGGATTACGGGCTGCGCATCGACGCCGACAACATGGACTGGGGAAAGAACCCATGGGGCGGACCGACGCTTGCGGATGCGCTCGGAAATCCGTCGGACATTATTCCGAATCAATTCGGCGACGCGTTCAACCGTCCGCGCATCTGGCAGCCGCGCTTTGCGGCAAGCTATCAGCTCGGTGCGAATGACGCACTGCGTTTCTCGTACGGACGCTCG
>DASRDE010000277.1:0-7840 GCA_035652755.1 Vulcanimicrobiaceae bacterium | reverse complement strand
CGGGAAGTAGTACTTTAGTCCCGGCGTCTAGGCGAAGAACAGGTTCGTACGGAAGCGGACACACCTGACGGCCTTGAGCTTATCGGAGGTTGACTATGCGCTTTGCAAGAGCCGCGCTTTCCCTATTGGCGGCCGCATCCGCCGCGTTCGCGTTGACCGCGTGCGGAGCGTCCTCCTCGAGCGGGCAGAATGGAGCATCCGGGTTCTCGCGCGCCACGAACCCGCTGCCTCAACTGGTCACGATCTCGCCCGAACTGAAGATGCTGTACATTCCGGAGAAGACGCACGTACAGCCGCCGGCGGGCGTGCCCAAAATCATCAATTCGTGGGCTTCGCTTTCCCAGGCCATTAGCGGCGTCCCGTGCATCAACTGCGTCGGAAGCCCGCCGATCGCGGGCGCGCTCGGCATCGCGTTTCCGGATTCGTACTTGCTGCATAACGGCGGCTTCGAGATCACGTACGTCTTTTACAACGTCGCGGAAGGCTCGTCTCCGTGCGTCCTGACCTTCACGATGACGCAGAACAAAGTCGCGCTCCTCAAGAAGACCTTCAACATCACTCTTAACGGCAACGGCCAGTACGTCTACTTCATGGGCGGGCCGATGCCGGGCGGCGCAGTTGCCGGTGCCGCGAGCGTCAGCGCCGACGTCAAATGCAATGGGTTCTCGCCCAAAGCTGCGACGGAGAACGTGTACTTCAGCTAGCGATATCTTACAACCGGACCGCCGTTCAGGGCCGCAGCGCGCCGCCGCGCGCTGCGCGCCTTCGAACCGGGCGCTCGAAAATAAGTGCCGTGGTACCGCCGTAAGGCAACTCGTCAATCTTACGATACCCGCTTTTTTCCGCAACGCGAATCGAACGCTCGTTTTCCGCACTGATGAGGCAAACCGTTCGCGGAGCCTGCAGGTGTACGTCGGCCCAGCCCAGGACTGCCCCGACGGCTTCGGTTGCGTAACCCTTGCCGTGTGCGTGTGATGCCAGCGCCCATCCCAGTTCGGGTATCCCCGAGAGCGCCGCAAGCCCGTCGCGTTTAAAATCGGCAAAGCCGAGCTCGCCGATAAATTCGCGCGAGGCCAGCTCTTCGATGGCCCAATATCCGTAGCCGAGGAACGCCCACAAGCCGGCGTATCGCAGCATGCGAGACCACGTTTCTTGCAGCGTGGACGGTTTGATGCCGATGTAGCGCGTCACGTCCTCGTCCGCCCACATGGCTGCACAGGCCGGGAGATCTGCGGGCGTATGAGCCCGCAGCCGAAGGCGCGCCGTTTCGATGACCGGGATTTTCATTCTCAGCCGGTTTTTCGTGCGGATCGCGACGGAGTCCGCGTTCTTCGCGTCGAGTAGCGAGGCTTGGTGTCGGCAAATTGGCGCCGCCGAACAGCGTCGCCGCGCAGTAGTCTAAAACGACTATGCTTCGCGGGGTCCGGCCGGAAGGTGCCGTCGAATTACCCAAAGGAGAGCCTTTTCTCACGTTAACTGTTGAGAGGGAGGCTCTCTTCTTATGGCTCTTCCTGTCACGCGCGCGCTGGCGATCGGCGCCGCACTGCTCTTTGTTGCCGGCTGCGCGGGAGGCTCGGCACCCGTACTCAACTCCGGTCAAAACATGCAAAGCCGCTCGGTTCAGCAGCCCGCGACAAGGACGCTGCCCGGCCCCGTGGTTTCGGGCAATATCGTGGTGCCGGCGGTCCCTCGCAGCATGGGACCGGGCTACATGGCGCCGACGCTGCCCTCAACGATCCTTTACGTAGCCGACATTCAGCATAACCAGGTGGTCCTTTTCAACCCGGCTACAAAAGCGCTCAAGACAGTCGGAACGATCACCAGCGGAATGAACGCACCGTCCGGCGTTGCCATCGACACCAAAGGCGTGTTGTACGTCGCGAACCTGGGCAACAACACCGTCACCGAATACAAACACGGGGCAACCACTCCGTTCTTCACGATTACCGGCAGCTTGTCGAGCCCATACGGCGTGACCGTCGACGGTGATGGAAACGTGTTCGTCAGCAACTTGGGGACGAATACGGTCACGGCGTATCATCCGGGCAAGACGACTGCGTACGCAACCATCGCGATTAGCGGACAGCCCGTCGGTATGGCATCGGACAGCAAGGAAAACGTCTACGTCGCGAGCGACTCAACGAACCAGATATTCTTCATCAAGGCCGACAGCAAGACGGCAACTCCGCTCGCGCTTAGCAGCCTCGCCGGACCCGTGGGCGTTGCCATCGGTGCGAAGGACAAGATTTATGTCGGAAACTTCGCAAACAACAACGTCACCGTGTATGCTGCGGGCAAAACGACGCCGTCCTACACGATCACCAGCGGTATCAATCAGCCGACCCAGGACGGGACCGTCATGGGCGGGCTGTTCTTCCAATCCGACCAGACCGGCGCAGTCGAGGGATACAAAGGCAGCTCGACCACGCCGTACGGTCAGATCACCAGCATTCCGCAACCAATGGGCGATGCGGGATACCCTCGCCAGGGGTTCTGAACCGTAAGCAAAGCACGCTGGTAGCGTAATCCCGACAATCCCCGCTGTACTTTCAGCGGGGATTGTTTCTTTAGAAGCGCCGCCGGAAGTCTAGGGTGTCTGCACCAGGCCGATGGTGTGGTTGTGCGGATCGCGGAAAAGAGCGATCAGCGGTCCGCCCGGAACCTGGTCGGGCCCCATCATGCGTGTTCCGCCCTGTTCCTCGATTCGTTCGAGCATTGCGGCGACGTCGGGAACTCCGACGTAGAACGTGACATGACCGTCGTAGCCGGCGGGAGCTTCACCGATGCCGCCGCCGACGCCGGCGCCATTCTCAATGATCCCGTAGTCGACGCCGGAAGCGCCCTCAGCGGGTTTGGAACGCCAATCGAAAACTTTGGCGTAAAAGTCGCGCAGCGCCGCTGCATCTTTGGTCATGATCTCGAAGTGAACGACGGGATTTCCCACGGGCACCGCCTCCTCGTTGTTGCCGAAACAGACCGAGTGCAATATGGTGCATTATACGATGTATACTTGTAAAACGCAAGTACATGCCGGCGTACGGAACAAAGAAAAGCGGCTCCGGTCCGTCACGCTGTTGCACGTGAGGGGTTCAGGGAGCCGCTTCTTGTAAAGGCGAGCTACTCGTACGTGACGTGGTCGTTGTAGACGTAGACTTTGGTTGCGCGGCAGATGTTGATGCTCGCGCCCACGACTTTGCTGCCGTCGTCCAGTAGCGCTTTGACGTCGTACAGGCTCAGATCGCGATCGTCGGCCGACATATTGATGTGCCAGGACGTATCGGGCTCGATGGACGCGTTGTTCGTAATCAGGTCGTCTTCCCACGTGTTGGACTGATGCGGCGAGACGTACAAGTGCAGAATCGACGCGTCGGTCTCGTTATACAGCGTGAAGTTCTTGTCGCACGCTGCCGCGGCCGGTGCGATCATTGCGGTCGCCGCAATGACGAATGCGGCGGCTGCGGATGTGAGGATCCGGTGCATACTTAGCCCTCCGATAGCCCGGTTATCGGCAGTCGGGCAAGCGGCCGTAAGGTCTCAGACGGTCGCGGCGGGCCGGAAATACCGAAACGTAACCAAGGGCTACGGTCCGGATTGCGCGCAGTTGCCGGTGAGGTTATCCCAGAGCGGCTGCGTCGGAAAGTATTCGGCTTGCGGATTGGCCTCCAGACCCTGCCATGCACACTCGTCGGCAATCTCGCCTTGTGGACCGCCCCATCCGTAGCCGGGAACCGGATCGGTCTGCGTCTCCGCCTCTTCATGTCCGCCGACGATGCTTACGCCGTCCAAGGGTCCGGGCGAATTTACCGCTCCGGCTCCGCACGTTGAACCGGCGTCGGGCACGTAGGGAAATACCGTGTACGCGACCGGATTGTTGCCCGTGTATTGGACGGTATGATAGGCGCAGAATCTCTGCACGAAGCCCGGCGTCGTATATCGGGTCGGCGTAGCCACGAAGTAATTGGCGTTCGGTGAGTAACCGAAGTGCTCCATCGCCCGGTTCGCCTCGCCCGCGACGTCGCTTTCCGAGTACGGATTCGGCGGCGGGGACGAATCGTACCAAACACCGGCGATTAGCGTTGCCGGATTATTAATGCACTGCGCCGTGCCGTTCACCAGTTGGTAGTATTGCGTATCGATATTGATCCAGCCGTTGCCGGCGATGCTCGAGAAGAAGTTCAGCAGCACCGAAGACTCGCCGAGCGGATCCGCGTTCGTGTCACCCGGACCTTGCCATCCCCAAAAGACGAGAAAGAGTTCGGGCGACGTTTGCACCGCGCCGCCGCCGTACGTTAAATCGTTCGTTCGATCGAATCCGCGCATCGCGTGGCGCGCATTCGGTCCCCAAGCCAAGCCCGGGTGCGATCTTAAGTAGCCGCGCGAATACATCGGCATGGCGTGCGAATGTGCGAATACCGGAAAGTCCAGCAGATGCGCGCCCGAATTCGTGCGCGCGCGCATTTGTGGAACGCACGAAGCGGGCGTGGGTGAAGCGGTCGGCGTGACGGTAGGTGAAGCCGTCGGCGACGCGGTCGGAGTGGCCGAAGAAGTAGCCGCCGGTGAAGGCGATGGCGTGGGCGGCGGAGTCGGCGTTGGTAGCGGCGTTCCCGTTTCGACGATCGCATAGACGTACGAAACGTTGGAACTGAATTGCGCGATCGTCGGCAGCGGCTGCTGCGCGATGACGAGCGTCGTGCCGGCGGCCGGGACGGGGCCTTGGAGCGCGGTCCATCCGGCAGTCGGATTGGAGGAATCGTAAAATGCGACATAGGCGTTTCCGGAAAGCGTCCCGGCCGGGAACGCCATGTCGAATTCCGGTGCGACTCCGAAGCTGACGCTCTGCGCGGCAGTAACGCTTACGTAGGCGATCGGCGTAACGGCGCCGCCCAGTCCAAACGTATGCCGCGACTTAGACTGCGGCAACGGATCGCCCGATGGAACGCGGGATTGCAGCGAAATCGACGCTTGCGACGCGCCGGCGAATGTTGCGGGGAAAGTGATCGATCCGCTTGCTCCCGAGTCGATGCGGCCGAACGTAGCGGTCACGGGCACGGCACCGAAAGCGACGTCTTGTGAAAGGACGCTCGGCTGTTGTGTCGGCGTCGCACTTGGAGACGCCGACGGTTTTCCGCCGCCGCCCCCGCCCGGTGTGGGCACTACTCCGCCGCTGCCGCCGCTTCCCGACCCGCCGCCGCACGCAGATACGAGCACGGCGCAAATCGCAAGGCTGATGCACGTTGCGGAAAACGGTGAGCGGACAGGCATCATGGACAACCCCAAACCCGTGCGACAAGCAAGCGTACGAGCGATGGTAAACCACTCGTTCGCTGCTTGAACATTTGGTACGCGCGCGTCGAATTCCGCCTGCGCGCGCCGGCAGTTTGGGGGCTGCTTGCTACGCGACGCCTTCGTATGCGCGCCGCAACTCGTCGATATCGAGCTTTTCCATTTGCATCATGGCTTTCATTGCGGCAGCAGCACGCTGCGGATCGTCGCCGCCGATGTAGGTCTTCAGCCCGGATGGAACGATGTTCCAAGTGATGCCGAATCTGTCGGTCAGCCAGCCGCACTGCATGATGCGGCCGCCTTCCTTGAGCACGTCCCAGAGACGATCGACTTCCGTTTGCGTCGGGCAATCGACGTACAGCGCTATCGATCCCGGATACGGTTCACCCGGCGTTTCACGCGTGGGGCCGCCGTTGAGCGCCATGTATTCTTGGCCGAGCAGCTCGAATTCCACGACCATCGCAGTACCTGCCGGCAGCGGTCCGGCTTCCCCGTACCGGCTGACGTTCGTGATGCGCGCGTTTTCAAAAATCGACGTGTAGAATTTCGCGGCCTCTTCAGCTTCGTCATTGAACCAGATGAACGGCGTGATGGTTTGCATGAGCGGACCGGTGCCTTTCTGTAAACGCGTGATGTATACGGGAGCCATCATAGCAGGAGTACTTGCAAAATGCAAGTAGTATGCAAAACAAAAAGCGCATGGTACAATGGGCGCGTGCCGATGCGGACGTACGGTCAGTACTGCGGTTTCTCGCGCGCCCTGGAGATCCTCGGCGAACGATGGGCCTTGCTCGTGGTGCGTGACTTGCTAATCGGGCCCAAGCGTTTCAGCGACCTCGAGCGCGGCCTGCCCGGCATTCCGACGAACATCCTTACTTCGCGCTTAAAAGAGCTGGAGGAAGCGGGCATCGTGCGGCGCCGCGCGATGCCGCGCCCGCCCGGCGGGGTCGCCTACGAGCTCACAGACCAGGGCAAGGAACTGGAGGGGCCGGTCATCGCGCTGGGCCGCTGGGGGGCGAAGCGCCTCGGCGATCCGCGTCCGGGCGAGGTGGTGACGAACGACTCGATGGCGTCGGCGCTCATGACGACTTTCCGCCCCGAAGCCGCCGGCCGCGCAAACGTGAAGTACGAGCTGCATTTAGGCGACGTCGTCGTGCATGCGCACGTGCGCGGGGGATCGGTCACCGTCGGTGCCGGGCCGATCGAGGCGCCCGACTTGGTCGTTGACGCGGGCCCCCAACTGCGTCAAGTCATGGCGCGCGAGATTTCGCCCGAAGAGGCGCTCAAGAAAAAACTCGTGCGCATCCAGGGCGATCCGAAGCTCTTCAAACGGTTCACGGAGTTCTTCCAAATCTAAGAACGAGATCGCGGCACCGCCGTGTCCGTCAGTACGGATTAGGCGTGGGCCCGGGAACGTGCGGTTTGGGAAGAGCCGGAACCAAGGGCGGTGCGCCGGTGGGCTGCAGAATATGCGGCGTGATCAAGATGTAGAGGTTGGTGTGCGTGTCCATCTCGTGACGCACGCGGAACAGCCCTCCGATGAGCGGTACGTCGCCGATGCCCGGAATCTTCGACATGTTGCGAATCTCTTGATCCTGCAGCAACCCGCCGATGACGAAGGGCTGGCCGTCGCTGACGGTGGCCATCGTCGTCGCTTGGCGCAAGCTGATCTGCGGAACGTTGCCCTGAGGCGTCGGCACGTACGCTGTGACGCTCGAGACTTCCGCGAAGATGTGCGAGGTGACGTACCGGTCGCTCGTGATGCGCGGCTGAATCTGCAAGTTGATCCCGACGGCGATGTAGTTCACGGTTTGCTGCGTCAGGACGGGCGGCCCGGGAAAGATCGTCGTCGAGATGATCGGCAGCGCATCGCCGGTCAAAATTTGCGCAGGCGTCCCATTGAGCGCCACGACGCGCGGCGTTGCGAGAATGTGGCCGCCGCCATGCGCGATCGTAGCGAACAGACTGGCTTGAAAGTCGGCACGGAAAGCGGGCAACATACCCGTCGTTAAGACGGCGTTGCCGCCACCCACGGCGCTCCCCGACCCGCTGGCACTGAAGTCGAGTCCGAGATCGCGTGCCGCCGTTTCGCTCAGCTCGACGACTTCGCAGACGAGCATGACGCTCGGCAGCGGAACGTCGATCTGTTCGATTTCCGCCTGCAAATCGGCGACCTGCTGCGGAGTTCCAGAAAGAACGATCGCGTTGAGCCGGCGGTCGATGGCAATATTGTCGTTGACCCGCTCTCCGAAACTTTCCGGCTGCGAACCCGTCGGCGGATTTTGGTACACCTGCGGTGCCGCCCCTGGCGAGCCGGGGGACGTCGGCAGCGAGAAGATCGAACCAGCCGGCTGGAAGTTGTCGTTGGGCGCGATCGTTTGGCCTTGCACCAGAATTCCGACCACTTCGCTCACGTCGGCGTATTTGAGCGGCACGACCACGTACGTTGAATTTCCGCGCGTTGAGTTCGACGGTTGTCTCTGCGGCAGCTGCGGACGGGTTGGAGGCCGCTGCGATGGCGGCGCAGGGCCGATGACCAGCGAGATCGCGCCTCCGC
>DASRDE010000276.1:0-35877 GCA_035652755.1 Vulcanimicrobiaceae bacterium | reverse complement strand
GTGCTCGCCGACGGCCGAACGCACACGATATCGATCGCCGTTCTGGGAAGCCGCGGAACGTGGCCCGTGGACGGCAATCTGCTGCTGTGGCGCGATCCGCGCGCAGTACGAACCGGCGGGGAAATAGCGCACGACGATTTCGCACCCCCGCGCGTGTTCACGGCGCAGCATTTGGATCGCAGCGGCGGAACTTTACTGCAGACGGCGATCGCGAATTGGCAGGTCACCGGCTTTGTCGATACGCCGCGCGGGCGAGTCGAGCACACCGTTCGCACGGAGATGCATTTCGAGAACCGCCAGACGCTGGACTTACCGCGCGGCGTTCAGAACGCATCGCAGGAAACGACGATCTCCACGACGGTTGAAGTAAGGCGCGGCGCCCGGCTGCACAAGGAGACCGTGCTCGCACGCTATCCCATCCTGGCCGATACGGTCTCGCCGCCGGTTCCGCCCGGCTCGCCGGACGCATTCACGATCCTGGCGGCCGTGCATCAGGTGCGCGAGACCAAGAGCCGTTCGGCCTCGTGCGTTTTTAGCGTCGACGCCCGGGCAGCGCTCACGCGCAGGAAGAACGGCACCGACCGCGTTGAAAGGGGCCGCACGGCGGAACGCGCTTCGTGCTCCGGTCCGCGGTCATTTACGGTACTTGCTTCGGCGCGCGATGGCGCGCCGGTCTCGCCCACGGCGAAGAGGAGATCCCAATGGAAGTCAAACCGACGTACCTGGGAACGATGATTGCGCTCGCGACCGCAGCGTTCGGTCTGATCGCGGCACTGGCGTGGAACAAATTCATTACCGATCTGATCGCGCTGTTCCTCAAACCCGGCAGCGGCATTTGGGCGGAATTGGTGTATGCGGTGATCGTCACGATCCTGGCGCTGGTCGTGATCCAAAACCTGGCCAAGTATTCCGAGAGTCAGGCAGGCCCGAAGGCGTAGTTTCTCTATCACTCGCGCCGGGGCAGATCGAGCTCGGCGGCCAGGTGGTTGCCGAAGCCCGGAATGCGTTCGGCGCGCAGCGAGCGCGTGAGCAGAGAGACGATGTACAAGCCGCGCCCCGACTCGCTCAGCGGGTTTTGCGGTAATGAGGGGTTGCGCAGTACGCCCTTGCCGCGATCGATGACGTGCAGAATCGGGCGCTCCGCGCTCCAGTCGATGCGAACGTCGATCGCTCCGGGCGCGTGCCGCACGACATTGCCGACCAGCTCCCCGAAAACGAGCTCGGCCGCTTCGAGGTCGGCTTCGGGCGACGCATGTGCGCGCAGATACGCCATGAGCTCGTCGCGCGCCTCATGCGCCGCCTGGGCGTCTTCTGCGTCGAACGACCATTGCGTGCCTTCGCCGAAGCGAACGGCCAGAACGGCGGTGTCGTCCTCGGCCTTGATCGGCAGGCACGCATCGCAGATGAACCGCGCGGCGTTGCGAACGTGCAGGATCGCGTCGGTCGAAACGATCGCGCGCAGGCGGCGCTCGCCGAATCCGATGTCGCGCGTCGCTTCCGTCAAGCCGTCGGTAAAAAGGATCAGCAGCTGAGCGTTCTGCAGACTGACTTCCCGCGTCTGGTCGCCGGCCAGATCCCGCAGGCCCAGCGGCAAGCCTCCCGAGACCAGTTCGGTCACCGTTCCGTCGCGCAGCCGCAGCAGGGGCCCCGGATGTCCGGCGCCGGCAAAGCGCAGGCGCTGCCGATCGGGGCTCATGATTGCGACGAACGCCGTCGCGATCGCCTTTGAGCCGCGCGAGCGCAAACTGAAGTCGACGAGATCGAGCACCCGCGCGGGATCCGGCTCGTATAGGCAAGCCATTCCCACCGCTTGACGCAGCTTGCCCATCAGTCCGGCGGCGTGCAAGCCGCGCCCCGTGACGTCTCCGACGCTCAGCGCAATCGATCCGTCGGGCAGCGTGAGCGCATCGTACCAATCGCCGCCGACGTCGGCTTCATTGGAGCTCGGCCGGTACTCCGCATCGAATTGCAGGCCGTCCGCTTTCGGAAACATGCCTGGCTGCGGCAGCAGGGCGTGCTGCAGCGCCTGCGCGATTTTGCGTTCGCGCTCGAGCGTGCGTGCGTACTCGATCGCAATCGAAAGCCGCCGTCCCAAGTCCTCGAGCATTTCGAGATCCGCGGGTTCGTACGCGCGCTCGGTGTCGCACCAGCCGACGATGAGCGCGCCGAACGTTTCGCCGCGCAGGTGGAGCGGGATCGCGGCGGCCACTCGAATGTCGAGGCGCCGCACGTCGCGCGTCAAGTACTCCCACACCAAGTGAGCGGCCGCGGACGGACGCAGATCGGTGAAAACGCGGGGCGCGTGCTGCGCGAGCAAACGCAGTGCGCGGTCTTCCGCTTCAGGACGAAAGAGACGCGTTCCGCGCAGCGCCCACGCGGCGTCTTCGAGATTGGCGTCTCGAGCTGCGGTGGAAGAGGCGCGAACGACGTCGTCCGATTCAATGGAAAGGACGGCGGCGAAGTCTGCCAGATCCGACGCCAGTAGCGCGGTCAGCCGGTCGAACGTTTGTTGCAGATCGAAGGATTCGAAGAGCATCTCGCTTGCCCGCGCGATGAGCCGCAGCCGCGCCGCGCGGCGATGCTCGCGTTCGTATTGCATGGCGGTCCAAATTGCGGCGGCGGTTCGGCGCGCCACCATGTGCGCGACCGCGAGATCCTCGCCGGTGAACGTGTGCGCGGATTGGCTCGAAAGCAGTGATGCCGCCCCGTAAACCGTGCCTTCGTGCTCGATGGGAACCACGATCATCGAATGAACGCCCAGCTCGCGCAAGAGCGGCGCGTCCTGCGCAGCGAGCCCGGCCAGCATCGCATCGTCTATCGAGGGCAGGAGCGTTGCTACTCGCCCAGTCATTGCGGCGCGAACCGTCGCGCCGGTCGCCAACGCCTCGCCGGCACTTCTGAAACGCTCGGAGGCGGTTTGGGCGGGATTGCGGTGCGCCGCGGAAACGGCCCGTCCGTTGCCTTCTTCGTCCAATAGCGCGATGAAGCACGAGTCGGCCACGCGCGAGATCGCCATCTCCGCGAGCGCTGCGCAAATTTGACGTACGTCCAGCAGTGAGGCCAGCGCACTGCTCGCGTCGAGCGTAAATCGCAGATTTTGATTGGCCCGCACCTGCTCGTCGATATCGGTGGCCGTTCCGATCCAGTTGACGATCAGCCCGTCGTCTGCGCGAATCGGCAAGGCGCGTGCGATAAACCAACGGTACGAACCGTCGCGAATGCTGCGCAGACGATATTGAATTTCGTAGGGCAGCCCGGTCTGGAGGGATTTGGACCAGCGTTCCCAGGTCTGCGTAACATCGTCCGGATGCACGACGCCTTTGACGCCGCCCTGGCGCATCCGCTCAACCGTGACTCCGGTGTATTCCAGCCACGGGCGGTTGAAGTATTCGATGCTGCCGTCGGGAGACGCAACCCAAGCCAGGTGCGGCATCGCTTCGGCGACGACGCGAAACGGTTCGCTTCCGCGCACGTCTGAGGGAGCGCGCAGATCATCCACGGCGCCGAACCCCCGCCGTTTTTCCATTGCATGGATACGCCTGCCCGCCCGGCGAAAGGTGCCGGTTATGCCGATTCCTCTGCACGAGGTGCGCGAACGCACCTTCTCCGGTACACGCCGGCGCATTTTTCAGCTGCTGGTCGACATGGGGACGTCCAACGACGTCGTGTGGCCGTTCCCCGCGCAGCCCTTCATGCGCTCGCCCGGCCCCCTGGTGCCGGGCAGGACCGAGGAATGGCATAACGGCTTTCATGCGGTGCTGGAGGAGGTCGTTCCGGAAGAACGCATCGTGTGGCGCATTCAAAACGAGGGATTCGACGGAACGCACGGATTCTTCCTGAGCGGAGACGCAAAAAAGACGACCGTTCAGCACCGGGTCGAGGCGACGCTGAACGACACCGAAGGGCGTCTGTTGTGGCGCAGGCTCGAAGACGCCAACGAACGATCGATGGAGGCGCTCTTCGACAAGATCGCGCGCGTTCTCAAACGGTAAGATGACTACCGTCAACGCGCGTCGGCCCGCCCTCCCGGCGGCTGCCGACTTTCTCGACCTCGATGCGCTCTTGACCGACGAGGAGCGTCTGATCCGCGATACGGTGCGTGCGTTCGTGCGCGACCGCATCCTGCCGAACATCGCCGAGTGGTTCGAGCGCGGCATTCTGCCTTCGGAGCTCGGCCCGGAACTGGGCAAGCTCGGCGTACTCGGGATGCATTTGCAGGGCTACGGCTGCGCCGGAACCAGCGCCGTCGCATACGGTTTGGCCTGCATGGAACTGGAAGCGGGCGACTCGGGCGTGCGCAGTTTCGCATCCGTGCAGGGCTCGCTGGCAATGTACGCGCTTTACCGTTGGGGCTCGGAGGAGCAGAAGGAAGAGTGGCTCCCCCGCATGGCCAAAGGCGAGGCGCTCGGATGTTTCGGTTTGACCGAACCGGACTTCGGCAGCAACCCGGCGGGAATGCGTACGTTCGCG
Organism: Vulcanimicrobiaceae bacterium; assembly: GCA_035652755.1. Taxonomy (GTDB): domain Bacteria; phylum Vulcanimicrobiota; class Vulcanimicrobiia; order Vulcanimicrobiales; family Vulcanimicrobiaceae; genus DASRDE01. The sequence continues at coordinate 31,407 of DASRDE010000276.1, read as the reverse complement.
CGGCGCGACGGCGGCGACTGGATCATCAACGGCACCAAAATGTGGATCACGAACGGCGGCATCGCCGACGTGGCCATCGTCTGGGCGCAAACGGACGAGGGCATCCGAGGCTTCGCCGTTCCCACGTCGGCAAAGGGATTCACCGCGCGCAGCATCGGACGAAAACTCTCGTTACGCGCGTCCGTTACCTCCGAACTGGTCCTGGACGAGTGCCGGGTCCCCGACCGCACTGCGTTTCCGGACGTTCGCGGCTTAGCCGGTCCGCTCGCGTGTTTGAACGAGGCGCGCTACGGGATCGTCTGGGGCGCGATGGGTGCGGCTCGCGCCTGTTTCGAAAGCGCGCTGGAATACTCCAAAACGCGCGTCCAATTCGACCGGCCGATCGCGGCGTATCAAATCACGCAAAGCAAGCTGGTCGACATGCTGCTCGAAATCGGCAAAGGCACGTTGCTCGCGCTTCATATCGGGCGCATGAAGGACGAGCAGCGCGCGCATCCCGCGCACGTCAGTTTCGGCAAGCTAAACAACGTGCGCGAGGCTTTGGCGGTCGCACGCGAGGCCCGAACCATCCTCGGAGCCAGCGGCGTCACACTGGAGTATCCGATTATCCGGCACATGAATAATCTGGAGTCCGTCTTGACGTACGAGGGCACGAGCGAAGTGCATACGCTGATCCTCGGCCAAGCGATCACGGGCCTGAACGCTTTCGGCTAGGCCGCCGCACGGCCGGCGCCCGCTTGCGAAACGCGGGGCGGCCGCATTGCGTTTCCCGCCCGTGGAGGTTCGAGGGAACACGATGCAACTACGAGACAGAATTCCTGCCCGGTCCCTGCTCGCTCTGGCTGCCGCCGGCAGCGTCCTGATGAGCGCCATGATCCCCGCGCAAGCGAGCACCGGCCCAAACGCAAAGAACGATCGGCACGCGGCACAGAGTGCACCGGAACGTCCGGCGCGCGCGTATGCTGCGCCTGAACGTCCGGCGCGCGCGTATGCTGCGCCTGAACGTGCAGTGCGTGTATATGCTGCACCTGAACGTCCGGCGCGTGTATATACTGCACCGGAACGCCCGGCGCGCGTGTACACTGCACCCGAACGTCCGGCCCGCGTGTACACCGCACCGGAGCGACCGGTACGCGTGTATGCTGCACCTGAGCGTCCGGCGCGTGTGTACGCTGCGCCTGAGCGGCCGGCTCGCCGGTTCGTTCGCATTCCTCGCGCGGAGATCGCGCCTGCCGTTCGCAGCGATCGCGTGCGCGAGATTCGATACGAGCGTCCTGCACCGGCGTTGGTTCGCCGGCCGAATGCTGCGATAGAAGTGCGGCCGCCGGCGCGCCGTATCTCGGTCGAGAACGGCTTCGTTCGGCGCGTGCGCGTAGCGCCGCAGCGCGTTGCCCCGCAGCCCGCTGCATTCGTGCAGTACGTTCGCGCTCGGCGCGCAGACGAGCGCGAACGCGTACGCGTTCCGCATCCGATTGCGGTTGTACCGATACTCTACCATCCGGCGTACCTGACCGGGCGCGTCGTACGCGTCGTGCGGAACTCGTATATCGTGCTGGCCCCGCCCGTCGGGCGTCAGGTCGTCGTGCGGTGCGCGTGCAACTCGGTGCCGGTTTCGAGATACGTCACGGTTCCTGCGACGTACTCCAACGGCGCATACTACGCATCGGCCTATTCGCCGCAGTACTACCGGCAAGTCGCGCAATGGTACTCCAATTACTACGGCGTGCCGGTGCAGTACGAGAACGGCTACTACGTGCCGCAATATCCGGGCGCGCAATACCCGCCGTACAGCGGTTATGGATACAGCCCTTACGGGTCTGGTTCGTACTCCCCTTACGGCTCGGGCTCGTATTATCCGTACGGCAGTCAATACGGCAACAGCTCTTATTGGCAGTATCTGCCGATCGCTGCGGCGCTCTTGGGAAACGTCCCATACGTCGGGTCGCTGTTGGATACGCTGGCGCAGTACAGCACGTACGGAGCTTACGGTAACGGCTACGGATACAACGGCTACGGTTACAACGGTTACGGATACAACGCGCCGCCATACGGGAACGGGAATTACGGCGCAAATCCGTACTACGCCGGCTCGTACGGCACGCCGTACGATCAATGCTTGAACTCGACCGACGACGACAGCGACGGCGACGGAACGTGCGCACCCGTGAGCACGTACGGCGCCAACGGTTACGGTGCGCCCTACGGGACGTACGGCGCCTACGGACTTCCGCTGGGACAGCAGCAAGTGCAAGGCGTCGTCGTCGGCCGCAGCGGTTCGATGCTGATGGTCCTTGGCGGAAACGGCCTCAACCCGATCGTGGTCGACGCCGCACCCGCACTGCAGAACGGCTATGCCATGAACGGACCGATCGCTTCAGGCCAGGTCGTGGATGCCTTCGGATACTACAACGGCAACGTGTTCGTAGCGACGGCACTCGTCTAACGGGTCCGGACTGGAAACTCCAAGGCGGCGCAAATACGCGCCGCCTTTTCTTTTTTGCCGGCCGTCACGGGGGCAGACCCGCAATCGTTTCCGTCAAAGTAGCCCAACCGTGCTACAATGGTCGGTGAACCGGAGGTTCGCTCATGCGCAGTTTGCCAGCAATCCTCGCAGCGGTGCTGTTTCTGCTCAACGGCAGCGCGGCACTTGCCATTACCTCTAATTCAAACTGCCCCTCGCTCGCAAACCAGCGCAATAAGCAGATTCCCACCGTCCAGCCGCTCGGTCAGCCGACGTATCTGTGCAATAACGCGGCGTTCGCGACCGACCAGCCCCGCCTGGGCGACCTCTCGCCCCAGGGACAGATGCTCAACACGCAGATCTGCAACAGCAACTGCTCCTACCAGCCGCTGTTCCCGAACGATCCGGACAGCCCGGTCATCCCCGTGAAGTGCTATTCGGAGCGCGAGATGCACCAGCCCGGCGTGGCCCCGGCCCAGACGTACGCAATCAATGGAAGCGCGGCCTCGATGAGCGCCAACCAAGCCCCGCCCGCGCCGTACATGGGCACCGGCGGCAATTGCCAGCCGCTGATGATACCGCAGGCCCCCATCAACCTGCCGGCCGAGAAACCGCCGACCGTGAAGGAGACCAAGCCGCAGCCCGGCTCGTCACCTTCGCCCAGCCCCTCGCCCTCGCCGCACTAAGATCCGCCCGCTCCGCGCTTGACGCGGCGCGCCGCTCCTGCTAAACTGCCGTGGTTGTGGTCCACGGCGGCTGCGGCGTCTTTGCGCGCGCAGCCGGAAAGCATAGAGCAGTACGCGTGGATCCGTGTACTATAGGACGAGGATAGAAATGAAGAACATCCTTGGCCGCAAGGTTGGGATGACGAGCGTCTTCACGGACGACGGGCGATACGTGCCGGTCACCGTGATCGAAGCCGGTCCCTGCACGGTGGTCGAGCGCAGAACGAAGGAAAAGCACGGCTACGAGGCCGTTGCCTTGGCTTTCGGCGACATCAAGAAGTCGCGCGTCTCGCGTGCCCTTGCCGGACATTATAAGAAGAACGGCGGCGCCGAGCCCAAACGCTGGGTCCGCGAATTCCGAACCGACATCGACGGCGTCGAGGCCGGCCAGACGATTACCGTGGCCGAGTTCGCGCCGGGCGACCGCGTCGACATCGTCGGCATCTCGAAGGGCCACGGCTTTTCGGGCGGCATCAAGCGCCACAACTTTTCGGGCGGAGGCGCAAGCCACGGCTCGATGATCCATCGCCAGCCTGCATCGAACGGCGACACCAACGCCGGACGCACGGTGCGCGGCAGCCGCCGCCCCGGTCATTTCGGCGTCGATCGCAGCACGCATCAGAACCTGGAGATCGTGCGCGCCGACGCAGAGCGCAATTTGCTGCTCGTGCGCGGGCCGGTTCCCGGAGCGAAGAACTCGCTGGTCATGGTTCGCAAGAGCGTGAAGGTGCCTGCCAATGCCTAAGGTTATCGACGCCGCCGGCGCCGTGCTGCGCGAAGAGGAGACGCCGGGCGTCTTTGCCCGTGACTACAGCGAGAAAGCGCACGCGATCTTCCGTGCCGTACATCGCGAGCTCGCGAACCCGCGCGCGGGCACCGCATCGACCAAGAAACGCGACGAAGTCAGCGGCGGCGGCCGCAAGCCGTGGCGCCAAAAAGGCACCGGGCGCGCTCGCCAAGGCTCGATTCGTTCGCCTCAGTGGACGCACGGCGGCGTGGTCTTCGGTCCGCAGCCGCGCAGTTACGTCAGCGATCTGAACAAGAAGGAACGCCGTGCGGCGTTCGTGGCTGCGCTCGCAGAGCGCTTCCGCGACGATGCCGTGACGGTGCTGGACGCCGGAAACTTTGCGATCGAAAAGACCGCGGAGTTCGCCGCGCTGCTCTTCGGGAGCGCGAAAGAAGCCAAGAAGGGTCCGACGACGCTCGTCGTCTTCGGCCGCGACGAAAACGCGGGCGAGCAGATGCACCGCGTGGGCCGGAACCTGCGCAGAGTCGGCATCACGCACACGGGAGCGCTCGACGTCAAGGACGTGCTGCGCTTCAGCCGGATCGTCTTCACCGCGCAGGCGTATTCGCAAATCGTCAACACCTATTCCGGAAACGGAGCCGTTTGATGGAAGCGCGCGATGTGATCGTTTCGCCCCGCATCACCGAAAAGTCGATGGCGAATGCTCTCGGCCAGCAATACAGCTTCGTCGTGCATCCGCACGCCACGAAGACGCAGATCCGCCACGCGGTCGAGGAGATCTTCGGCGTCAACGTCGTCAAGGTCAATACGGTCAACGTGGGCGGCAAGACCAAGTCGTTCGCTCGCCGCGGTGCGAAAACGCACGGTCAAACCAAAGATTTTAAAAAAGCCGTCGTGACGCTCAAGCCCGGTCAGAAGATCGAGCTGGGCGGCGTCAACTACTTCGAGCAATGATCCGCATGCATTGCACGTCCGGCCGCGAGGTTGCACCTTAATGCCCGTCAAGAAATATAAGCCGACCAGCCCCGGCAAACGCTTCGTTACGACGATGGACTTTTCGGACCTGAGCAAGGTCGAGCCCGAGAAGTCTCTGATCGAAGTACGCAAGAAGCATTCGGGGCGCAACTTCAACGGTCACATCACCGTACGCCATAAAGGCGGCGGTACGCGCAAGATGTATCGCATCATCGACTTCAAGCGCGCCAAAGATGCTGTGCCGGCCAAGGTTGCTACGCTCGAGTACGATCCGAACCGCTCGGCGCGCATCGCGCTCCTGCACTATCGCGACGGCGAGAAGCGGTATATCTTGGCGCCCTTGGGACTGAAGATCGGCGACGTCGTCGAGTCGGGTCCCGCGGCGGATATTAAGACCGGCAACTGCCTTCCTATTAAGAACATTCCGGTGGGTTCGGTCATCCACAACATCGAGTTGCGTCCCGGACAGGGCGGCAAACTCGTGCGCAGCGCGGGCGGCTCGGCTCAGTTGATGGCCAAAGAAGGCGAATACGCCCAAGTGCGCATGCCCTCGGGCGAAGTGCGTAAGGTCCTGGTCGTTTGCCGCGCCACGATCGGGCAGCTCGGGAACATCGAGCACGAGAACGAGATCGTCGGCAAAGCGGGACGCCAGCGCCATCGCGGCAAGCGTCCGAGCGTGCGCGGCATCGCGATGAACCCCGTCGACCACCCGCACGGCGGCGGCGAGGCGCGCTCGACGTCCGGACGGCCCCCGACGACGCCTTGGGGCCAGATGACGATGGGCAAGAAGACGCGGCGCAACAAACGCACGCGCAACATGATCGTTCGTAAGAGAGGATCGAAATAATGGGCCGCAGCTTGAAGAAGGGCCCGTTCGTCGCCGAGCATTTGATCGCCAAGATCGAAGGCATGAACGAGCGCCGCGAAAAGCGCGTCGTGAAAACCTGGAGCCGCGCGTCCACGATCGTGCCGGCAATGGTCGGGCACACCATCGGCGTGCACAACGGTAAAGCGCACGTTCCCGTTTTCGTGACCGAGAACATGGTCGGACACAAACTCGGCGAGTTTGCGCCCACCCGCGCGTTCCGCGGCCACGGCGGCGACAAGGCTGCGGTGAAATAATGGCAGACGAAGCGGCGCGCACCGAAGCGGTCGCGCATTTAAAGTTCGCTCGCGTCGGCCCGCGCAAGTTGCGCCGGGTCGCCGATGCAATTCGCGGGCGCAGCGTCAAGGAAGCACTCGTGCTCCTGCAGTTCGCCGGCGTCTTCGCGGCCGAGCCGATGGAGAAATTGCTGCGCAGCGCGGTCGCGAACGCGGGCAACAATCACGACATGAACACGGACGAGCTGTACGTGACGCGCGTGACCGTCGACGGCGGTCCGGGCGGACGCTTTACCAAACGCCTGGATCCGCGTGCACAAGGGCGCGCGAACTTCAAGCGCAAGCGGCTCTCGCACGTGACCATCGCGGTCGGTGAGAAGCCGCCTGTCAAGCGGCGCAAACCGCGCAGCGGCGCGTCGATCGGGCTCAAGCGGGCCGCGTCGCGCACGAGTGCGGCTGCTCCCGCACAGAAGAAGACGCGCACTCGCAAAGCATCCTCGCGCAAGAAAACCGCGGGGGCCAAAGGATAAGCATGGGCCAAAAAATTCATCCCGTCGGTTTGCGCCTGGGTATCACGCGCACGTGGGACAGCCGCTGGTTCGAGAAAAAGCACTATAAGGACTGGCTTCACGAAGACGTCAAGATCCGCAAGTACTTCACGCGCTGGATGCGCCCGGCGGCGATCAGCAAAATCGAGATCGAGCGGCGCGCGAACCAAGCGCGGGTGATCGTGAATACCGGCAAACCCGGCATCATCATCGGCAAGCGCGGCGTCGGCATCGAAGAGATTCGCAGAAATCTCGAAAAGCTGACCGGCAAGGCGGTGCAGGTCAACGTCATGGAGATCAAGCATCCCGAGCTCGACGCGCGCCTGGTTGCGCAGAACATCGTCGACCAGCTCGAGAAGCGCATTGCGTTCCGTCGTGCCATGAAGCAGGCGATCATGCGCAGCATGAAGGCCGGCGCGCGCGGAATCAAAGTTCAAGTTTCCGGACGCCTGGGCGGTGCGGAAATCGCACGCACCGAGCGCAACGCCGACGGCAAGGTGCCCTTGCACACGCTGCGCGCGGACATCGACTACGCGCACGTCGAGGCATTCACCACGTTCGGGCGCATCGGCGTCAAGGTGTGGATCTATCGCGGTGAAGTGCTTCCGGACCACGTCCGGCAGCCGGATCGCGACGGCCGCGCCGATCGTCCGCAGTTCCGCGATCGGCGCGATCGCGGCGGACGCGCGCGCCGGCCGGGTCAGCGAGCCGACGGCGGCGTGGAAACCGGCGCGCCGGTGCAGGCCGCTCCGATCGCCGACAGCGCCGAAGCCCAGACGTTCGTCCCGGAAGCCGGGAGCACGCCGGAGGGAGCTCAATAACCGATGCTGACGCCAAAACGAGTCAAGTGGCGCAAAGTCCACCGCGGCCGGATGTCCGGCAAAGCGCTGCGCGGCAACGCGCTCACGTTCGGTGAGTACGGCCTGCAGGCGCTCGAGCCGTGCTGGATGACCAACCGCCAGATCGAAGCCGCACGTATCGCCATGACGCGCCACATCAAGCGCGGCGGCAAAGTCTGGATCAAGGTGTTTCCGGATAAGTCCGTGACCAAGAAGCCGGCCGAAGTTCGCATGGGCGCGGGCAAGGGCAACCCGGAATTTTGGGTGGCCGTCGTGCGTCCCGGCCGCGTGCTGTTCGAACTTTCGGGCGTTGCGCCCGACGTAGGAAAGCGCGCGCTCGAGCTTGCCGCTTCGAAGCTGCCGATCGCGACGAAGATCGTCTCGCGCGAGGAGGCCTCATGACCTCGAACGACTTCAAAGAACTGCGCGGCCTGAGCATCGCCGAGCTGCAGCAGAAAGCTCGCGAAACGAAGGAAGAACTCTTCAACCTTCGCTTCGCGCTGCGCACCGGGCATCTCTCGGACTTCAGCAAGGTCCGCGCGATGCGCCGCACCTATGCGCAGATTCAAACTGTGATCTCCGAGAAACGGATTGCCGAGGCTAAGAATGGAGCAGCTTAAAACCGAGCAGCGCCGTCATCGGCGCACCAAACAAGGCCGCGTCGTCTCGGACAAGATGGACAAGACGATCGTCGTGCTGTCGGAGACGCGCGTGCCGCATCCGGTGTACGGCAAGATCGTTCGCAAGTCGGTCAAGTTCAAGGCGCACGATGAACAGAACGACGCCAAGCTCGGCGATACCGTCCGCATCATGGAGTGCCGCCCGATGTCCAAAGACAAGCGGTGGCGCCTGGTCGAGGTAGTGGAGCGTGCCAAGTGATCCAGCAAGAGAGCAGGCTCAAGGTGGCCGACAACTCCGGAGCGCGCGAGTTGCTCTGCATTCATGTGAGCGGGGGCAGCCGCCATCCGTACGCGCACGTGGGCGACATTATCGTCGGCACGGTCAAGAGCGCCATTCCCGGCGCTGCCGTCAAGAAGGGTCAGGTCGTCAAGGCCGTGGTCGTGCGGACGTCTTCACCGATTCGCCGCGCCGACGGCTCGGTCGTGAAGTGCGACGACAACGCCTGCGTGATCATCAAAGGCGACAAGGACAATTTGGATCCGCGCGGGACGCGCGTCTTCGGACCGGTCATGCGCGAGCTGCGCGACCGCGGCTTTCTGAAGATCGCCTCGCTCGCGCCCGAGGTACTATAAGCACATGGCTCATATCGTCAAAGGCGACACGGTGATGATTCGCCGCGGAAAAGAGAAGGGCAAGCGCGGCGTCGTGAAGGCCGTGTTTCCGAAGGACGGGACCGCTACGATCGAGGGTCTGAACGTCGTCAAGCGCCACACCAAGCAGGGCACGCAACAGCAGCGCATGGGCGGTTCGGCGCAAACCGGCGGCATCATCGAAAAGGAAGCGCCGCTGCCGATGTCGGCCCTGATGTACGTCTGCGAAAAGTGCAAGGCGCCCTCGCGCCTGCGCCATCATGAAACCGCCGAAGGCACGCACCGCATCTGCGCGCGGTGCGGCGAACCCGCGCGCCTGTCGGCCAAGGGTGCTTAACCGATGAACCGTTTGAAAGAAAAGTACGATAAAGAGGTCCGCAAGCAGCTGCAGGAGCGCTTTGCCTACGAGAACGTCCACCAGATCCCCAAGCTGGAGAAGGTGGTCATCAACATGAGCGTGGGCGAGGCGATCAGCAACGGGAAGGCGCTCGACGCCGCCGTCGCCGAGATGCAGGCGATCAGCGGGCAGAAGCCCGTGGTGACCAAGGCCAAGAAATCGATCGCGGCCTTCAAACTGCGTGAAGGCATGAACATCGGCGCCAAGGTGACGCTCCGCGGCGACCGCATGTACGTGTTCCTGGACAAGCTGTTCAACATCGTGCTGCCGCGCATTCGCGACTTCCGCGGACTGCCGCGCAAGTCGTTCGACGGGCGCGGAAACTACAATTTGGGTCTGCGCGAGCAGATCGTGTTTCCCGAGATCAACTTCGACAAGGTGGACAAGATGCGCGGTATGGACATCGTGATCGTCACGTCCGCCAAGAACGACGAAGAAGCGACGGAATTCCTGACGGCAATGGGTTTGCCGCTCCAGAAAACGGGAGCCCGGTAATGGCAAAAACCGCTCTAATCGAAAAGTCGAAGCGCACGCCGAAATTCAAGGTGCGCGCGCACAACAGGTGCCAGCTCTGCGGGCGCCCGCGCAGCGTGTACCGCCGCTTCGGCTTGTGCCGGATATGCTTCCGGGAGAACGCCCACAAGGGCAACATCCCCGGCGTCGTCAAGGGTTCATGGTGACGGCATGGCGGTAATTACCGATCCCATCGCCGACCTGCTCACGCGCATTCGCAACGCGAACACGGCCAACCACGAGGTGGTCGATATTCCGGCGTCGCGCACGAAACAAGCGGTCGCGCAGATCTTAAAGGACGAAGGTTTCATCAAGGACTTCGAGCGGCTGAACGAAGGGCCTCAGGGCCGGCTGCGGATCACGCTCAAGTACGGGCCGAACAAGGAGAAGGTCATCACGGGCCTGCGCCGGATTTCGCGTCCCGGCTTGCGGGTGTACACGAACAAGACCGAGATCCCGCGCGTTCTGGGCGGCCTCGGGCTGGTCATTATGTCGACCTCGAAGGGCATTATGTCCGGCAAACGCGCCAAAAAGGAAGGCTGCGGGGGCGAAGTCCTCGCGTACGTTTGGTAAGTATGAGCAGAATTGGAAAGCTTCCGGTCTCCGTCCCCAGCGGCGTCAATGTGAACATCGACGGCGACGAAGTGCACGTGAAAGGCCCCAAGGGCGAGCTTCGTCAGCGCGTGCGTTCGCACGTTGCGCTCGAACTGGTCGACGGAAAGATTCTCGTGCAGCGCAAGGGTGACGACAAAGAACACCGCGCGGCCCACGGTCTGACGCGCACGCTGGTCAACAACATGATCGAAGGCGTGAGCAAAGGCTTCCGCAAGAGCCTGGAGATTCAGGGCGTCGGCTACCGCGCGAACAAGGCGGGCGAAAAGGTCAATCTCTCGCTCGGATTCTCGCATCCGGTTTCGTACGAGCCGCCCAAAGGCATCACGCTGTCGGTCGAGGGCACGAACAAAATTCACGTCGAGGGGATCGACAAACAGCAGGTCGGGCAGGTAGCGGCGGAGATTCGCAATCTGCGTCCGCCCGAGCCGTACAAAGGTAAGGGCGTGCGCTACGAGGGCGAGTACGTTCGCAAGAAGCTCGGCAAGGCCGGAAAGGCTGGGAAGAAGTAATGCCGCGCATTTCCAAAGACGCCGGCCGCCGCAAACGGCACGAGCGCCTGCGCCGCAAAGTGACGGGAAGCGGCGAGCGCCCGCGTCTGCTGGTCAGGCGAACGCTGCATCACATCTACGCGACCGTCGTCGACGACGCCAAAGGCCACACGCTCGCCGCCGCTTCGACGCGCGAGAAGGACGTAGCGACCGGCCTGGAGTCGCCGACCAATATCGCCGCCGCACAAACGATCGGGCGGCGCATCGCCGAGAAGGCCAAGGAGGCCGGAATCACGCGGGTCGTCTTCGATCGCAGCGGATTGAAATACCACGGCCGCGTCAAGGCGCTGGCCGATGCAGCACGCGAAGCGGGCTTGGAGTTCTAATGCAGTATCGTGGTGGTCGCGAACGCGACAATTCGGGGTTCGAAGAGACGGTCGTGCGCGTCAATCGCGTAGCGAAAGTCGTCAAGGGCGGCAAGCGCTTCAGTTTCAGCGCGCTCGTCGTCGTGGGCGACCGCAAGGGCCGCGTGGGCTTTGCCATCGGCAAAGCAGGCGAAGTGCCGGAAGCGATTCGTAAAGCGGTCGAGGCGGCCAAGAAGAATCTCGTCACCGTCCCGATGGTGGAGAAGACGATTCCTCATCAGGTCAACCACAGCATCGGCGCCGCGCGCGTGCTGCTCAAACCGGCGGCACCCGGAACCGGCGTTATCGCCGGCGGCGCGATGCGCGCCGTCTTGGAACTGGCCGGCATCCACGACATCCTGACCAAGTCGCTCGGCACGAGCAATCCGATCAACGTCGTGTACGCAACGGTCGAAGCGCTCAGATCGCTCAAAACCGCCGAACAAGTCGCCGCGATGCGCGGCAAGACCGCCGGCGAAATCTTCGCGGCATAACCGCGACACTGAAAGAAACGATGGCACAGAAGAAAACGGCAACGAAGCCGGCTAGCCGGAAGACCACGGCGAAGGCCGCTTCCTCGAAAAAATCGGCCGCGAAGAAGGCGCCCGCGGTGTCCGCCGCAGCAATTGCGTCCGGCAGCGGCGCGGGTATGACGCTGGGCGCACTGCGCCCGTCGAAGGGCAGCTGGCCCAAGCGCACTCGCGTCGGGCGCGGGCACGGTTCGGGTATGGTCAAAACCGGCGGTGAAGGCGGCAAAGGCCAAACGGTTCGTTCGGGCGGCGGCAAGGGTCCGGCGTTCGAGGGCGGTCAGACGCCGTGGCAGCGCCGTCTGCCCCATCGCCGCGGCTACTCGCAAAAAGCGCGCGACATCGGGCATTTCCGCTCGCAGCTCGCGGTCGTCAATCTGCACGACCTGGCGGACTGGGATGCGTCGGTGGAAGTAACGCCGCAGACGCTCAAGGTCGCCAAGAAGATCAAAGCCGAACGCGACGGCGTCAAGATTTTGGGCGGCACGAAGACCGGAAAGACGCTGCCTTCGGGCCTGCGGTTCCGCGACGTGCTCTTTTCGAACAGCGCGCGCGAAGCGCTCAACGCCGCGGGTGCGGTTCTCGAAGAGCCGGCGGCGGCCTCGAACGGCAAAGCATCGGCTCAGGAACAGCGGCTCAGTGCTGAATAATCTGCGGGCGGCGCTGCTGGTTCCGGACATCCGCAAGCGGGTGCTTTTTGTGTTCGGCGCCTTCGCGACGTTCGTCTTTATGATCCACGTGCAGCTGCCCAACATCAACGAGGCGCGGTGGCAGCAAGTCCTCTCGCAGGGCGTGTTTTACAACCTGCTGGGCTTTCTCTCGGGCGGCGCGCTGCAGAAACTTTCGATCATCGCCATGGGCATCACGCCCTACATCAATGCGTCGATCATCATGCAGCTCATGACGGTCGTATTGCCGCAGCTCGAAGAGATGGCCAAGAAAGGCGGCGAGGAAGGCCGCAAGAAGATTGGGCAGTACACGCGCTGGCTGACGATCGTGCTGGCGACGCTGCAGGCGTTCTTTATGGCCAACCTTATGCGCAACTCGGACGTGTTCTTCGACAAGAGCATCATGTTCATGCTCTACGCGATCGTGTCGTTCGTGGCCGGAACCCTGTTCCTGATGTGGCTGGGCGAACAGATCACGGACAAGGGCATAGGCAACGGCGTCTCGCTGATCATCTTCATCGGCATCGTCCTGCGCTACCCGCAGTACGTAACGCAGACGCTTCAATCGACGACCAAGGGCGGCGAATCGGTACTCAACATCCTGCTCTACGCGGCCATTGCGATCTTGGTGATCGTCTCGATCGTCTTCCTATATCAAGGGCAGCGGCGAATCCCGGTGCAGCAAGCCCGCCGGGTCGTCGGCCGTAAGATGTTTGCCGGCCGCTCGACGTACATTCCGCTGCGCCTGAACAACGCGGGCGTTATCTCGATCATCTTCGCGATCTCGATCCTGCTGCTGCCCCAACAGGTCCTGTCGTGGGCGAACCGAGGGGGCACGAGCACGGGCATCCTCTCCAATATTGCCGGGTGGATCCAGGTCTACTTCAACACCTCGTCGCTGCTGTACAACTTGGTGTACTTCGTGCTCGTCGTCGTGTTCACGTTCTTCTACAGCGCGATCGTCGTCAACACCAAAGACATCGCCGACAACCTCAAGAAAAGCGGCTCGTTCATTCCGGGCATTCGCCCCGGTCAGCCGACCATCGACTACATCAACCGGATCCTGCTCCGGATCACGACGGCCGCTGCGATCTACCTGGGCCTGCTGGCGGTCGTGCCGGGACTGGCGCAGCGAGGCCTGTCGGTTACGACGTTCTACCTCGGTTCGACGTCGCTGCTCATCGTCGTCGGCGTGGCGCTCGATACAATCACGCAGATCGAGGCGCGCCTAGCGATGCGCGACTATAAAGGCTTCATTCGCCGGTAGGATGCGCTCCGCATGAGACTGATCTTTCTCGGACCCCCGGGCGCGGGCAAAGGGACCCAGGCGCAGATTCTGCAGCGCCGGTTCGGCGCCAAGCAAGTATCGACCGGCGATATCTTGCGCGACAACCGCGCGCGCGGCACCGAGCTCGGCAAACTGGCCGAGAGTTACATGAACAGCGGCGCGCTGGTTCCGGACGAGGTCATCATCAAGATGATCGAAGCCGAGCTCGACACGCTGCCGGCAGGATTTATCATGGATGGCTTCCCGCGCACGGTCGCCCAAGCCGAGGCTTTCGATTGTCTGCTCGAGGGCAAAGATCTGACGCTCGACGCCGTCGTGCTGTTCGATGCCGATCGCGCGACGCTTATTGCACGCCTTACGGGGCGCTGGACGAATCCTCGTAACGGCCGCACCTATAACGCCGCAACCAACCCACCCCGCGTTCCGGGCATCGACGACGACGACGGGGGACCGCTCGTGCAGCGCGAGGACGACAAGCTCGAAACGGTCACCAAGCGTCTCGACGTGTACGAACGGCAAACCTCGCCGCTGGTGGGTTACTACCGCCGCAGCGGAAAGCTCGTCGAGGTCAACGCATTGGCTCCGGTCGACGACGTGACCAACGAAATCGTCGCGAAGATCGGCGCGCCCGGGGGCCGGAGCGCCGCCTGATGATTACGATCAAGTCCTCGCGCGAAATCGAAGCGATGCGCCGAAGCGGCAAAGTCACCGCTCGCGTGTTGGGCGACCTGATGCGGGCGGCCAAGGCCGGGATGACGACGGGCGAGCTCGACGACATGGCCGAACGCGCCATCCGCGAACTCGGCGCGGTCCCCACGTTCAAGGGATACCATGGATACGCGCATTCGATTTGCGCGTCGGTGAACGAACAGGTCGTGCACGGGATACCGGGCAGCTACGTGCTGCGCGACGGCGATCTCCTTTCGATAGACATCGGCGCGACGCTCGACGGTTACGTCAGCGATTCGGCCGTTACGGTCGCGATAGGCGAGGTCAGCGAGAGTGCCAAGCGTCTCATGCGCGTTACGCAAGAGTGCCTGATGGCCGGTATCGCGCAGATGTACCAAGGCAAGCACTTGGGCGACATCGGCTGCGCCGTGCAGCAGCATGCCGAGGCGCACGGCTACGGCGTCGTGCGCGAACTGGTGGGGCACGGCATCGGCACGAGCATGCACGAAGAGCCGCAAGTACCCAACTACGGGCGGGCGGGCGCCGGGCTCGAACTGCGCGCCGGCCTGGTGCTGGCAATCGAGCCGATGATTACGCAGGGCCACTATGGGGTCCAGACGCTCAAGGACGGCTGGACAGTCGTCACGGCGGATGGTAAACTCGCAGCGCACTTCGAGCACACCATCGCCATCACGGACGACGGCCCGAAAATCCTCACCCTGCGCGACATCGGCGAGCATCCGGACGTTGCAAGGTATCGTCCCAAAGAAGAGATTGCGGCATGAGTGCTCGGGTGCCGTAAATGGCGCGAGGCAGACGCGGCGGTCAGCGTCCCGACAGGGCGAGGAAGAAAGCCGAGAAAGCCGCGCAAAGCGCGACGCCCAAGGAAGAAGCGATCGAAGTCGAGGGAACGATCGTGGAACCACTCCCGAATGCGATGTTCCGCGTGGAACTCACAAACGGGCACCGGGTCCTCGCGCACGTGTCGGGAAAGATCAGGATGAATTACATCCGGATCCTTCCAGGAGATCGGGTCCTCGTCGAGCTCTCGCCGTACGACCTCAGCCACGGCCGGATCACGTACCGGTATAAGTGAACAGGAACAAGAGAATGAAAGTTAGACCGTCCGTCAAGAAAATTTGCGAGAAGTGCAAGATCATCCGCCGCGAAGGTAAGGTGCGGGTGATCTGCGAGGTCAACCCCAAACACAAACAGGTTCAAGGGTAACCCTTCGACAGGCTCAGGACAAAAGGAAGAGTTCAATGGCACGCATAGCTGGAATCGACTTGCCGCGCGACAAGCGCATCGAGGTCGCACTCACGTACATCTACGGGATCGGTCTGCCCACCGCGCAGAAGCTCCTCGCGCACGCGGGCATCAGTCCGGACTTGCGCGTCAAAGAGCTCACCGAAGAGCACGAGAAGAAGCTGCGCGACTCACTCGACGCCGTCGGCATTAAGGTGGAAGGCGATCTCCGCCGCGAGGTCGGCTCGCACATCAAGCGGTTAATGGACATCGGCTGCTACCGCGGCATCCGTCATCGCCGGGGCCTGCCCGTGCGCGGGCAACGCACCAAGACGAATGCGCGTACGCGTAAGGGTCCCAAGAAGACCGTCGGCAACAAGAAGAAAGCCGCCGCCAAGAAGTAACGATTAGCGGACCGCGCGCTCGGTGGGACGAAGCCGCGGTCATGGCCGCTCGCGATCCCGCCGATTTGACGGCGTTCGTCAGAAGCGCGAAAGCGCAAGGCATCGCCGACGCCGAGCTGGTCGCGCTGCTCGCACAGCACGGCTGGTCCGAGCGCCGCGTGTATTCGGCCCTCTCCCATTATTACGCCGAGCGCGTGGGGCCCATCCCCGAGCGCGGCGGCCGCGCGGAAAATGCGCGCGATGCTTTTCTCTATCTGCTCGCGTTCTCGACCCTGGCAATCTGGACGGTCGCACTGGTGTGGCTTGCGCAGATCCTGGTGAACCGCGCTTTCCCCAACCCATCGTACGACGAATACACGGCGCTGAGCTTTCGCCAAGCGGCCGCGGGGCAATTGGCAGCCCTCATCGTAGCCTACCCGATTTTTTTAGCCGTGAGCCGGTTCATCGTGCTGCAGACGCGCCGGAAGCCCGAATCGCTCGAGTCGGGCGTGCGAAAGTGGCTGACCTACGTGGCATTGGTCATCACGACGGTGATTCTCGTAGCCGACGGTGTCTGGTCGCTTAAAGCATTCTTTCTGGGCGACCTCACGCTCCAATTCACGATCAAAGCCGCGGCCGTCTTTGCCGTCGCGGCCTGCGTGTTGTGGTATTACTTGGGCTCGATGCGCAGCGACAGCCGCCCGGGCGGCAAGCGCGACGCGATCTTTGCGTACGGCAGCGCCGCTGTGGTGCTCGCCGCAATCGTCGCGGGCTTTTCGGGTCTGGGCGCCCCGCAGTACAACAGGGACGTGGCGTACGACGACCGCCGGCTGGACGATTTCCGGCAAATCGCAGCGGCCGTGAATACCCAATACGAGCGCACGAAAAAACTTCCCGAGCGTTTGGACGGCCTGCGGCTGAGCTTGAACGGTAGCGTTCGCGATCCGCGCACGGATCGGCCATATGCATACGTGCGCGGAAGGGGCGACTCGTACCGGTTGTGCGCGACGTTCGACACCGACGACCGCAGCCAGGCGCACAGCGTTTGGAACCATCCGGCCGGAGCGTATTGCTTTGCCCTCTCGGCATCGGATTTCACGCCGTAACGTGCGGTGATCTTCGTCGGGACCTGCGGGTACTCGTACAAGGACTGGGTTGGTCCGTTCTATCCTACGACGATCCGCAAAGAAGAGATGCTGGCCTTTTATGCCGGCGTCTTCCACGCCGTGGAGATCGACGCATCGTTCTACGGCGTCTTGGCCCCGCAAACGACGAAACGGATGATCGCCGTGACGCCGGCCCGCTTTCGTTTCTGCTTCAAAGCGCCCAAGACGGTAACGCACGCGCCGGATCTCACGACGCCGCACGTCCATCCCGACGCCAAGCTGTTCGCGCAAAGCGTTCGGCCCGTCGCCGATGCGGGCAAACTGGGTGCGGTGCTGCTGCAGTTTCCGAATGGTTTTAAGCCGGACGAGAGCGCTCTAGCTTACTTTCGCCGGGTCGCGCAGTCGCTCGCCGAATTGCCGCTCGTCGCGGAATTCCGCAACCGGGAGTGGCAGAATCGCCGAACGTTCGAGCTGCTCTCGGAGCTGAACGTCGGGTGGTGCAACGTGGACATGCCGCGGTACGAATCCCTCATGCTGCCCAGTTCGGACGTTACGAGCGGCGTCGGCTATTTGCGCTTTCACGGGCGCAACGCGGCGCAGTGGTGGACCGGCGATAATACGACGCGCTACGACTACCTCTATTCGGCCGAGGAGCTGGTGCCGTGGACGGACCGCGCGGCGGAGATCGAAGAACGGGTCGAGCAGACGTACGCATTTTTCAACAACCACGCGCGCGGAAACGCCGTGCGCAACGGCGAGATGTTTGCCGGCCTGCTGCGCGAGCGTTACGGCCCGTCCGCGGATGCGGTCGTCGAACGTTTGGGCCGGATTCCGTACCAGCGGCCGCTGTTCGAATAAGCGATCACGGCTGCAGCCGCAGGCACGACCGTGCCGCACGCATCACGGCGGCGTCATCGAACGCAAGAGGCTGCAGCGCGCCGCTAATCCATGCACTGCGCTGATCGTCGTAGTGCGCCGAGCCGATCTCTCCCGACTCTCCCACCGGAAGGCTCAACCCGCCGCGCTCCCAATCGCCGACGCGCCAGACCGCTCGAAAACTCTGCGCGAATGCGCCGGTCTGAACCCGAATGGTGTAGCGGTCGCCGTCTCCGGGCAGCGCAGGCACGTTCAGAAACGGAAAACCGATGCTGCCGAACGGGTGGAGCAGTGCCGTTTCGCCGGAGGCTCGCCACGGCGGCAGACGCAGCGCGCCCAAACCGCGCACGGCCTCGAGTGTTCGGCCCGCGCTGCCGCCGGCGATCGCGGCGAACGGCGCATAGGGCGAAGGCGCCGTCGATTCGACGGCCTCGCGCAGCTCGTGTTCGATGCTTGCGGCGTGAGATTCCGGGCTGTACGATCCGTTCCAGCCGCGCAGCTCGCGAATCGTGCGCGCGGCGAGGATGCCCGGGTGGCGCACTGCATAGGCCGCGACCGCATGCGCGAACGCGGCATCGACGGGAGAAACGACGTCGAGCTGCATGCGTTCGAAATATGCGACGTCGTACGTACGCCGTGCACGCAGCAGTTCGGCGATGCGAAACGCACGGTAGGGTGGTGCGAACATCGGCGAGAGACGGTATCGGTACCCCGGCCCATACATCTTGTTGTTGGCGCTGAGCACGATGGCGCTGCGCGAGGGTGCTACGGACGGAAGCGCGTCGAACGCGATGGGCGCGAAGGTGCGGCGCACGTCTTGCGCGCCATGCACGTACCGTCCCCACGCGGGATCGTTCGGGATGCGGCCGGCGAGGTGGTACGCGACTCGGCCGCGCGTATCGGCCACGACGAAGTTCTGCGGCGGCCCCGCGTACGTGCCCAGAGCGCGCAGCGCACCGCGCACGTCCGGCGCGCGATCGAGCGCAAAGATCGTCGAAACGGCGGAGCGAGGATCGTCGTACGCCGCCCACCGCTCCAGCACGAAGTGCTCGTTGTCGAGCCGAACCGCGAATTCGTGGGCGGAGCGGTAGTAGTACCGCACTGCATCGCGTGCAAACCGCACGTGAAAACGCTCGAGCGATCCCGGATAGCGCGATCCGCGCATCGGTTCGAAAAGCGAGATGGTGGAGACCATCGCGTTCGTTGCGGCCCACGCAACGCGCTCGTTATGACCGAGCGCAACGCCGGGCAAGCCGGGAACGGTCACCCCCGCTACGTGCAGATGGGGCGCGCGAATCTCTACCGCATACCAGATGCCCGGCACCGCCGGAGTCAGGTGGGGATCGTTTGCGAGCAGCGCGTGTCCGGCGCGCTCGCGCGATCCGCCCGCGGCCCAAGCGTTGCTGCCGCCGCGCTCGCCGCTCGTCAACGGATGAAAAGCCAGCTCCGGAATTCCCGGACGTTCGCCCGATCGCGTTCGCGCCGAGTCGGCCGCGACGTCGAAAGCCGGATCGGAGAGCGGCAGCGCGCGCGCATATTGCGCCGGTGTTGCGCCCCGCCACAAGGCGTCGCGCGCGATGACGTTATCCGGCGTGTCCTCGACGGTCAGCGCGATCGCGAGCGCGACCGCCAGGGAGTCCTGCGGCTCCCACGGTTCCGGACGGTACAGCAGCAGGCGAAACTCGATCGGAAGCGGCTGCACCCGAGCCGCCGCGTTTACGCCTTGCGCGAACGCACGCAGGTCCGCGCGATCCCGCGCCGGCAGCGCCCGCCACTGGCGCCGCGCGATCCCGCGGATGTCGAAGGTCCGCATCTGCTCGTCGGTTTGCAACTGAATGGGGCCGAGCATCTCCGCCAGACGGCCGTACGCAAAGCGCCGGATAAGGTCCATCTGAAAAAGGCGATCCTCTCCCTGCGCGAAGCCCTCGCCGAAGAAGGCCCCCCATTCGTCGTGCGCGCGCACGTGCGGAACGCCCCGGCGGTCGCGAAAGATGCTCACCGGTCTCCGAAGGGGGAGGCCGCCGACGGTCCCGGTGACGGGCGCGGCCGCGCGCAAGCCTGAAATCGCATAGCCCGCGTAAGCCGCGCAGAGCAGCGCCGCCGTGATGGGCCAGGCCGCCAAATGGCGTGAAAACCTGGCGCTCAGCCGGTGGTGCGCGCGCACGGCTTTTTCCCTGTCGATAACGTCCATTTTTTGGCCGATCCGGCCGAACACTAGGACATGCCCTCGTCCGGGGCGCCTTCAGCGCCGCCGCAGCATACTATTCCGCGACGGCGTCTCGCCGCGCTCTTTCGCCGCGCGTCCCGCTGCCGCGTGACGCTTTGCGTCGCGCCCGCGGGCTATGGAAAGACGACCGCCCTCGCGCAGTTTCTCGGGCGGAACGCGCCCGACACGGCCTTCGTGACGTTGAGCGAGCGCGGAACCGGCCTGTTCAGCGTCGTGCGCGAGATTGCGCTCGCGCTTTCGCAACTCTTAGAGCGGCCGGAGCTGACGCTCTCGGCAGTCTACGATCGCGTCTCCGTCTCGACCACGCCCGAGATCGACCTGGCGCGCTGGCTGCAGGCCCACCTTCCCGAACGCACGGTCAGCCTGGTCGTCGAGAATCTGGGAACGGCCGCC
Source organism: Vulcanimicrobiaceae bacterium (assembly GCA_035652755.1). Lineage (GTDB taxonomy): Bacteria > Vulcanimicrobiota > Vulcanimicrobiia > Vulcanimicrobiales > Vulcanimicrobiaceae > DASRDE01. The sequence goes on along the minus strand of DASRDE010000276.1, from coordinate 10,940 downwards.
GCGGACCCGCAGGTCGTCCGCTTTCTCGATCTGCTCGTGCGCGAGGCTGCAAACGTGCGGTGGTACTTGGTCGCGCGTTCGGCCGGTTCGCTGCCGCTGCCGAATTGGATGGCCGACGGGCTGCTGGACCTTCCGATCGACCACCATGCCCTCGCGTTCACGCCGGGCGACACGGCAGCGCTCGCGCGCCGGTACGCGCCCATGACGCCCGCGCAGGCGGGCGCCCTAACCGCGCGGATGCACGGATGGCCGCTCGGCATCGCGATGCGCCTGCGGTATGGGGACCGGTTTGCCGAGCTCGCGTACGATCGGCGCAACACCGCGGGCGCTTACCGGGCGCTGCTCGACGCCTGCTATCGCGCGTGCACTCCGCGCGAACGCGATCTGCTGCTCGACACCGCGCTCATGAACGTGTTGGATCCGCGCGCCGTTCGCGCGCTCGGATGGCGCGACGGGGCCGCCACGTTGCGCCGCCTGCGCGCGCGCTTTCCGCATTTTTTCAGCGGCGGACGCGGGGCTGCTTCATACGACGATCTCTGCCAAGCCTATTTGGTCGAGCGTCTGCGCGACCGCGGCGCCGAAGCGTTCGCGGCTGCAGTCGGACGATGCGGGCGCGCGCTGGAAAAAGCCGGGCGCTCCGAACAGGCGTTGACGCTGTACGTGCACCAGCGTGCCGGCCGCGACATCGTCTCGCTCTTGGAACGCGACGGATTTTCGCTCGTGGATTCGGGCTGCGCCGAAGCGGTCAACGATGCGTTAAAAGTCCTGCCTCACGACGGCGTTCAGACCAACCCCGTCACGCTCGCGCTGCGCGGTTCGTATGAGGCGCGGCTGGGCCGCTACGACGTCGCGGAGGCGTGGTATCTCCATGCGCTCAAAGCATCCGAGGGCGGCGTGCACGACGAAATCGCGTACCGCTACGCATGCGACTTGCTGCGCAGGCGCAGAGCCGATTGCATTCCGCTCTTGGAAGCGCTCGTGCAGCGCACGCACGCGGGGGTCATGAGCGCGAACGCGCGATCGGCTTTGGCGCAGGCGTATTTCCTCGAGGAGCGCGTCGAGGAAGGAAAAAGCACGATGCGCGAAGCGGTCGCCGCGCTCGAAACGGTGCACGATCCGGCCGTGCTTGCGCGAACGCTGGGACGCGCTGCGTACGTCTGCCTCTACTCGGACGATCTCTACGGGGCGGCGGAGTTCGGGGGGCGCGCGGTCGATCTCGCGGTGCCTGCGCGCCAGTACGTCGTGGCGATTGGAGCGCTCTCGGTGTTGTACAGCGTCGCGTGCGAAACGGGCCGTGTCGACGACGCGCTCACGCACCTGCTTCACCTCGGACGCCTCAGTACGGCGGCCGGCAATCTGGATTTCGAACTCTATGCGCTCGCCGGCGCCTACGAACTGTACGCGGAACGCTACGACGTCGCTGGGATCGCCCGCTGCGAGACCGCTTTGGCGTCATTCGATTTACATTACGATACGAGCACGACGCTCGATGCGCTGCTGCCAGCGCGTGCCCTTCAGCTGACGTGGCGGGGAGAATTCGAGCGCGCGTATTGCCTGCTTGCGCCGAGCGCATCGCAGCAGCACGGTACGGAATGGAAGGCGCAGCGGCACGCAGAGTTGGCGCTGTATGCGGCGGCGTGCGAACGCCGGAACGAAGCCGAACGCGAGATAGAACACGCGTTGACCGCGGTGCACGACGGCCGCGCCGGCACGCACATGGCGACGCAAGCGCTGATTTTGCTCGCGGTCGCCTATAGTTTACTGGGGCGCCGGTCGGAGGCGGAACGCACGCTCAGTGCCGCGGAAGTCGACACGGCGGGCTTCGAACGTCTTGGGCGGCTGCACTCGGCCGCGCTGGAACTGCACCGGCGCTGGAGCGGCGAACCGAACCATGCGGCGCTGCTCGACGCGTTAGCGTCGCTGCACGCCGCGCATTTCGGCGGAGTTGCAAAGATGCTCGAACAGCTGCCGATGCCTGTGGCAGTTCGTTCGCTGCTGCTGCGCGCGCGCAACTCGGACGATTTCGGCTCCGCGCAGCTGCTGCAGATGCTCGAGCGGTATCCGGAGGTCTCGCTGGCCGGATGAATCACAAACTGGCTGCACGACGGCAGGCGGACCGGGACTGCTCGATCATCGACGCGCTGCGCCCTGAACTTGCGACCGAGGTGCTCTATCGGAGCTGCACCGCCCGCGAGCGGACCGTGGTGGCGGACGCATTTATCGATGCCACGATCGATCGCGTCATCGAAGCGCGTTCCGGCGGCGACACGGCGCCTCTGTCGGCGTGGCTCTCGGCCGCGCTGGGCGATGCCGGGCTCTCGCCGGGGTTTGCCATTCTGGCGGACACGTGCGTCGTGCTCGAAGCCTCACTCGAACGCGCGGGGATTCGCGATGCCGTGCTGCGCGAGGAACTTCGATCGGCTGCGGCTCGCGCGATGGAGTCCCTGCGGCATGAAGAGCGCGCATCGCCGACGCGGGCGATCGACGAGGTCGACGCAAGAATCAACGATCTCTTCGCGCGGCTGGAGACGGCCGACGTCCTGACCGCGGAGCACTCGCGCGCCGTCTCCTCGTGGTGCGGGCGCCTCGGACGGCGGCTTGGCCTTTGCGAGCAGGACGTGACGCTGCTCACGCGCTGCGGCCTGCTGCACGACATCGGCAAGCTCAAGGTGCCGGCCGAGATCCTGAATGCGCCCCGAGCGCTCAGCCCTACCGAGTGGCGGGTGATTCGGGCTCATGCTGCGGCCGGCGAGAGCATCGCTAAGAAGGAGCCGCTGCTGCGTCAGACGCTGCCGGGCATTCGCAGCCACCACGAGCGTTTCACTGGCGGCGGATATCCCGACGGGCTGCGCGGCGACGCCATCCCCTTCGTTGCCCGCGTCGTGAGCGTCGCGGACTGCTTTAATGCAATGATCGGCCGGCGTCCCTACCGCCCGCCGCTCTCCCCGACGTTCGCGCTGGAGGAGCTCCAGCGAAACCGGGGGACGCAGTTCGACCCCGAGCTGGTCGACGCGATGATCGACGTCGTCCTCCACACTCCGTAGCCGCGCCCTCTGGTTAAGAGATTGTAAAGCTCGGTGCAAATTTCCGCGCGGTTTGTTAAGGTAGATCCACGACGCTTACTTGCCCACCATGATGGAGGGCGTGCGCTAGATTAGGGAGAGTCAGAGCATGCGGCCAGCGCTTATAACGCTGCTTCTAACCGGTTTTCTGCTCGGCGGATGCGCCGCCGGCGGCACCGGAAATCCAACCGCGATTCCGGCCTCGAACGCTAGCGGAGGAATCGCGCGCGAGCCGTTCCGGCTGCACGCCCTGGCGGTCGCCGTCTGCCCGTCGCCGACGCCGTCGCCGCTCTCCCCGAGTGCGCCGTCCCAGTGCGCTTGGGAGCAGCGCACCGACCTGCCGCCGCTGGCGAACGTTCCCGGCTTGACCCCCGCACAGATCCCGGGTTACGAACCGGCTGAATTGCAGGCCGCGTATAATTTGCCGTCGGCCACCGCGGGGCAGGGCCAGACCATCGCGATCGTCGTTGCGTACGACAACCCGAACGCCGAATCCGATCTCGCCGTGTACCGGGCGATGTTCAATTTGCCGCCGTGCACGCACCTCAACGGATGCTTCCATAAGTATGCAAAAGACGGCGGAACGAATCTGCCCAAGCCTGACATGTATTGGGGCGCGGAGATGTCGATCGATCTCGATATGGCGTCCGCGATTTGCCCGAACTGTAAGCTCGACGTCGTCGAATCCGACAACGACGATCCGAACAATATGCTTCAAGGCATCCAGAATGCCGTACAAAAACTCCACGCGAACGTCGTCAGCAACAGTTGGGTAGCTCCCGAGAGTTCGAGCGAGAAAGGCGCCGAGCAGCAGCTGGACAAGCTCGGAACCGCGATAGTCGCTGCGGCGGGCGACCAGGGATATGGAACTGCGTGGCCGGCCGCGGCACGCGGCGCGATCGCCGTCGGCGGAACGACGCTCGTGCCGGACAAGCATTACGCGCGCGGCTTCTACGAATCGGTGTGGTCCGGTACCGGCGGCGGCTGCAGCGCGTACATTCCGAAGCCGTCCTGGCAGACCGATCCTGCGTGTTCGAACCGGACGCTAAATGACGTCGCCGCGATTGCAGACCCGAATCCGGGCGTAGCGGTCTTCGATACGTACCTGCCTGCAGGCTCCGGCGGATGGCTGGTGTTCGGCGGCACGAGCGTCTCGACGCCGATCGTCGCCGGAGCGATCGCCCTGGCGGGGAATGCGAAAACGCTCAGCAGCGCGCAATATATCGCCGGGCACGCTTCATTCCTCAACCCGATCCTATCCGGAAGCAACGGCTCGTGCACTCCGGGATACCTGTGCAATGCGGCAGCGGGATACAGCGGACCGGCGGGCTTCGGCTCTCCCAACGGGGTGGGCGCGCTCTAAAAGCGTAATGGCCGTGCGATGAACGCGGTCATTACCGCCGGCGGGCGAGTCGGCGGAACGTTCCAACAGCGAATCGGCGTGAGCGTGAAGGCGCTTGCGCCGTTTGCACGTTCTACGCTGCTGGCTCGCACGATCGACGCAGTCGCTCACCTCGGGATCGAACGCATCGCGGTCGTCGGCGGAGAAGAAGTCGCCGCCGCCGTCGGCGGGCGGGCGCGCGTGATTCCCGAGGCTGCCGGCGGCGCGGAGAATCTGCGCCTGGCGCTGCGGGCCTGGGACGACGGCGAAACGCTGCTGTACCTGACCAGCGATATGCCGTTCGTGGATTCGCAGGCATTGCAATGGTTCGTTCGAGCGGCGCCCCCGGGCGCGATCGCGCTGCCGCTCACGGAGTGGGCTGCATTCCAGGCGCGATTTCCCGGCGCGCCGCCCTTCGGCATTACGCTGGCCGGGCAGAAGGTCGTCAACGGCGGGGCTTTCTTGTTACCGGCGGGCAGCGCGCGCGCGATCGAATCGTTCGCGGCGCGCTTTTTCGACGCGCGCAAGAGTCCGCTGCGGATGGCCGCACTGACCGGAGTTCCGCTGCTGCTGCAATTCTTGCTGCGCCGGCTCAGTATCGAAGCCCTCGAGGCGCACGCGCACCGGCTGATCGGGATCCGGGCGAGGGCGGTTCGCGGCGCGCCTGCGGAGCTGGCATACGACGTCGACACGCTCGAAGAATACGTGTATGCGGTCGACCGAGCCTAAACCGTCGCTCCTGGGCGCGTTTTGGCTCGGGATCCAAGCCGTTTGGGGCGCGGTGCTGGCCATCTCGCTGCAGGCTCGCGCGACGGACCTGGGCGGACGCAACGCGCTTGCGGCTTACGGAATGCTGGCAACGGCGGGGGCGGCCGTCGCCGCGGTCACGCAGATCGCGGCGGGCATCGTTTCCGATCGCCGCCGCAATCGCGGGAGCCGCCGCGTGGAATTTTACGCCGCCGGCACGCTGCTTGCGTGCTGCGCGCTTTGGTGGTTCTATACGGCGCCCGCATTTGCGCAGCTCGTCGCCGCGTTCATGCTGCTGCAGTTCGCGATGAATCTGGCGAGCGGACCGTATCAAGCGGTTATTCCGGATTTTGTTTCCGATCGGCAGATGGGAACCGCCTCGTCTTGGATGGCAGCCCTGCAGAGCTTGGGAAATGCCGCGGGCGCCGTCATCGCGGGGTTGGTTTCAAACGCGCGCACGGTGGCCGCGGCGCTTTCCGTGTTGTTCGTCAGCACCTGCGCCATAACCGCCGCGCACGTCCGCGGACTGCCTCTGCGGCCCGCGATTGAAGAACGCATGCGCGTTTCGCGCGCGTTCGCGGATCTGTTCGTCTCGCGAGCGTTCGTGTATCTGGGATTTTACACGCTCGTAGGATACTTGTATTTCTACGTGGGCCAAAAGCAGCTGACCGGATTCGTGCTGCTCGTCTTTACCGCGGCCGGTGCATTGGGCGCCGCGCTGGGAGCAGCGCCGGCGAACCGATCCGATCGCCGCGCTGTCGCGACAGCCGGAGGAACGGCGTTCGTCGCAGCGCTGTTTGCGTTTCTGGCTTCGCACGATACGCGCGCGATCTTCGCGAGCGCGACGCTTGCGGGCGCCGCATGGGGGATATTCTTGACCGCGGATTGGGCGCTCGGGTGCCGGTTCTTGCCGCGATCGGCGCTCGCGACTGCGATGGGCATCTGGAATCTGGCGCTGCTGCTGCCGCAGATCGCCGCGCCCGCAATCGCGACGGCGGTGCTTTCGCGCATGAATGCGCTGCAGCAGCCCAGTGCGCCCCGGATTGCTTTTGTCGTCGCTGCGGTAGAAGTCGCATGCGGCATTGCATGGATCTGGCGCTTGCCTGCTTACGAGCGCGCCGGCACGGTTGACTCCGAATTGAGTGGGAATACTCCCTAAGGCTGACGGCCAAGTGGAACTCCAAGTCCACCCTTGCCCGTTAAGGCAGTATGGAGACCGAGCGCAAGCGTGTTTTCCTTTCCAAGTCCAGCGCGCGTGTCTCTAAACTCGAGTTTAGGAGGCAATTTTGATACGACTGAGCACCGGAGTTCTGACCTCGCTCATTGTGGCGAGTTTGGGGCTTTCTGCGGTTGCCGCTCCGTCGGGCCACGCGTCACCGGGCAACTTTGGAACCAACGTGATCGCGCAGGCCACACCGGCAGCATCGCCTATGGCGTCCATGGCTCCGGCCGCGACGCCGATGGCGTCGCCGGCAGGCGCCGCGACGCCCATGGCGTCGGCGGCCCCGGCCGCTCCTTCGGGCGGAACGGCACCCTCCACCCCGGCGATGCCGCCGATGCAGTTCGGCTCTCCGCCGTCGGGTGAAATCCCGATCCTGTTCAACGACCACCACGTCTACTCCAAGCCTGACGTTCTCAAACAGGGCCGTGTCCTCGCAGCATTGGTGCGCGGCGGCACGATCCTCGTTCCGCTGCGTTCGATGTTCGAGCAAATGGGCGCAACGGTATCGTACGATCCCGGCAGCAAGACGGTAGACGTGACGAAGCAAGGCGCTGACGTCAAAGTGACGCTCGGCAGCCCGCAAGTGACGATCAACGGCGAAACGCGTCCGCTCGACGTGCCGCCGATGATGTATCACGGACAAATCCTGGTCCCCGTACGCGTTATTTCGGAAGGCATGGGCGCCTACGTACAATGGGTTCCCGATCGCAGAGTCGTCGTCGTGCGCTATCTGCCGCCGACGCCGCCTCCGCCGCCTGCTCCGCCGCCGCCGGCCGTAACGCCGGGCCCGACGGCAACGCCTGCACCGGCAGCTAAGAAGATCACCAACGAGGTGTTCGTTGCCGGCGATTATCTGCTCGGACCGAAAGTCTACAACGAGTTCGATCCGGGCGTGAAGCAGCCGAATGACTCTTCGTACGCGGCTCGCGCTGCGGTCGAATTCAATCTCCTCAGCTTACCGTGGATGGTTGAAGGCGATTACCGTCAGTGGGGCTACCAGCACAACACGACGGCCATCTTGCCGGCGAATACGCCGTGCACGGCAAACTTCGGAGTGCCCGCAGGCGAACCGGGCTGCGTCACCTTGATCGGCGGCGTGGGCCAAGTCTACGTACCGGCATTTAGTCCGAAGGACAACGACGTCGACGGACGCTTGGGTCTGAAGGTTTTGGATCCGCGCATCTACATCGGCGTCAGCTATCTCGGCCGCTGGACCAACTACGGTTATCCGCGTCAAAGCGGCGTAGGGTTCGGTCTCGAGAAGCTTCCGGATCTCGATCAGGCGTTCTCGGTCTACGGCAGCGCGTACTACTACCCGCAGATCAAGGGTACGTGCGGCACGGCCGTCTGCCCGACGGGTCCGTTCGATCTCGAATACCGGATCTTCCGGTACGAGGTTGGTGCGACGTTTAGCGTTCCGGGCACCCCGGTCTTCATCGAGGGCGGCTGGATCGGCGACAACGGCAAGAACAAGCTGAATGCACCGTCCGACTTCAGCCACAACGCAGGCTACGTCGGCTTGGGCATCCACTTCTAGGCAGCGACCTATCCTGGAAAAAGCCCTCGGCTAGCGCCGGGGGCTTTCTCCTTTTCTGGCGGCGGCCGCTCGCTCGGCCGCTCGTGCCCCCTCACGAGCGCGGGCGCGGCATCGCCGCTTGACCCGCGCGGGGACTCCCGGTACAATATCGCTTTGGCCGGACTCTCTCTTCCGGTCCGCTTCGGGTGCTTTAGCCGCATCGCCGAGGCCCGAACGCGTTCGCCGCGCGTTCGCGTAGAGATCGCTGGATGCCGACGGCATGCTTCGGTCGAGGCGACGACACCGCGATCGTTTCGCGGAAGGAAAAACAGAAAAGGCCAATGGCAGCAAAAAAGCAGGCGAAGTCGCGCAAGAAGCGTGAGTTCAAGAACGTCCAATCGGGCGTCGCGCACATTCACGCGTCGTTCAACAACACGATCGTGACGATCTCCGACAATCTCGGAAACGTCATCGCGTGGGCATCCGCGGGGAACCTCGGTTTCAAAGGATCGAAAAAGTCGACGCCGTTTGCCGCGCAAATGGCCGCCGAAGCCGTCGCGCGTAAAGCGATGGAGCACGGCATGAAATCGACCGAGGTCCTGGTCAAGGGTCCCGGAGCCGGGCGCGAGGCGGCGATTCGCTCGCTTCAGGCAGCCGGTCTGGAGATCACGCTCATCAAGGACACTACCCCGATTCCGCACAACGGCTGCCGCCCGCCGAAGCGGCGCCGCGTTTAAGAGAGAGCACATGTCGAGATACATCGGTCCGGTTTGCCGTCTGTGCCGCCGTGAAACGGCCGCGAGCAAGACCGGCGAGAAGATCAAACTTTTCCTCAAAGGCGACCGCTGCTTGTCGAAAAAGTGCGCGGTCGAGCGCCGCGGCACCGCGCCCGGACAGAAGACGCAGGGCAAACAGCGTCAGAAAGTCTCCGAGTACGGACGGCAGCTGCGCGAGAAGCAGAAGATGCGCCGCTACTACGGCGTACACGAAACGCAGTTCGAAAACTATTTCCGCGAGGCGGCTCGCGTTCCGGGGCAGACCGGACGCACGTTCCTCCAGCTGCTGGAGCGGCGTTTGGACAACGTGGTCTACCGGCTGAACCTGGCGAACAGCCGCGCGCAGGCGCGCCAGCTCGTCACGCACCGGCACTTCCGCGTGAACGGCCGCATCGTCAACATTCCGTCGTACATCGTCAAACCGGGCGACGCGATCACGATCGGCGAGCGCAGCAAGAAATCTCCCGTCTTCGAAGCCAACTTCGAAGTCGCGCGTAACCGCCGCGCTCCGGAGTGGCTGGACTGGAACGACGGCGAGCAAAGCGCGAAGGTGCTGCAGCTGCCCAGCCGCGAGCAGATCGACACGCCGGTCGACGAGCAGTTGATCGTCGAATACTACTCGAGATAAACCAACCGCGTTCGCTTCGAGAAGCGAACGCATCCCGCCGTTAGGCGTGCGATCGCGATCCCGGACGGACCGCGGATAACGTAAACGGCAACGAAGGATACCCGCGAAAACCATGACCGTTCTGGATACTCCCCAAGGCGCCGCGATTGAAGTTCGCGAGCGCCGCGACAACTACGCCAAGTTCGTAATCGAGCCGCTCGAGCGCGGCTTCGGCATCACGCTCGGCAACGCGCTGCGCCGCATTCTGCTCAGCTCGATTCCGGGCGCGGCCGTCACGTACATGAAGATCGACGGCGTCCTGCACGAGTTCTCGACCATGCCCGGCATCGTCGAGGACACTATTGCGCTGATGCTCAACCTCAAGGGCCTTCCCGTGAAGTTGAACAGCGACGAGCCGAAAGTGCTCACGCTCAACGTCAACGGACCGCATCAGGTCACGGCGGCGGATATTACGCCCGACGCAGACGTCGAGATCCTCGACCCGAATTATCACATCGCGACCCTCTCGGCCAAATCGGCGCGCTTGTCGATGGAAATCGGCGTGGAAAAGGGCCGCGGCTACGTTACGGCCGATCGCCAGCGCAACGTCGAGCACATGATCGGGCTCATTCCGCTCGATTCGATCTTCTCGCCCATTCGCAAGTGCAACTTCACGGTCGACGACACGCGCGTCGGCCAGAACGTGGACTTCGACCGTTTGACGATCGAGATCGAGACGAACGGCTCGGTGACGCCCGATGAAGCGCTCTCGACCGCCGCGATGATCATGCAAGAGCAGCTCGACCTCTTCGTCAACTTCACGAACGAAGAGAAGCCGCTCCCGCAGACGCCCGCGAGCGAGTGGGACATTCCCGTCGAGACGCTCAACCTCTCGGTGCGTTCGTTCAACTGTCTCAAGCGCGCCGGCATTTCGAAGGTCTCCGAGCTGCTCGACATGACGGAAGACGAGATCATCAAGATGCGCAACTTCGGCAAAAAATCGCTGGACGAGATCAAGCAAGTGCTCGAAGAGCGCGGGCTCTCCCTCCGCCAATAAGGAAGACACATGCCGCATCAAATCGCGTATAAACGGTTATCGCGCACGGATGGTCACCGCCGGGCGATGCTCCGAAACTTGGCGACGTCGTTCTTCAAGCACGAGCGCATCGAGACGACGTCGACCAAGGCCAAGGAAATCGGCCGCGTGGTCGAGCGCTTAATCACCACGGCCGCCCGCGGCGACTTGCACTCGCGCCGGCTGGTGGCCGAGTACCTGACCGAGCCCGCGGTCGTGAAAAAGCTCGTCGAGCAGATCGCGCCCGCGCTCAAGGGCCGGACGGGAGGGTACACGCGCATCACCAAGACGCGCGTGCGGCCGGGAGATGCGGCAGAGCTCTCGGTCATAGAGCTTGTTCGTTAGACCTTGAGGGGCGTGCTCGATGGAGTACGCCCCCTTGCTTCGCCGCCTTCTCGGCGGCGAACGCCTGAGCGAAGACGATGCAGCGTCCATGATCGGCGAGATCATGGACGGTTCTTTTAGCGCGGTCCAGGCCGCGGGTCTGCTGACTTCGCTTGCCGCACGCGGCGAGACGTACGAAGAGATCGCCGGTGCGGCGCGCGCGATGCGGG
>DASRDE010000275.1:0-18939 GCA_035652755.1 Vulcanimicrobiaceae bacterium | reverse complement strand
CCGCTGCAGCGTACGACAGCCTTTGTGCGCCGACGAGCACCGCCGGGATGAAGAAGAGCGAGCCTTCGAGCGCACCGATCGCAATCTCCAATGCGAACGTCTTGGCCAGCTGCGCGTTGGCGAAAAGTTGCGGTGAAACGATCGGGGACTCGACCGAACGCTCGCACAGCCAAAACCCGGCGAGGAGCAACAGGCCGAAAACGATCGTCACCGGATGGATTCCGACGATTCCGTACATCACGAAGAGCAGACCGATCGTCAGCAGCGCAAGGCCGGGCACGTCGAGCGGTCCGCGCACGCGCGGCGCGTTCGACGGAACGTGCGAAAAGGTCAGAACGAGCACGGCGATGCCGATCGGAAAGTTCGGGGCAAAGACCCAGCGCCACGACAAGAAATGCGTGATCAGGCCGCCGTAGAGCGGGCCGACGACCGCGGCCAATCCCCACGTCGCCGCAACCAAACCGAGCGCGGTGCCGCGGCGTGCTGCCGGAACGCGATCCCCGATCGCGGCCGTGGCGACCGGAAAGATGCCGCCCGCTCCGAAGGCTTGAATCGCACGCGCGAGCAGAAAGATTCCGTAATCGTGCGCGAGCATCGCCATCGCGCTTCCGCCCAAGAAGATCGCGACGCAAAGTGCGTAGATCGTGCGGCGCCCGTAGCGGTCGGCCAGACTGCTCATGATCGCGATGCCCGCGATATTCACCAGCAGATAGAGCGTGAAGATCCACGAGAGATCGCCGATGGCTACGCTGAATTCTTTGCCCAGCGCCGGAAGCGCCGGCGAAAGCACGCTCAGATCGAGCGCGCCCAAGAAGACGCCCAAACCCAGCGTCAAGAGCATCGGCAGCACGCTGCGGTCGAGCCGGTGCCCGGCAAACGCGGCCGTCTGGCTCACGAGGCAGGGACCTTAGAAGACGATCCGGTCGATCACCATCGCGGCACATATGAGTGCCAAATAGGTGATCGAATACAGGAAGAGCGAGCGCGGGGCGCCGCGCTGCGCGCGCAGCACGCGGTACGCGCCGGCAACGAAGACGGCACCGAGCGCCGCCGCGGCAGCAGCGTAGATCGGTCCCATCACGTGCAGCGGGTAGACGAGCGCGAGTGATGCGGCGACGAGCAGCGCCGAGTATGCCGCGATTTCGATCCGCGTTCGGCGTTCGCCGTAGACGTTGGGAAGCATCGGAATGCCGGCCTTGGCATAATCCGTGCCGGTCATCAGCGCGAGCGCCCAAAAATGCGGCGGCGTCCACAAGAAGATGATCGCGAACAGACCCAACGCCGGTGCTCCGATGCCGTGCTGCACCGCCGCCCAGCCGACGAGCGGCGGGATGGAGCCGGCGGCACCGCCGATGACGATATTCTGCGGCGTGCGGCGCTTGAGCAGCATCGTGTAGACGACGACGTAGTACACGTTGCCCGCGAGCGACAGCCATGCCGCCAAGTGATTCACGCGCAGGTAGAAGATCGCGAACGAGAGCACGCCCATGACGCAGGCGTGCGTCGTGGCTGCAAAGATGGTCATCCGCCCGGACGGAATCGGCCGCGCCGCGGTCCGCGCCATCTTGCCGTCGATGTCGCTGTCGTAGATGCAGTTCAGCGTTCCGGCGGACATCGCGGCCAGCGCGCCGCCGAGCAGCGTCCAGAAGAGCAGCGGCAGCGGCGGAATGCCGCGCGCGGCCATAATCATCGCCGCGGCCGTGGTCGTGAGCAGCAGATACATGATCCGCGGCTTGCCCAGATCGTAATAGTCGGCGGTACGTGCGAGCAAACCGGCGGCAGTCGTGTGCGTCGCACCCGCGACGCGGGCCAGGGCGCCGATCATGCGCGCGTCGATGCCGCAGCGCGCGGTTGCGGCGCCGCTTGCAGTACGGCGGCGGAAACGAACGCGAGGAATACCAGTGCGGCGTTGGCCGCATGGGCTTCGCGCAGCTCGATCGGCAGGCGCAGCGCGACGTTGAGCAATCCGAGCAGCACTTGCACGAAGAGCAGCAGTGCGCCGGCCGTCGCCGCGGCGCGAACTGCTCGCGGCGATCCCATGGTCCACGACAGCGCGCAGGATGCAACGCCGCAGAGCAGCGCAACGGCGGCCGCAAAGCGGTGCAGCATCTGAACGAATTGTCCCGGCGTATGAACCACGACCCGGCCCGCGCATTCGGGGATATCGGTACAGGCTAACCCGGCGCCGCTGGAGCTCACGTACGCGCCGATGCACATGACGACGAACGCGATGGCCGCGGTCGCGGCCAGCACGTACGCCGGGAGCGCCGACGAAGGCGGCGGGGCTGCGTTCCCCGCGGTGGCGGACAAGACGCCCATGGCCGCTAGGGATGCGACGAACGCCATTGCAGTCCCCCAGTGCCAAACGACGGAAATGGGTGAATTCGCCAGATGCACGGTCGCGGCGCCCAAGAAGACCTGAAAGGCGAAAAGGGCGGCGATTGCCGCCGCCGCAGGCATCACGAACCGCGCACTCCTTCGCACGCGCCAAGCGTGCGCGAGCAAGGCTATCACGAGCAAAGAGAGGACGCCGGCCGTCACGCGGTGGGTCCATTCCCAGACCGTCCCCCCGCCCATGGCGGGGATCAGCGCGCCCCGGCAGAGGGGGTAGTCGGGGCAGGTCATGCCGGCGCCGTTGATCCGGGTCCAGCTGCCGAGCATGACTTCGGCATAGGCCAGAACCACTGCCGCCAGACTCAGCCGAGCCAATTTTTGCACTACACCGCAGAGTCTATCGGAACGGCGTCCGAGGGACAATGATTTTGTCGTGAAAGCGCGGCGAGGAGCTAGCAGCCGCCGAAGGCGGCGTCCTCGTGCGTCTGCGCGGTATCCTCGTCGCGCACGATCAGCGGCAGCCGCGTTTGAAAGTCGGCGGCCGCGTTCTGCGCGTACGCGGTTGCCGAGTTGCGGCTTCGCAGCGCCTGCGGAGTGAACGGATCCTCGCTGAAGCCTTGATCGAATGCGCTTCCCGAATCCATCCGGCCGCGCATTCCGCTGTAGTCGACGTACGCAATATAGCCGTTGAGATCGCGCGCCATTTTCAACTGCCGTCCAAGCGCGCCTCCCAGCGCGTCGGCAAATGATTTTAGTTCCTTTTGCTGCACCGGATCGGGCGAGTGCGCGGCGAGATCGCGCAAGCGTGCGATGTCTGCTGCGCCGCTGGACGACTGTTTATCTAGTGACGAAGCCAGGTCGCGCAGCGCGTTCAGAGCGTTGTAACGGTGAATCGGATTGCCGTCATCCAAATTCGTCAACCGCAGCTGCGTGATGGTTTGCGCGATGACGCGATTGTCGTCCAGCGCGAGCACGATCGCGTCGTTCGCATGCGTGACGATCTGCGAGCAGCGCGCCGAAGCGCGCACCGTTGCAATCGTTTTTAATTGCGGCGAGGCGACCGGCGCGGGGCTGGCCGTCGCGAGCGCGGCGGCGAGCAAGATATGCCCGAACATACGCGAACGGCTTGCGCGTGAAGCGCCTTTGGCCCCTTCTAACCTTGGTACTCCTTACAGGCTGCCGCGACGTTCGGGTACGTACGCTGGCTCAGGGAACCACTCCGGTACTGGGGGGCAGCGAGATTGCGGTGGTTCGCGACGAACCGTCGCTCGCGCGTTTCGGCATTCGCGCGCCGGTTCGCTACAAGAACGAGTTCGGCGTGGTGCTGTTGATGGGGCCGCACGAACGCAGCGGCTACCGCCAGATCATCGAATCGATTCGCGCCAATCCCGAGGGCGTCCGGGTCGTCGCATTCGAGGAGGCGCCTGCGAACGGGGGCGAGCCTTCAGACAAATATCGGACGTTCACGCTGTGGATTATCCCGAATTCCGTGTACCGCCGCGGCATCAAGGTCCAAGTCGTCACACCGTCCGACGCCCCGGTCGCTTCGACAGTCTTGCCGTAATGGGGTACGATGCTTCGGGCGGGGAGGCTCAAGGTTACCGGGCGCCCGTCGATATTTCTAGAGATCTGATGCACGCACGCGACACTATCGACTTAGACGTACGGGTCGAACGCCTTGGCTTGGCGTTGGCGCCCAGCGGCGACCTATCCGAGGCCGAAGGCACGTTGAATCCCGCCTGCGCACGAACGCGCGCCGGAGAGCTGCTTCTCTATCCGCGCGACGTGGCCAAAGGCAACATCTCGCGCGTCGGGCGCGTGCGCGCGCAGCAGGCCGGCGACCGCTTCGCGTTCGCGCGCGACGGCTTTGCGCTGGAGCCGCAAGCGCAGTACGAGCTGCGTCCCCACCCGGGTTACGGATGCGAAGATCCGCGCGTGACGTTCGTGCCCGCACTGGATCGTTATCTCATGGCCTACACTGCCTTCGGGCCGCAGGGACCGCGCATTGCCGTCGCGGCGTCCGACGACGCGGTGACGTGGCGGCGAATCGGCTTACTGCGTTTTGAACGCCCGGGCATGCACATCGGCGACGACAAAGACGCGGCGTTCTTTCCCGAACCCGTCCGTTCGCCCGGCGGCGTTCTTTCGCTCGCGTTTTATCACCGTCCCATGCTGCACATCTCGGCAGTCGACGGACGCGCCGCGATTCCGATGATCGAACGTATGCCTTTCGAGGATCGCGAGTCGATTCGGATGGGCTACATACCGCTCGAGCCCGCGCTCGCCGACGAGCGCCACTTGCTCGAGGTCGCCGAAAGCGTGCTCGTGATGTCGCCGGATGCGCAATGGGGCTCGCTCAAACTCGGAGCGGGCACGCCGCCGGTTCGGATCGACGAAGGCTGGCTTTCGATTTTTCATGCGGTCGACGTCGTCGACCACGCAGCGTCCAAGCCGAAGCTGCGCTACAGTGCAGGCATCATGATCCACGACGCGCAGGAGCCGCACCGCATCGTGTACCGTTCTCCGCATCCGATTCTTACGCCGCAATCCGATGCCGAGCTGCGCGGGATCGTCGACAACGTCGTCTTTCCGACGGGTATCGATCCGCGCGAGGATCTCGGCGCGCGCGTCTTCGATTTCTACTACGGCATGGCGGACTGGTCGATTGGAGCGGCGCGCATGGTGCTCGGTTCGACGAACGCCGCACGCGAGCCGGCCGAAAGCGCTGCTTAAGTTTCTCGTTATAGCAGCCGTCATCGTCGTCGGCGCCGTTTCGATCGTTGCTGCCTATGCCAATCGCGAAGCGCTCGCCGTCAAGATCCGTTCGGTGTACGTTCCGGCAACCCCCAAACCCGTAACGCCGTTTTCGGAGCGTCCGGCCGAAAGCCGGCCGTTCACCGGTTCGGGCTCGTGGGCACTTTCTGCGCTTCCGGAGTGCTTCGTGCAGCGCAGCCGCATTACCGGACCGCGGCAGTACGTGATGGCCCGTTTGCCGCACGGTGCCGTTCGCGTTTCCGGAGGCGTGACCGTTACGGCCGGAGATTGCCGCGTGTTCGTGCACGGCGGCGAAGTGTGGGCTTGGCGCGGAAAGGACCGCTTGCGCGTTCCCGCGCCGGCAGCGCTCTTTCGCCGGGCATCGCCGCAGGGATTGACGATTGCGCTGCTGCAAGGGTCGGGAAAGGCGTTTGATTTGCGCCTGTACGACGCAGCAGCTCCCAATCTATGAACGAACGATCGAACGGCCTGGTGCGCGAGGTCGAAAAGCGCCGCACGTTTGCGATCATCTCGCACCCCGACGCGGGCAAAACGACGCTCACCGAAAAGTTGCTCCTGTACGGCGGCGCGATCCAAACGGCCGGCCAGGTCTCCGCGCGCCGCGCGCAGCGGTCGGCCACCAGCGACTGGATGGAGCTCGAGAAACAGCGCGGCATCTCGATAACCTCCACCGTCCTGCAGTTCCCGTACGCGGGTTACACGATCAACCTGCTCGACACGCCGGGCCACCAGGATTTCGGCGAGGATACGTACCGTACGCTGCTTGCTGCCGACAGCGCGGTGATGCTCATCGATGCCGCTAAGGGCGTCGAGCCCCAGACGAAAAAGCTGTTCGCGATCTGTCGCGCGCGGCGAATTCCGCTCTTTACGTTCATCAACAAGATGGATCGCCCGAGCCGCAACCCGCTCGAGCTGCTCGACGAGCTGGAGTCGGTGCTCGGCATCGGCGCTTTTGCCATGACGTGGCCGCTCGGCAACGGCCCGTCGTTCAAGGGAGTCTACGAGCGGGCAACGCGCCAAGTGCATTTGTTTGAGCGCAGCGCGCACGGAGCCAAGCGCGCGCACGTCGAGGTTTCCAGCTTGGAGGATCCGCAGATCGCGGAATTGCTGGACGAGCACTCGTATCGGGAGTTTCGCGACGGGCTCGAACTGCTCGAAGGCGCCGGCGCGGACTTCGATCGCGCGGCGATGCTGCACGGCGACGTCACGCCGGTGTTCTTCGGCAGCGCGGTGACGAACTTCGGCGTGCAGAATTTCCTGGACGCATTCGTGCACCTCTCGCCGCCGCCCCAGCCTCGCGCAGCGTCAACCGGGCGCGTGGACCCCGCGTCGCCCGAGTTCTCCGGCTTCGTTTTCAAGATCCAGGCGAACATGGATCCGCGCCACCGCGACCGCGTAGCCTTCGTGCGCATCTGCTCGGGCAAGTTCGAGCGCGACATGACCGTGCGCAATGCGCGCACGGGGAAAGACGTCCGTCTCTCTCGCGCCATGAAGCTCTTTGCCGGCGATCGCGAATCGCTGGACGCGGCCTATGCCGGCGACGTGGTCGGGCTGGCGAACCCGGGCGTCTTTGCCATCGGCGATTCGCTGTTCGAGGGCTCGACTGCGCGCAGCTTCGAGCGCATTCCCGCCTTTGCCCCGGAACATTTCGCCGCCGTGCGGAGTATCGATACGTCGAGCTACAAATCGTTCGGGAAGGGGATCGCGCAACTGCGCGAGGAGGGCGCCGTTCAAGTGATGTATCCGCTGGGCTCGATGCGGACCGAACCGATCCTCGCGGCCGTGGGAGCGCTGCAGTTCGAGGTCGTGAAGTACCGCTTGGAATCGGAGTACAACGTCAAGACGGTATTCACGCGGCTGCCGTACGGGCTCGCCCTGCGGGTAACGGGCGAACCGCAGAGCGTCGCAGGCGCGCAGCTTCCGACGAACGCCAAACTCGTCGAGGATTGGGACGGCTCGCCCGTCGCGCTCTTCGAGTCCGAGTGGAGCGTACGGTTGGCCGAGGAATGGAACCCTGCCCTGCGATTTGTGCCATTCACCGCTATCGACGAGGATCAGCATGAAGAAGCTCTTGGCGTGCGCGCTGGCACTCCTTAGCCTGGCAGCCTGCGCCGGAAACCGCGACGACGCGCAGGCCGATAAAATAACGCGTGCGGTCATCAATAACGACATGTCGCCCGTGATGAACGATCTCGACCCGGCGATAAAGGGACAGATCACGCGGGTTCGCGTCGCCGAACTTTCCGACGAGCTCAACGCGCAGGGGACGTACCAGGGCCTTACGCGCGACACGTCCTGGTGCCGCACGGGCTATATCTGCTACGACGTGAAATTCAGCAAACGGCCGTACCACGAAGTGATGAAGGTCGGCTCGGACGGAAAAGTGCAGTACTGGTGGATACGCGCCGCACAACCGAAATAGTCCGGGCCGGCGACGTGCGCGCGGCCGGGGCGCGGCTGCACGGCGTCGTCCATCGCACACCGGTCGTGCATTCGCGCACGCTCGACGAACTCACCGGTGCGCAGGTTTTTCTCAAATGCGAGAACTTCCAGCGAATGGGCGCATTTAAATTTCGCGGAGCCTATAATCGCATCGTGCAATTCGACGCGGCGCAGCGTCGCGGCGGCGTCGTCGCGTTCTCGAGCGGAAACCACGCGCAGGGCGTCGCGCTGGCTTGCAAACTGCTGGACGTCCCGGCGGCGATCGTCATGCCGTCGGATGCGCCGCGCTCGAAGGTCGAGGCGACCAAAGGCTACGGGGCCGAAGTGATCTTTTACGATCGCCACCGCTCGCACCGTGCCGAGATCGCCGAAGCGCTGTGCCGGGAGCGCGGGGCGGTTCTGGTGCCGCCGTTCGACGATCCGCACATCATCGCGGGCGCCGGTACGGCCGGGCTCGAGCTCGTCGATGAAATTCGCGATCTCGACGCGATCGCCGCTCCCGTCGGCGGCGGCGGATTGCTTTCGGGCTGCTGCATTGCCGCTCACGACGCCGATGCGCGCATCGCGATGTACGGCGTCGAGCCCGAGGCCGGAAACGACGTGCAGCGATCGCTTGCCGCTGGAAAGATCGTTCATACCGAGGTGCCGCGCACGATCGCGGACGGTTTGCAGACGCAGGCGCCCGGCGAGCTCACGTTTGGAATCCTGCGGGAGCACGTCAGCGGCGTGGTGACCGTGACGGACGATCAGCTGGTGCGGGCGATGCGTTTTGCGTTCGAGCGGATGAAGCTGGTCATCGAGCCCAGCGGCGCCGCCGCGCTTGCCGCCGTGATGTTCGGCGCACTCGACGTGCGCGGAAAGCGCGCGGGCGTAATTGTCAGCGGCGGGAATATCGACGCGGAACGGTTCATTCAACTGCTGTCATCCCGTTGAAGAATCCATATTCGCGAGCTTGGATTCCGCCGTATGCGCTGATCTTCGCGCAGTTCGCGCACGGCGCGAGCTGGGCGCTCGTTTTGTGGGCTGCCTGGAGCGGCAACCTGCAAAATCCCATGTACGGCTTGGCGTGGGTACACACAGCGGCGCTCGGCTGGATTACGATGGCTGCGCTGGCGATTCTCACGTTTGCTTTGCCGAACTTCATCGACGCGCGCTGGCGGGGATTGACGCTCGCGCGCCGGACGCTCGCGCTCTTCGGAATCGGCGTCGTTCTGCTGGTGTATGCATTCTTGAACGATGCTGCGTTGCTGTGGATCGCCGGGACGATTCTGGCCGCCGCGCTGCTCGTCTATTTGGGCACGGCTTTTGCGACTGCGGCGGCGGGAATGCGGGGCGAGCGCGTGCAGCGCGCCGTCGCGCGCGCCTTCGGCGGGACGTTCCTCTTCTTGCTCGCAACGGCGCTGCTGGGTTTGGGCCTGGCGTTCATGCTCTCGGGAAAAAGCGTTGCGCCGTGGATTGCGGCCAGCGCGCCCGCGCACGCCAACCTCGGGACGCTCGGCTGGCTCACACTGCTCGTCTTCGGCGTTTCGATGCGCACGCTGCGTCCGATCGCCGGCAACGGAACGCGCTTTCGCTGGATGCACATTGCCGTCGGAAGCCTCGCGCTGCTGGGGATTCCGCTTTTGGCTGCAGGAACGGCTGCGCACATTCAGATCCTTGCCTGGATCGGCGGCGCGTTTTTCGCCGTCGCGGCGGGCGGTTACGCGTTCGACGTCTTGGACATCCTGCGGCGTGCCACGGTCGCACATCGGCCGCCGCAAGCCTTCGTGGGCGCGGCAATCTGCTGGCTGCTGATCGTGCTGGCGCTCGGCGCGGGTGTGCTGCAAGGGCGCCCGTGGCAGAGTGCCTACGCGTTCGCGCTCTTAGCCGGATGGATCGGCCAGATGGTCAACGCGCACATCCATCACATCGGCATCCGGCTGCTCTCGACGATCTACCGCGGCGAAGACGACGAAACGCCGCCCGGCGAGCTGCTCGAGGCGCGGTTTTCCTGGTTTTCGTTTTTCGCTTTCCAGATCGCGGTGGCAATCGTGACGGCAGCGCTGATCCGCAGCGATGCCGGGCTGGCCGCGCGCGGAGCCGTCTTCGGTTTGGCGGCGTGGACGGCGATGGCCGCGAATATTTTCGCCGCACGCCTTCGCGCGAAAAGCTATTCGGCCGCGCGTCCCATCGAGTAGAACTCTTCGTTGGGGCGCATGTCCATCAGGCCGGCCATGCGATTGGAAAACCCGAAGAATGCGGCAATTGCCGCGATGTCCCAGATGTCCTCGTCTCCCAAGCCGGCCAAGTGCAGTTCGTCGATCTCGTGCTCGCTGGCGGCAAAACCCGGCTCGTTGACGTGCGAGGCGAAGGCGAGCATTGCGCGCAGGCGCGGCGAGATCTGAGCAGTCCGCCAGTTGTTCGCGATCTGCTCGGCCGCGATGGGATCCTTTCCGACGACGCGCAGCGCGGCGCCGTGAGCCACCATGCAGTATTGGCAGCGGTTCTCCGAGGAGACGGCGACGACGATCGCCTCACGCTCGGCTCGCGTTAAGTTGCCCGGCCCTTTCATCAGGACGTCATGGTAGGCCATGAAGGCGCGGAAATGTTCCGGACGCTGCGCGTATGCGCGGAAGACGTTGGGAACGAATCCGATCTTCTCGCGATTCTTTTCGTAGATCTCGCGAATGTCGGCTGGAAGTTCGCTTTCGGCCGGCTCGCCGAAGCGCGACACGGCGGCCATGCTAGTGCGCCGCGCCCATCGCGCGCTCGATGGCGTCGACGGCCGCTCGAGCCTGTCCGGTCGGCGGCGCATCCGCACCTTCGACGACGTCGAGCATTGCCGAGAGCTGGTCGTTGATCGCGCTCATCTTTTCATTCTTGCGCTGGGCGTAGCTCCGGTTCATCAGGGCGACGATGCGCGTGGCCAAATCGAACTGCGCGCGCAGTTGCGCCGGTGTCATGGCGATGCGGGGATCCATGCGCAGCCGGAACTGTTGGGTGAAGGTGCGTCCGTTGACCGCAAGCTTGACCGTATACGTGCCGGGAAGTGCGAGAACGCCCTGCGGCACGCGCGGCGTCCGCTCGTAGATGGCGGAGATCGGATAATCGTACGTCACGGCCAGCGGATCGGCGTAGCGGTAGTTCCAAACGAACCGGTGCAGGCCGGCGCCGGCGGACGGTGCCCGTGACGGCGCGATCCAATACGTAGGTTTGTCGACGCCCGGAACGATCGGCGTGGGCTGGTCGCTGCTGCTGTAGCGCCGCACGAGCGCGCCTGCCGAGTCGTACACCGAGATGGTCACCGGCGTGCGCGCGTCCGCGGGCAGAAAGTAGTCGAAGATCGCGCCGTCGGGCGGATTTTCACCCGCGGGCTCTTCGGGCGGAAGCGGCGTATCCGTCCACGTGTCGCGCCGCAGCCGGAATGCATCGGCCGGTTTGAACAGGTGCGGCGCCGCCGCATCGGCTCCCCGATCGCGCAGCGCGCTCACATCGTCCAGGATCCAGAACGATCTGCCGTGCGTGCCGGCGACCAGGTCGTTGCCGTGGACGACGAGGTCGCGGACGGACGTCGAAGGCAGATTCAATTGCATGCTCTGCCAATGGGAGCCGTCGTCGAATGAAACGTACGCGGTGCGTTCGTTGCCCGCGTACAGCAGATGCGGCCGCACGGGATCCTCGCGCACGGTATTCGTGGATTGATCGAGCGGCAAGCCGTCGACGGCGCGCTGCCACGTGCGTCCTCCGTCGTGCGTGCGATAGATGTACGGACGGTCGTCGTCGATGCGGGTCGCATTGACCGCGACGTATGCGCTCTTCGCATCGAAGTGCGACGCGTCGATCTGCGCGATCTGGCTCCAGGGCGCGATACCCGGCGGGGTGACGTTGCGCCAATGCTTGCCGCCGTCGTTCGTGGTCCATACCAGACCGTCGTCCGTGCCCGTCCAGATCACGCTGCGATCGACGGGCGAGGGCGCAATGCTGTAGATTTCGCCGCGATGCAGGCCTTGTGCGAGCTTCGTCCCGGCAAACGCGCCCAGGTGCGGCGGCATCCCGGGGTTCGAGCGCGTGAGATCCGGGCTCATCACGTTCCAATGCCGTCCGCCGTCGCGCGTTGCGAACAAGACGTTGGAACCCAGATACAGCGTGCGTTTGTCGATCGGATCGAAGATGATGGGCGTCGTGCGGTTGTAGCGGTATTTGCCGGAATAGTCCGGCGAAACGTCCTGCGTCTGCTGCGTGCGTTCGTCGTAACGTGAGACGACGCCGATCCCGGCTCCGTAGATGACGTTCGGATGGAGCGGGTCGGGCGCGACGTAGGCGTACTCTTGCGCGCCGACGGGATGCCAGTAGCGAATCCAAATCTCGCCGTCTTCGCTGCGGCTGGCGACTTCGGCGCTTCCGCTCTCCTGCTGTCCGCCGAAGACCCAATATGGAAACCGGTCGTCGGTGACGACGTGATAGAACTGCCCCGTCGGCTGATTGTACCAGGAGCTCCACGTCTTTCCGTAATTCACCGAGAGCGTCGCACCTTGGTCGACGCCGAGCAGAATCACGTTGCGATCGGCGGGGTCGATCCAGATCGTATGGTAGTCGTCGCCGCCCGGCGCGCCTTTAATCGCGACGAACGTTTTCCCGCCGTCGGTCGAACGGTACGTCGACGTATTTGCCGCGTACACGACGTTCGGATCCGACGGATCGACCGCGAGGCCGGAA
This sequence comes from Vulcanimicrobiaceae bacterium, assembly GCA_035652755.1. Taxonomy (GTDB): domain Bacteria; phylum Vulcanimicrobiota; class Vulcanimicrobiia; order Vulcanimicrobiales; family Vulcanimicrobiaceae; genus DASRDE01. The sequence goes on along the minus strand of DASRDE010000275.1, from coordinate 6,693 downwards.
AAGTCGTCGCCCCGGCCGCACACGCGCTCTTCGGCATTGGTTTTCATCCAGCTGGCGCCGCCGTTTTCGGAACGGTAGATTCCGCAGCCGGCCGCGTCGTTCACCCACGCGTACACGCGGTTCGAATCGCTCGGCGCAATTGCCAGGCCGATGCGTCCCACCCCCGCGGGCAGGCCCGTCTTGAGCTGCGTCCAGGTCGTTCCGCCGTCGGTGGACTTGTACAGTCCGCCTTTGTTCCACAACTGCAGAATGTCGCGAAGGCGCCACGGCGGATTGCGCGAGGCCCACAGTGCGGCATAGACGGTCTGCGGATTGGCCGCATCGATGACGACCGTCGCTGCTCCGGTGTCCGCGTCGCCGCCGAGCACTTTCTGCCAAGTCACGCCGCCGTCGGTGCTGCGATAGACTCCGCGCTCGGTATTGGGCCCATACGGACGCCCCATCACCGCGGCGAACACGCGGTTCGGATCCTTCGGATCGACGGCCAAAGCGTTGATTTGCCGTCCGTCGCGCAACCCCAGATGCGTCCAGCTCTTTCCGGCGTCGGTCGATTTATAGATGCCGTCCCCCACGGAGAGATCGGGCCGCCGCAAGCCTTCGCCCGAAGCGGCGTAGATGACGTTCGGGTCGCTGGAAGAGACGGCCAGCGCGCCGATCGATCCCGTGTCCTGCCCGTCGAAGATCGGTTTCCACGTGCGTCCGTAATCGGTAGTTTTCCAGACGCCGCCGTCGGTTGCCGCAAAATAATAGACGCCCCGCTGCTGCGGGACGCCGGCGACGGCGACGGTCCGGCCGCCGCGAAACGGCCCGATGAGCCGCCAGTGAAATGCGTCGCCGGCTTGCGCCAGCATCGAGGCACCGAATGCGAAAAGCTGCAGGATCGCGAGCATCGAAGACCCTCCGTGCCCGCGATGTTGGCCTCAGCGGCGCAATTTCTTTTTTCGCTGCTTGGGCTGGAACGGCGCCCCGATCTTCAGGTCGCGGCCGTGCTTGAGCTGCGTGTTGACGTCTTGGCAACCGATCGGGGAAAAGTCGCGGCAGTCGCCCGGCCGAGCTTCGTAGACGCCGCAATAGTAGCGGCCCGGACGGGCCTCTTTCAAGAAGACGCATCGATCGGCCACGTCGTCGGTGACCTTGCGGACCCACCCCAGGTAGTATCCATCCGCGGACTTGCGCTTGACGACGTACTCGTCGAGTACTTCGCGCGGTGACATCTTCAAGAACGATGCAAGGCGTTCGACGTCTTGACGGCTCACGAACGGCTCGTAGCCGCTGCAGCATTCGGCGCATCCGGGCGGGCAGGCGACGTTCTCGGGCAAGTCCTTATGATGCTTGCGCGCGAGATCGATCACCCGCGCGATCGCGGCCACGAGCTCGGGGTCGTCGTTGTACTTGTACTCCCATTCGCGCTGCACGATTTCGTTCGCGTTGTAGTACCGGGTGATCGACTGATTGTAGGTAACGGTGATATGTTCTTCGTCGATCTCGATCTTCTTGACGTGCTCTATCGGGCGCGCGTCCAGAAGTTCGGGATGCGTGGGCTGACCCGTTTCCCGGGTGAAATCTCGCAGAGCGATGAGGTCGATGGTTTCCATGGCGCGTAGGGGCTTCGACGCACGGACCGAAACAGCCCGCATGCGCAAAGCCATCGGCGTAGATTTGGGCGGCTCGCACGTTACCGCCGGCGTCGTTCAAGAGGACGGCAAGATTCTCGCGCAGCACGAGCTCGACATCCTGGATCGCGCGTTCGACGCGGTGGTAGCTTCGCTCGAAAGCGTCGTGCGCGATGCGCTCAAGGACGTCAAGGGCGAGGAATACGCCGGAATCGGCATCGGCTCGCCGGGCAATATCGATCTGGCGACCGGTGAAGTGCTCTGGTCGCCGAATTTTCTGTGGACGAACGTCCCGCTCGGCGAGCGTATACGCTCCATTTTCAACGCTCCGGTGTACATCGCCAACGACGCGCGGTGCGCGGCACTCGGAGAGCACCGGTTCGGCACGGGCCGGGGGACCGAAAATTTCGTCTTGCTCACGATCGGCACCGGACTGGGCGGCGGAATCGTTTCGAACGGCCGCTTGCTGATCGGCAATCGCGCCGGCGCCGGGGAGATAGGCCATCATCAAATCCGCCCGTCGGACGGTTTTATCTGCGCTTGCGGCAAGATCGGCTGCTTTGAAGCACAAGCGTCCGGCACGGGACTCATCCGCCACGCGACCGCCGTAGCGGCTTCGTTTCCGCGCAGCACGCTGCTCGACAAGAACAAAGAAAAGCTCGGCTCGAAAGCGATACGGCGCGCGGCGCAGGCCGGCGACGCACATGCGCTGGCCGCTTGGCAGCGGTTTACGTCCGATCTCGCGCTGGGTCTGGCGAACGTGATCGCGATGGTCAATCCGCAGCGCATTGCGCTGGGCGGCGGCGTGAGCTCCGCGGGCGACTTCATGCTGCAGGCGATTCGCCCGCGCATCGACGAGCTCACCACGACCGTGCCGCGCGGCACGACCGACGTCGTCATCGCCGAGCTCGGAAACGATGCCGGACAAGTGGGTGCCGCGACTCTCGCGTTCAGCGGCGGACTGCAGGCCGCGCATGGCTTCTAAGCTCGCGCTGGTCACCGGAGGTTCGGGCGGCATCGGCTTCGAGCTCGCTCGCGTCTTGGCGCGCAGCGGCTACGATCTGACGCTGGTGGCGCGCACCGCAGCGACGCTCGAAGAGGCCGCGCAGCGCATTCGGTCCGAATTCGGCGTCGCGGTGCAAACGCTCGCGGCCGATCTCTCGCGGCGCGAGTCGATCGACGACGTGTCGGCGGCGGTGCCCAGGTGCGACGTGCTGGTGAACAACGCAGGCTTTGCGACGAACGGCGAATTCGCGACGATGGACGAAGCGCGGATGGCCGAGGAGATCGATCTCGACGTCGTCGCGCTCACGCGGTTGACCCGCCGGTACCTGCCGGGCATGCTGGCCAGGCGCGACGGCCGCATTTTGAACGTCGCTTCGACCGCCGCGTTTCTGCCGGGTCCGCTAATGGCGGTATACTACGCTGCAAAAGCATACGTGCTCTCGTTCTCCGAAGCGCTCGCCGAGGAGCTGCGGGGCACGGGGGTGACTGCGACGTGTCTGTGTCCGGGTGCGACTGCAACGGGGTTTCAACGGCGCGCGAACGTCGAAGGGAACACGCTGCTCACGCGTCTTCCTCTGGACGACGCTGCGCGCGTTGCGCGCGCAGGCATCCGCGGCATGATTCAAGGCAAGGCGGTCGTCGTTCCGGGCATTACCAACAAACTCGTTGCGATCTCTCCGAAGATTACGCCGCGCCGCCTGCTGCTCTGGATGTCGCGCAAGGCCGTCGAACGCCGCTAACGTTCGGCTCCGGCCTGACGGCGGATCGTCCCCGGAAGGCGCTCGTAAAATGCGTAGTTTTGATACGTGACGTCTGCGCGTTCGCGCACCCAAAAAAGCCAGCCGTGTCCGGTCACGTGCGCCGAAAGGCTGCTCGCGAAGACATAGGCGCCGAAGCGCGCGAAGCGCTCTTCCAGCGTTACGCTCACGCCGTCGTCCTGGATCGTGCCCGAAGCTCCGAGCGGCTGCAGCGTGGCCGGGTCGGCGTACAGCGCATCGAACGGCTCGGGATCGCCGTCGGCGTCGCGGCACGTGGAGCGCAAGGTCAAACGCAGGGCTTGGCGTCCATCAAATGTCGCTGGGTCTTCCCCGTCGGCGGTGTAGCACTGCGGCTTGAACGCGGGACGCGAGACCGGATTGGTGTCGCCCGTCTTTGCGTAATGACCGGTCGAGAACTGCTGCAGGGAGCCGTACACGATCGCGCCGTCGCGAGTGCGCACGTACACGACATGTTCGGGTTCGTCGTCGCGCGCGATGCCGTGCGCGTGCGCGCTCGTCGCGAACGACACGTACGCGGGCCGGGCCGGATTTTGTAAAAAGAACGCCGCCTTGGCGTAGTCGTCCGCGGGGTGCATGCCCCAGATACGCCGCCGCCGGACGTGAAGTTTCAGTGCTAGACGGATACCGCGTGCCGCATGGGCACGTACTCGTCGTCGGCCGGAATCGTACCGGTGTTCGCGATTGACGCGATCAGTGCGGCGATTCGCCGCGAGCTGCGTTTGGGAGCGACCAGCTCCTGGTTGCGCCTCATGTTGTCGACGAGCGACGCGTTTCGTACCAGCCGTTCGACCGCGCGGCGCACTTCGGCGGCGCTATTGATGGCGACTAGGCCGATGCCGTTGCTTCGCACGAAGTCGACGTTTCCGCGTTCCTGTCCGGGAACGTAGTCGTACACGACCACGGGCAACTGTGCCGCGTTGGCTTCTGCAAGCGTGCCCGGCCCGGCTTTGGTCACGAGCAAATCGGACGTGCGCATCAGCTCCGGGATCTTGTCGGTAAAGCCGAGCACGGTCATCGGCGTGGGCAGCCCGGGAGCCAAGTCTTCCAACTTCGCGCGCAGCGTTTCGTTGCGCCCGCAGACGACGACCAAGTGCATCGGCAGCCGCGCCTTCGCCAGCGCGACGGTGGTAGGCATCAGTTTGCCGCCGCCTTCGCCGCCCGCCATCAGCAGCGTCACGAAGCGATCCGGCGGAAGCTCGAGCTGCACGCGCAGCTCTTCCTTGCTGCCGACGACGTCGTCGAACTTGGGATGAATGGGCTGCCCGAGCATCCTCAATCGCTGCGGCAGCACGCCGCGCGAGAGCGCGCGTTCGTAGACTTCGCGGGCGGGCACCACGACGGCGTCTGCTTCGGGCGTCAGCCAGGACTCATGCACCTTTCCGAGATCGGTGATCACGGTCACGACGGGGACGGACTGCATGTGGGCATCGGCGCGCGCACGCAGCGCCGCGTGGTTGAGCAGCGGATGCACCGAGACGATGACGTCGGGCGAGTAGTTCAAAAACAGGTCGCGCAACCGTTCCCGGTAGAGCGGCTCGCAGAAGCGCACGAGGGCGCGGTACCGGCGCCGCCCGTTGGTTGCATAGTAGAGCGCGCCGTAGACGGGGGGAGCGTAGCGGAGGGCCGTCGAGTAGCCCCACCCCAGCTGGGTGAGCGGAAACGAACAGTGCGCGGCCACGTCGTCCACGCGGTGCTCGAAGGCGAAGGGCGAGTGAATCTCGTCGAGCGCTGCAGTGATGGCGTTGGCCGCGCTCCGGTGGCCGCCGCCGGTATCCGATATCAGGAAGAGCGCCCGTTTGGTCAATTGCTACCTCGTCAGACTTGGACCGGCCGGCGCGAGAGGCGCCGCCGCGTCATGTTTCGCGCCCGGCGGCCGAGCGGGGCCAGCCTGGTCAGGAGAGCGCGTGCCGGGGCATCGTAGAATCGGAAGATGTCGCCGAACTCGATATCCGGGTTTCGGTGGTGCCCGTCGTGGTCCTCGGGCAGCACGATCCCCAGGGGGCGCAAGCAAGCCTTCAGCCATCCGGGCGTCCGCCAGCCGAGCTCGGTCGTATGGCGCCACCAGACGTGGATTTGCCCCAAAAGCAGCCCGCCAAGCGCGCCCTGCCAAGAAAGATGCCAAACCGCGGCGGCCACGGCCAGGTAAGGCACCGCCCCCAGGAAGCCGTCCAGCAGAATTGCCGGATCGAGCGAGAGCACGGCGTGATCGAAATACGGCCTGCGGCGATCGTGGTGCGTGCGCAGATGCAGCGTGAACCATAGGTGCTGGGGCACGTGATAGAAGAACGTCGAGCCGAAATCCCCGGCCACGAGGACGATCAGCGCTGCGAGTACGGGCATTCGTTCTAATCTTTCTGGCGTTGTGCGGCTGCTCGGGCGAGCGCGGTTACCGCAGCAACAATACCACGGTTTACATACCCACTGTCGTTAACACGGCTTTAAGCTGGCGGGCGCCCGCGTATGCGCCGTCGCTCTTCGGAGCCAGGCTGCTGCGCGACGGATCGCCGACGCCGAGCGTGACGCTGGCCGTCGCGCGCGCGGTGCTTCGAACCAATCCGCAAATCGATCCCGCCGACGCGCTCATGCTTGCCGGCGCGACCGTGCGCGACGCGCGCGCCGCGCGTTTAGCACCGGAGTTTCTCGCGGCGACGCTCTTGCAGGAGTCGGCATTCGATCCGCGGGCGGTCTCCTCTGCCGGTGCCGTCGGCATCGCGCAGTTCATGCCGTCCACCGCATCGGGCATCGGCGTCAATCCGTTCGACCCGTTCGATGCAATCGCCGGTGCGGCCGAACTGCTCGGATCGTACGTCCGCGGTTACGACGGGATCTATGCAAACCCGTACGTCGCGGCGCTCGCGGCCTATAATGCCGGGCCCGCTGCCGTCGACGCGTACCATGGCGAACCGCCGTACCGCGAAACGCGGGAATACGTGGACGACGTCGTCGATCGGTGGGCGCAGATCGCCTCGTACGAAACCCCGACGCGGAAAAGCGCCCGCCCTGCCGAATGAGCGCGGCATGAGTGTCCGCCTTGCATCCGCGGCCGCTGCTTGCATGTTTCTTGCCGGCTGCGGCAGCGTGACGTCCAACATCGATTTTCAAGCCCCCACATCGGGGTGGTTCGCCTCTCCGCCGATTCTGGGGCGCACGCAAGTTTGGATCAAGCGCGGCGACAAGGCCCAAACCGGTTCGCTGGTCTTTTTGATGCGCGGCGCGGGAACGACGGGCACGATTTTTCACGATACGCCCGGTGCGCCGAACGATGCGAGCTTGACCAAAGACGAAAACGTGAAGAT
>DASRDE010000274.1:0-2601 GCA_035652755.1 Vulcanimicrobiaceae bacterium | reverse complement strand
AAACGGGCTGGCGGGATTGGAGTACACGTTCGACGACTTGCTCAAAGGAACGTCGGGCCGCGTTACGATCGAGACCGACGAGTTCGGCCGCCCGATACCCTTCGGAGAGCAGCGCGTCGTCAAGCCGGCAAAGGCGGGCCTCTCGATCCAGCTCACGCTCGATTCCTACCTGCAATTCGTCACCGAATCCGCTCTTGCAAAGCAAGTCAAGACGTTTCACGCGCAAAGCGGTACCGCGATCGTCATGGATCCGTACACGGGCGAGATCCTCGCGCTGGCGAACGAACCGCATTTTGATCCGAATCATTTTTGGAAGTATCCAGCTGACGCGCAGCGCGATCGGGCCGTTCAAGATGCGTACGAACCGGGTTCGACGTTCAAACTCGTCACCGCCGCCGCAGCGCTGGAAAGCGGGAAGATCTCGCTCGACCGCCGCTTTCTTTCTGCTGGACCGCTCGAAGTGGGCGGACGGCGGATATACAATGCAGTAGACGGTTTAACGCCAAGTCCGTCGGGAGACACGCTCGAAACGATCGTTGCCGATTCCCTCAACGTCGGCGCCGCGGAAGTCGCGCTTTCGATCGGTGGCTCGGCGTTCTACCGCATGGAGCAGCGCGCGGGATTCGGCGAACCGACCAACGTCGGACTTGCAGGCGAGAATCCGGGCATCGTGCCGCCGCCGCAAGAATGGAGCGGCAGTTCGCTGGCGACTATGGCGTTCGGACAAGGCGTCTCGGTCACGCCGCTGGCCATGGCGCGCTTCTATTGCGCGATCGCCAACGGCGGGATTCTGGTTCGTCCGCGCATCGTGCGATCGATCCTCGACGGGCAAGGTTCGGTGGTGTACACGTATCCGCCGGAGATCGAACGGCGCGTCTTCTCGGCTCGAACCGCCGAACAATTGCGGCGCTTTCTGCGCGCCGTCGTGGTTCGCGGCACGGGTAATCCCGCCGCGCAGATCGCCGGCTACACGACCGCCGGCAAGACGGGCACCGCGCAGATGCCGGTCAACGGCTATTACGAGGCCGGCGCCTACGTCGCGTCCTTCATCGGCATGATTCCGTACGAGCATCCCCGGTACGTGATCTATGTCAAGGTCGAACGCCCCGTCGGTTCCATCTACGGCTCGCAGGTCGCCGCGCCGGCTTTCGTGGCCATCGGCCGCGCCGCGATGCTGCACGAGGGGGTGCTTCCGGCCGCGCCCGCGCGCTTGGTCCGCCGTACCGCCGCGGCGAATTCGCGGTGACATGGAGCCTCGCCGGAGCGTCGCGCTCGAGATCTTGCTGCGCGCCCTTCCGCAGAACACTCGCATCGTCGGCAGTACGGAAAAGACCATCACGGCGGTAACGCTCGATTCGCGATCGGTGCAGCCGGGGGCGCTTTTCGTCGCGGTGCGCGGCCAGCATACGGACGGTCATCGCTTCGTCGCCGGCGCAGCGCAACGCGGAGCTGCCGCGGTCGTCACCCAAGAGCGCTGCGGCGTGCCCGACGGGGTCACCGAGATCGTCGTTCCCGACTCGCAGCGGGCTGCATCGCAGCTGGCCGACGCGTTTTACGGATCGCCCTCGCGGGAGATGGCGGTGGCCGGTATCACCGGCACCAACGGAAAGACCACGGCAACGCACATGCTCGCTGCGATGCTCGAAGGCAGCGGCATTCCCACGGCGATCGTCGGCACCGTCGGCGCGCGTTTCGGAGAACACCGCTGGGACGTGGAGAACACCACGCCTCTGGCGCCGGAGCTCCACGGCCTCCTCGCCGAGATGCGATCGCACGGTGCTCGCGCCGTCGCGATGGAGGTCAGTTCGCACGCCGTTGCGCTGCAGCGCGTTGCCGACGTCCATTTTGCGGCCGGCGCGCTGACCAACGTCACGCGCGATCATCTCGACTTTCACAAGACGTTCGATGCGTACGCGGCGGCAAAGCGGCACTTCTTCGATCTCGTTCCGCGCGCCGCGTTCAATGCCGACGACGAACTGGGCAGCCGGTGGTCGCGCGAGCTGGCAGCGAAAAAATCCGTCGTCACGTACGGGCTCGAACACGACGCGGACGTGCGGGCGGAATCCGTCGATGTCCGCGCCGACGGCAGCACGTTCACGGTCGGCGGGACGCAATTCGAGCTGGCGCTGCCCGGCCGATTCAACGTTTCCAACGCGCTGTGCGCGCTCGCATTGAGCCGTTTTCTGGGCGCGGACGATCGGCAGGCGGCCCGCGGCTTGTCTGCGTTGCGGTCCGTTCCGGGCCGCATGCAGCATGTCGGCGCGTGCGGTATCGACGTCGTGGTGGATTACGCGCACACGCCCGATGCGCTCGCCAATACCCTGCGCGCGTTACGCGAAACGGCGCGCGGCCGCCTGTTCGTGGTCTTCGGCTGCGGCGGCGATCGCGATCGCGGAAAACGGCCGGAGATGGGAGCCGCGGCGGCCCGCTACGCAGACTTGTCGGTGATTACCTCGGATAATCCGCGCAGCGAAGATCCCGCGGCGATCATCGCGGAGATCGTTCGCGGAATCGGTGGGGCGCCGCATGCGATCGAGCCCGATCGCCGCGCTGCGATCGAACGTGCGATCGCCGGTGCGCAACGCGGCGACGTCGTGCTCG
>DASRDE010000273.1:0-4451 GCA_035652755.1 Vulcanimicrobiaceae bacterium | reverse complement strand
GATCGGTTCTGACGACCCCGAACAGATGGCGCAGCGTGCGCGCGAATTCGCCGACGCTCGGGCCCTGAAACTCAAACTGACGGGCACGGGCCAAGACGGCGCTTGCGTGCGCGCCGTGCGTGCGGCACGGCCCGACGTGTGGCTCGGCGTCGACGCGAACCAGGGTTTTACGCGAGAGACGCTCGGCGCGGTGATGCCGGCGCTGGTCGAGTGCGGCGTTCAAGTGATCGAGCAGCCGTTTGCGCTGGATCGCGATGCAGATATGGAGGGCCTGAACTCTCCGATTCCGGTCGCGGCCGACGAGAGCGCGCAGACGGCAGAGGATCTTCCGCGGCTGGCCGGCCGATTCGACGTCGTCAACATCAAGCTCGATAAGTGCGGCGGTTTGACGGCGGGTCTTGCCATGGCGCGCCGCGCGCGCGAGTTGGGATTCAAAGTGATGGTCGGAAATATGGCAGGTACCTCGCTTGCGATGGCACCCGCCTTCGTTCTGGGACAGCTTTGCGACATCGTCGACCTCGATGGACCGCTGCTGTTCGAAGCAGACCGCGCGCCGTCGGCGGAGTACCGCGAGGGGCGCATCTGGTGCTCGGATTCGGTGTGGGGAGGCGCTGCGTGAAAAGTTTCGCGGCGGTAATTGCACTTCTTGTGGCGACCGGGGTGCAAGCCGCCGCGAATCCACTAACTTCGCAACAGATCGCGGCCATCGACCGCATCGCCGCGCAAGCGCTGGCAAAACAGCACGTTAGCGGTATCGAAATCGGAGTCGGACGGCGCGGTGCCGTACTCTATGCCCGCGGCTACGGCTTGCGCGATCGGGCCGCGAATCTGCCCGTTACGGCCGCCACCGTCTTTCCCGTAGGATCGATCACCAAACAGTTTACCGCTGCGTGCGTCATGCTGCTGGTCCAACGCGGAAAGCTCGATCTCGGCGCGCGCGTTTCCGCGTACTTGCCGGATGCCCCGCATGCGAGCGATACTACGGTGCGCGAGCTGCTCGATCAAACCAGTGGGCTTCCCGATTACCTCGAAGACAAAGCACTGCTCGCGTCGATCCTTGCGGGAAAGGCCGGCCCCGATTCGGTGGAACACCTGGTCCGGCTCGTCGCCGGCAAGGCGCTGCACTTTAGACCCGGCACGAAGTGGGAGTACTCCAATACGAACTACGCGCTCTTAGGCCTACTCGTCGAGCGCGTCAGCGGGATGCCGTTCGGGCGTTTCCTGCAAACGCAGATTCTCGGGCCGGCCGGAATGGGAGCGTCGCAATATTTGCGCTGGTCGGTGCCTGAAGGCAGCGATGCGACGCGCGGATACGGATGGAGTAAGCAGCGCTTCGTGCTGCTCCCCAAGTTTTCGATGGATTGGGGCAACGCCGCCGGGGCTCTGGCCTCGAACGTTCGCGATCTCATCGATTGGGATGGGGCATATTTCTCCGGACGGGTCGTTTCGCCGCAGAGCGTGCGCATTTCCACCACGCCGCCCGCGCGCGTCGTCATGGTTGCGTCCAAGCATCCGGAGAACAATTTGGGCATCGGCTATGCCTTCGGCTGGGTGCAGGGCCGCGACGAAGGCCGGCGTTTGATCTGGCACAACGGCGGTCTTCCGGGAGCCCGAGCGATGAACGCGGTTTTTGCGCGGGATGGCCTGGAGATCGTCGTTCTGACCAACGCATACGAGGCGGATCCGGAAGGCACGGCACTGCGCATTGCCCGTGCGATCTACGATGCGCGATGAGGGTCTTTACCGGCGCGATCGTCACGGAAACCAACACGTTCTCGCCCATTCCGACCGGATTTGAGGCTTTCGAACTCAACGGGCTGCAGCATGGGAGCCGGTCGCCGATCGAAACCTCGAACGAGTTCGCCGCGCTGGTTCGCTGGCGCGAAATGGCTCGAGCCTGCGGTTATCACGTGTCTGAGAGCGTTGCCGGCTTCGCCCAGCCCGGCGGCCCGACGCTCCGTCACGTTTACGAAGCGCTGCGCGATGAACTGCTCGACGACTTGCGGCGCGCACTTCCGGTGGACGTCGTGCTGCTCTATCTGCATGGGGCGATGGTGGCACAGGGGTACGACGACTGCGAAGGCGACATCCTAACGCGCGTTCGCGAGCTTTGCGGCAGCGATGCAGTAATCGGCGCGGAGCTGGATCCGCATTCCCACCTGACGCGAGCTATGCTCGAGGCCGCCACCGCAATCGTCGCGTACGACGAATATCCGCATACGGACGTCCTGCCGCGCGCCGAAGATCTTTACCGCTTGTGCGAAGCGGCAGCGCGCAAAGAGATCACGCCCGTCGCGCGAGTCTTCGACTGCCGAATGACGGCGATCTATCCCACGTCGCTCTCTCCGATGCGGGAGTTCGTCGACAAGCTCAAAAAGGGGCGCACGGGAAAGGTGCTTTCCACGAGTCTGATTCACGGCTTCCCGTGGGGCGACGTAGCGGAGGCCGGCACCAAGATGCTGGCAATCTGCGACGGTGACGCAGCGCTGGCCGAGCGAATAGCGACGGACGCGGGCCGGGAGTTTTACTCGTTGCGCGAGTCCGTCCGCCTGCATACGCGAGAGATCGATGACGCACTCGAAGCAGGGCATGCCGGCGGGAAGTATCCGATCGTTCTTGCCGACGTCGCCGACAATCCGGGCGGCGGTGCGCCGGGCGACGCGACGTTTCTGCTGCAACGGCTGATCGAGCGCGGCGAAGAGGGCATCGTCACGGGGGCATACTACGATCCCATAGCGGTGCAGCTGTGTTTTGAAGCCGGAGAAGGGGCCGACGTCGATCTGCGCATCGGAGGAAAGATGGGCGTTGCTTCCGGCATGCCGGTCGATCTCCGCGTGCGGGTTCGCGGTTTGCGCGAGCAGCACGAGCAGGATTCGATGGACGACTCGGCGCCCTCCGCGCTGGGGCGCTGTGCGTGGGTCGACACCGGCAAGATTCAGCTCCTGCTCGCATCGATCCGCAGCCAGATCTTTGCGCCGAACGCGTTTACCGGCATCGGCATCGCGCTCGAGCGCGCCCGCATCGTAGCGGTCAAATCCTCGCACCACTTCTACGGCAAGTTCGCACCTATTGCGGGTGCCGTCTTCCATGTCGACTCGCCCGGCGCGCTGCGTATGGACTTTGCGGCGATACCGTACCGCAAGCGGGATCCGGTCTACTGGCCGCGAGTCGACGATCCATGGCTCCTCGCATGAGCAACCGCGTGTTGATGTGCGAGCCCGAGTACTTCGACGTGGTCGACGTCAAGAATGAATTTATGCGCACCAACGTCGGCTCGGTCGACCGCGTCGCGGCCGCCGCCCAATGGGCCGCGCTTCGCGACGCCTTCGAGCACAACGGTATTGCCGTGGAACTCGTGCCCCCCGTTGCGGGCTGCGAAGATATGGTCTTTACGGCGAACCCGTGTTTCAACGGCCGGCGCGCAAACGGCGAGCCGGTCTGCGTGCCGAGCCGCATGGCCTTCCCGTCGCGTTATCGCGAAGTCGAGGCGCACCGCGAGTGGTTCGCCTCCCACGGCTACACGATAGTGGAACTTCCGCAAGAGGTCACGCGGTGCGAAGGCGGGGGCGATGCGGTTTGGCATCCCGGACGCTCGCTCATCTGGGCAGGCGTGGGACAGCGCACCGAACGCCGGGCGCACGACGCGCTGGCAGCGATCTTTGGCGTTCAAGTCTTGTCGCTGGAACTGGCCGATCCCCGGTTTTACCACCTGGACACGTGCTTTTGCGCGCTCGACGAGCGTACCGCGCTGATCTATCCCGGCGGTTTCACCGAAGACGGCTTACGCCTGATCCGCGGGATGTTCGACGACGTCATCGCCGTAGATGAAGAAGAAGCGCGGAACAGTTTCACCTGTAACGCAGCCGCTTTTGAGGGTGGAACCGTCGTGCTGCAGCGCGGAGCCGCGCGTACGGCCGAACAGTTGCGCAGGCGCGGCTATACGGTCGTGGAAGTCGAGACCGGCGAGTTCATGAAGTCGGGAGGAAGCGTCTTCTGCATGAAGGCTGCGCTTTACTGATGGCGCCTCGCGTGGTTTGCGCTGTGCTTGGAGTGTTCGCCTCAGTTGCGGCATTCTGCACTGGATGCGCACCCCGTAACGCCCAAACCGCACCGCACGGCCGCCTCACAATCGGCGTTGCGATCGAGCCGCAGTCGCTCGATCCGCTGCTGCTCGAGGGCCAGCCGACGGCATTGATCGTGCCGGCGATGTACGATTGGCTGGTGACGTCCGATGCTCGGGGCGAACTCGTGCCCGATCTTGCAGCGGCGGTGCCGTCGACGGCAAACGGCGGAATATCGCGGGACGGACTCACGCTGACCTATCACCTGCGCAAAGGCGTGCGCTGGCAGGACGGCGCTGCGCTTACGGCGTCGGACGTCGCGTTCACGTATGCCGCGGTGATGAATCCGCGCAACAACGTGCTCTCGCGCGAGGGTTTCGACGTCGTGAG
>DASRDE010000272.1:0-5779 GCA_035652755.1 Vulcanimicrobiaceae bacterium | reverse complement strand
GCGTCCACACCTTGCAGCGCGAACGCGGCCAGAAAGCCGTTCATGCCGTTTTGCGGTGGAAGCATGCTGAGCAGTCCGGCGCCGACGAGCCACGTGAACAGGGCGGCCCAGCGAAAGTAAAAGAGTGCCGGCGGCATGATGTATTTGCCGATCGGCGCGCCTTCGCCGGCGGCATTTGCGGCCTTGGCCGCATCGGCATTGACGAAGTTGAAGAAATACAGCAATCCTATCCACATGATGCCGACGAAGACGTGCGCCCAGCGCAGCACGCCGGCTCCAAGACTACCCCAATCCATCATGCACCCGCCGCAACGTGCGGTACCAACGCCTGCGCCGCATAATACAGGATCACGGTGAGGATCAAGCCGCAGATCACCGTGCCCCAAATCGAATCTAACGGATTTTTCACGCTTTCTGTGCCTCCCGGAACGAGCGGTATTAGAAAGGTGTTTGGGGCCGAGCGAGCGCCCTCCCTTCCTGCGACGTTTCGGCCGAGAAAAACGTTGCTCTATCGTGAAGATGACTAGAGTTACGGCAGCCGCGGCAGCCATTGCACTAGCGCTGGGCGCAACCGCGGCGACGCCGCGCGGCGCGCAAGCCGCGACCGTGCAGCAGACGCATTCGGTGACCCGGACATATCAAACGACGTTCCAGCTCGACAGCGGGCGTTCGGTGGCTTTCGCGGGCGGCATTCTCCGGCTGACGCTGAGCAAGGAAGGCTACATCAACGGCGACTACAACCCGCCGGGCACCGGAGCGCTGCTGCCGGTCGTTGGCGGACGCAACGGCGCCGACGTGTGGTTCGACATCGGAACGGCCACGCGAACGACGCATGTCACCGGTACGCTCCACGGCGACACCATCGTGGGCTACGCGGTCGAACCCGACGGTTCGCAGTACCGGTTCAGCGCAACTCCGCCGGCTGCCGGGGGCTAACGACGAGCGACTGCGGGCGCGTGTAGAACACGAGCCCAGGTGCAGCCGCGGGCCGTTTGCGCACGTGCTTGCGCTGCGTGTAATCCACGGTAACCTTTGCGCTGTTTTTGGCCTTTGAATGCAGCGCCGCCAGTGCCGCGGCGGCCAGCAGATCCTCCTGCGGCGGCGGCGTTCGATCGTCGCGCTGCAAAATCACGTGCGCGCCGGGTTGATTTTGAACGTGAAACCAGAGATCGTTCGGGCGCGCTACCCGGAAAGTAAGGTCCGCGTTTTCGATCGGCGTTCGCCCGACGAAGATCCGCGATCCGTGCTCGGTCACGTAGGTCAGCGGTTTGCGCCGGCGGCGCGGGGCTCGCGCCGGGCCGCGCTCGCTGCGCACGTCTTCCAATGCCGCCGCGACGTCCTCGAGATGTTCGGCCTGAGCCGTCTCCAGGTCCCATCGCAGCTGTGAGAGATCCTCGAGCGCTTGAAGCAGTTCGGCGCGGCGTTTTTCGATGTGCCCGGCCGCACTGCCGGCCTTACGGTACTGCGCGAAAAGATCGGCGGCTTGACGCTTTGCCTCGTCGCGCGCTTCCGGCGGCAGCTCGTGCAGCGTCGCGAAGATCCGTTCGCCCGACTCGCGTACGCCTTCGCGCTCTTGCGCGGCCTGCGCGCGCCGTTCCACCCGTTCGAGCTCGACCTTGAGTTTTTGTTCGCGGCGGTCCAAGAGGCGCGTGAGGTCCCTGCGCAGTTTTGCCGCGCCTTCGCTTTGGGTTGCCGCGCTGCGCCCGGCGCGAAACTCCGAAAAGACGTCCAGCAGCGAGCCGGTTTGCTCGACCTCGTCCTGACTGTAGCGCGGCAGCGGGGCAAGATGCGCTTGCAACACTTGCCCGTCGCGGCGGTACACATACACGGGCGCCGCCGCAATATGCTCCGCGAGCGGCGCCGCTACTTCGTCGGGCAGCATGGGCGAGATCGCGCCTTGGCGCATCGGCGGCGGCTGATAGACCGCGCCGGCATGCACAGCGCGCACGGAGTTCTCGGCAAGCGAGAATTCCTTCATCGCGGCGACGACCACGTCGCCTTTGAGCAGCACGACGTTTCCAAATCGCGGGACCAGTTCGCAGACCAGCGAATACGTTTCGGCAACGCCGAATCGCGAGCGCGATAGAAAATCGAACCGCAGGAGGCGGTCGCCGCGGCGCGAGCGCACGGCCTCGAGGGTTTTGCCGCGCAAAGCGGCCCCGGCGGCACGGACGAAGCCCGGCTCGGGGGCAATGGGCAATTCGCCTTCTTGTGCGGTCACCAGGGGCGTCGGCGCGAACGGGTCGATGCACACCAGCGCCGTGCGGCCCTTCTTCCAGAGGGCAAGAGCGAGCCGTCCGTCGTCCAGGCGGCCCACGTCCTGAACGCGGGCCCCGGCGAAACGGTCGTTCAATTCGAGGGCCAAGCGCCGTACGAGCAGCCAATCCGTGTACACAGGCTGAGCTTTTCGCGAGAGGGCGCCTCACGGCCGCCTGCGAACACGTGGGGCTTTGTCCGCGCAGGTCTGCCTTCGCGGCTGCTAGAGTAGAGGGTAATGCTCGGACCTGGTCTGCTCTTCGTGGTTTCCGGGCCCTCCGGGGCCGGCAAGGATACGCTGGTCGACGCGCTGCTCAAACGGCTGCCCCGCCTCCGGTACTCGGTATCGGCGACGACCAGGCCGCCCCGTCCGGGCGAGGCCGAGGGTGAGGACTACTTCTTCCTGGGCAGGGAAGAATTCGAACGGCGGCTCACGGCGGGCGCCTTTCTGGAGTCGTTCGAGTATAACGGCAACTGGTACGGCACGCCGCGCGAATTCGTCGAGCGGACGCTGACCCAGGGTTACGACCTGGTGATGAAGCCGGAAGTCAACGGGGCGCTCAACATCAAGCGGGGCTTCCCGGACGCAGTACTGATCTTCTTGGCGCCGGACAAGTTCTCGCATCTGCGGGCGCGGCTGCTCGCCAGGCGAACGGAGACGAACGAAGAGATCGCGCGGCGGCTGGAGATCGCGCACCAGGAGTTCAGGTTCGTACGCGACTTCGACTACATCGTCATCAACGGCGAGTCGCGGTCGGACGAAGCAGTGCTCGATCTGCAGGCGATCCTGCAGGCCGAGCGATTCAGGATCCATAGATACAGCGATGATTCGATAAGGGAATTGGAACACTCATAATGAGCGACTCGGTATTCGGCGACTTGGACAGACTGCTCGCGCACGTCGACTCCAAATTCAGCTTGGTCAACGTGGTGACCAAACGTGCCAAACAGTTGAACAACGGCGCGCCGCCCCTCACGGAGCGCGTGAATCCGAACAAGCCGGTATCGACGGCGTTCAACGAGGTCGCGGGGGGCAAGATTCAGTACCACCGCACGCGCGAGGGCATCAAATAGGCTAGCTATGTGCGGGATCGTCGGCTACATCGGTGAGCGGGACAGCGTCCCGATTATTCTCGATTCGCTTGCGCGCTTGGAGTACCGCGGGTATGACAGCGCCGGCATCGCCGTCATCGACGCGGGCGGACGCCTAGCGGGCAGCAAGGCCGAAGGCAAGCTGCAGCGGCTGGCCGAGCGCCTTCGCAACGGCGGCCGAATAAGCGGCTCGGTGGGCGTCGGGCACACGCGCTGGGCGACGCACGGGCGGCCTTCCGATGCAAACGCGCATCCGCACATGGACTGCACCGGGAAGATCGCGGTCGTCCACAACGGGATCATCGAGAATTATGCGCCGCTGCGCGCGCGGCTGCTCGCAGCGGGTCACCAGTTCACGAGCGAGACCGATACGGAAGTGCTCGCGCATCTCATCGAGAGCCACCACCACGGCAATCTCGAAGAAGCCGTGCGTCGCACGCTCCAAGAGGTCACCGGAGCCTACGCGCTGGGCGTCATCAGTTCCGACGAACCCGAGCACCTGATCTTCGCACGAAACGGCGCCAGCCCGCTGGTCGTCGGCATCGGCGAAGGCGAGATGTTCGTCGCCTCCGACACGCCTGCGATTCTGCAGTACACCCGCAAAGAGATCATTTTGCAGGAAGGCGAGATGGTCGTCGTCGGCCGGGACGGCTACCGGCTGAGCAGTTACGACGGCAAGCCGGTCGATCGCGACGTGATCCAAGTGACGTGGGATGCAAGTTCCGCCGAAAAGAGCGGTTTCAAGCATTTCATGCTCAAGGAGATTTTCGAGCAGCCCAACGTCATCAAAGAAACGCTCGCGGGGCGCGTGGACGAGAGCAACGACGTCCACCTGGGCGCCGAACTCGGCATCGACGAAAATAAGCTGCGCAACCTGTCCAAGATTGCCATCACGGGCTGCGGCACTGCGTACCACGCCGGCCTGGTCGGCATGTACCTGCTGCGCTCGCTCGTCCACGTACCGGTGGAGATGGAGCTGGCCAGCGAGTTCCGCTACGGCGATCCCGTGATCGATCCGACGGCCCTGACGATTGCGATGTCGCAGTCGGGCGAGACGGCCGACACGATCGAAGCCGTGCGCATCGCCAAGCTCGCCGGTTCCACGGTCATGGGCATCTGCAACGTCCTTGGCTCGCATCTTACGCGCATCGCGGACGGAACGATCTTCACGCGCGGCGGTCCGGAGATCGGCGTTGCCGCGACCAAGACCTACGTCTCCCAAGCAACGGCGATGACGCTCTTTGCGCTGTACTTAGCCAGGCTGCGCGGCAGCGCACCGCTCGAACGCCTGCGCGAGATTGCCGACAACACCAAACTCCTGCCCGCGGCCGTCGACGTCGTGCTCAACACGTCGGACGAGATCAAGAAGGTCGCCAAGAAGATTCGCAAGTCCCGCTCTGTGCTCTTCATCGGCCGGTACGTGAACTTTCCGACCGCGCTCGAGGGCGCGCTCAAACTCAAAGAGATCTCGTACATTCACGCCGAGGGCTACGCCGC
The DNA here is from genome assembly GCA_035652755.1 of Vulcanimicrobiaceae bacterium. Taxonomy (GTDB): domain Bacteria; phylum Vulcanimicrobiota; class Vulcanimicrobiia; order Vulcanimicrobiales; family Vulcanimicrobiaceae; genus DASRDE01. The sequence goes on along the minus strand of DASRDE010000272.1, from coordinate 934 downwards.
CGGCGAGATGAAGCACGGCCCGATCGCGCTGCTCGACTCGAACGTGCCCGTCGTGGGCGTGATGACGGAAGGGCGCGTGCGCGAAAAGATCGTCTCGAATTTAGCCGAGTCCAAAGCGCGCGAGGCGCCGATTATCGTCGTTGCCAACCACGGCGACGAAGACGCGCGCGCGATCGCCGACCACGTCTTCTGGGTGCCCAAGGTCGACGAGCTGCTATCGCCGATCGTCAACATCATCCCGCTTCAGCTGCTCGCTTACCACATTGCGGATATTGAAGGCAAAGACGTCGATCAACCCCGCAACCTAGCCAAGACCGTCACCGTAGAATAACCACCCAGTGTCATCCTGAGCGGAGGCACGCGCGCACCTCGTGCGCGCCCGCGCAGTCGAAGGACCGGCATGCGGCAAAGCTGTGTCATCCAGAGCGGAGGCACGCGCGCACCTCGTGCGCGCCCGCGCAGTCGAAGGACCGGCGTGAGGCAATCTGTCAACCGTTCCTTATCGCGGCCAATAACGAAATAGCCGTGACAATCGAGCTCGTCTACTGCACCTCGAGTGCGTCCTTCGACTGCGCTATGGCACGCGTTGCGTGCCTTAGGCTCCGCTCAGGATGACATTCATGGGTCGACCAATACGGCACCTCGAGTGCGTCCTTCGACTGCGCTATGGCACGCGTTGCGTGCCTTAGGCTCCGCTCAGGATGACACACCAAGGTCCGCATTGTTGCGGGTTAACCGAATAGCACTGCGGCGGCGATGAGAAGTTCGACTGCTGCGTCGCCCAAATAGATTGCGCTGATGCGCCGGCGATAGACGTAGGCGATGTCGATGCCGGCGAAAGCGGCGGCGGAGAGCAATGAAAGGGCGACGGTCTCGGGGCCCGCGCGTTTGACGCCGGCTGCCAGCGCGGCCCCGTTGGCGAAGGCGAGGGCGC
>DASRDE010000271.1:0-3624 GCA_035652755.1 Vulcanimicrobiaceae bacterium | reverse complement strand
CGTAATCTTCGCGCTCACGCCGTCGCACGGAGGCTATGCGCAGACGGTGCTGCACAGCATCACCGGCCGCCAAACGGGCTTGCCGCTCGGGCCGCTGCTGCTCGCGCCGAACGGTACCTTGTACGGCACGATGGTGCTCGGAGGCGGCGGATGCAGCGGCATCGGCTGCGGACAGGTTTTTAAACTCGGACGCAACGGTTCCAAGTATTTCTGGAGCGTGATCTTCGGTTTTCGGAATGCCCTCAACGGCGCCGATCCGGAAAATACGTCGCTGATACAAGACGCTTCGGGCGCAATTTACGGAACGACGCGCTCGGGCGGTACGCAAACCGGCTGCTCGGACGGCGGTCCCGGCGGCGCGCTGGGCTGCGGCGTCGTCTTCAAGCTCACGAACGCATAGGAACGCCGCGCCGCCGCCTATTGGAAGTTGCGCGAGCGCACGCCGCCCGTGACGTCGCTCGCATCGAACGGCCATACTTTGCGCGCGAGCACGTCGATGCAGCCGCTCTCCTTCTGCAGTTGCCCTTCGACGATGACGGTCTGCGCCTGGCGAATCGTGCGGCGGTAGCGTTCGTAGACGTCCGGCCGCACGATGACGTTGACCAGCCCGGTTTCGTCCTCGAGCGTCAAGAAGACAAAACCCTTGGCGGTGCCCGGACGCTGACGCGTGATCACCATGCCGCCGACTTTACAAACCAGATTGCGCGGCATCTGAGCCAATTTCGCGGCCGGAATGACGCCGCGGCGTTCGAACTCGGCTCGGACGTGCGCTATCGGCTGCACTTTGGGCGTCACGCCCGTCGACCAAAGATCGAAGGCCGTCTCCTGACGTTTGGAGATCGGCTTGAATTGCGCGGGCGGCTCTTGGACGTCCATCATGCGTCCGAGTTCGCCCCGGGCCTCGCGTTCGTCCAGGCCGCGCAGCGCCCACATCGCTTCGCGCCGCGATCCAAACCACGGTGAAAACGCGCCCGCGACCGCCAGATTCTCGATCGCTTCCTTTTCGAGCTGCGTGCGCTGCGCAAAGTCGAGCAGGTTCTCGAAGGGTCCTTGCGCGACGGCCCTTTGCAGCCGATCGCGCTGCGCTTCGCCCAGTCCGCGTACGAGATGGAATCCCAAGCGCAGCACGCCGGGTTCATCCGGCGCCGCCGGCTCGGCGAAACTCCAGTACTCGCTGGCGTTCACGGTTACCGGCTTGACGGCCACGCCGTGCCGGCGGGCGTCGTTGACCAGCACTTCGGTCGAATAAAAACCCATCGGCTGCACGTTCAGTATGGCGGCGGCAAAGACGGCGGGATAATGACATTTTACGTACGCCGATTCGTACGCCAACAGGGCAAAACTGGCTGCGTGCGACTCGGGAAATCCGTAATCGGCAAAGCCTTCGAGCATATGAAAGAGCTGCTCGGCGGCGCTGCGCTCTATGCCGTTCTCGACCATGCCCTCGACCAGCCGCGGATAGATCTCGCGCATGCGCTCGTGCGAACGCTTGTGGCCCATCGCACGCCGCAATTTGTCCGCCTCCGAAGGCGAAAAGCCCGCTGCCTCGATGGCCATACGCATGCCCTGCTCTTGAAAGAGCGGCACGCCGAGCGTGCGCTCGAGCACCGGTTTGAGCTTGGGATGCGGATACGTCACTGGCTCCATGCCCGAGCGCCTGCGCAGAAACGGATGGATCATCTGCCCCTGGATGGGGCCGGGCCGAATGATCGCCACCTGCATCACGATGTCGTAAAAACACGTGGGCTTCATGCGCGGAAGCATCGACTGCTGCGCGCGCGACTCGATCTGGAAGACGCCGATCGTATCGGCCTTTTGAATCATCTCGTACGTGGGCTTGTCGTCTTGCGGTATGGTATGGAGCTGCAATTTTTTACCGCCGCCGATGGAGCGTTCGTGCAGCGCGAACGCCTCGCGCAGGAGCGAGAGCATCCCCAACCCGAGCAAATCGATCTTGATCAAGCCCAAGTCTTGGAGGTCGTCTTTGTCCCATTGCACGATCGTCCGGTCGCGCATCGTCGCCCATTCCACGGGCGCCACGCGTACGAGGGGATCCCGCGTAATCACCATGCCGCCGGAATGGATGCCCATGTGGCGCGGAAAGTTTTCGATGCGGCGGCAGAGCGCGAAGAGCCGCTCCCCGGCCTCGCCATCGATCGGCGCTTTGATGTTGGGATCCGGGTCGTCGCCGTAGTCGCGATCGTAAAACCCGTGGTAGTCGTGCGCATGCCCCAGGCGCGGCTTGCGCGCCTCTCCTCGCGGCGGCAAAGCGTGCGGCACTTCTGCGCCGGCGACGCCCATCGCGCCCGCAAGCGATTCGCGCGCATCGAAGTCTTTGGCGATGCTGTCCACCTGCGCCAAGGTCAGGCCGATGGCTTTGCCGACGTCGCGAATGGCCGAGCGCGCGTGGTACGTCACCACTTCGGCCGCCATCGCTGCGTGCGTACGTCCGTAGCGATCGTAGACGTACTGAATGACCTTCTCGCGATCTTGGTGCGCGAAGTCGACGTCGATGTCGGGAATCTCTTCGCGCCCTTCGGACATAAAGCGTTCGAAGAGCAGGTTCATGCCGATCGGATCGACCGCCGTGATGCCGAGCGCATAACAGACCGCCGAATTCGCCGCCGATCCGCGCCCTTGGCAGAGCACGTTCATCTCTCCGGCCGCGCGCACGATATCCCAGACGATCAGGAAATAGCCGGCCAAATCCATGCGCGCGATCATGCCCAGCTCGTACTCGAGCTGCCGCTCGACCTTGGAGTCCAGCGGCGTGCCGTACCGGCGCGCCGCGCCGCGATACACCAACTCGCGCAGATACGTCTGCCGGCTATGACCCTCGGGCACGGGAAAGAGCGGGAACTGGCCGGTCAGCCGCTCCAGCCTGAACGCGCAGCGCTCCGCGATCGCGAGCGTGTTGCGGATCGCTTCGGGATACCCCGCGAAGATCTGCGCCATCATGCGCGCGGGCTTGAGATGATACTCCGCATTCGGGCGCAGCATCGCGCGGTCGCGCGCCTGCGCGAGCGTGATCCCGTGCTTGATGCAAAACAGCACGTCGGCCAGCCGCGCGTCCGCCTTGCACGCATACATCACGCCGTTGGTCGCGACGTACGGCAGCTCCAGTTCGCGCGCGATCTCCAGCAGCGCGCGGCACGCGGCGGCATCGGCTGCGTGCAGGTGATGCTGCAGCTCGACGTAGAGCCGCCCCTCGAACCGTTCGCGCAGTGCGCGGAAGTACGTGCTATCCGGCTGGTTGCACAGCACGATCAGTCCGTCCGCGCGCGCTTCGACGTCTTCCAGGCGCAAGCGCGGCTGCGCCTTGCTTCCGCGCAGTTGTCCGGTCGAGACGATCTCGCACAGATTGGCGTAGCCGCACTCGTTCTCGACCAAAGCGGTGAGCACGCGGCCGTCTTCGAAGCCCAATTCCGCGCCAACGATCCCCGCAATTTTGGCTTGTGCGGCCGCTTTGGAAAAACGCACCGCGCCGTACAAACCGTCGCGATCGGTCAGCGCAACGGCGGCTATGCCGAGTTGCGCGGCAACTTCGACGAGCTCTTCGGGATGGGAACCGCCTTCAAGAAACGTGAAGTTCGAACGGCAGTGCAGCTCGGCATAACGCATCAA
>DASRDE010000270.1:0-8283 GCA_035652755.1 Vulcanimicrobiaceae bacterium | reverse complement strand
CTGGCGTTCAGTGAGTGCGGCCCAGCTGGCCGAGCACATGGAAGCACACGCAACCGCACCGGAGATCGTTCTTCTGCATAGCGGAAAACTGGCGACGATCCAGGCGCTGCCGCAGGTCGTGGCGCGGTTCCGGGCGGCGGGCTACCGGTTCACGACCGTGAGCGGTCTGCTCCAGGCGGTGCCCGTGCCGCAAATCAACCATCCCGGCAAACGCGCCGTTTAGGAAGAGAGCATGCCCAGGCAGATTATCGATACGCAAACGAGCCGCCCGCGGTACGTACGCCGCGTCGTCCTCACGTCGGCGGGGCTGGTCGTCGCGGCGGCCCTGATCCTCTACTTGGCCTTCATCGCCTTCGCACAGCACCGTGCCGGAGCGGCCTCCGGAGGGAATACCCCTTCGCCGCGTGTATCCTGGGAACCGAGAATCACGCCCGCCGCCCTCTTGCGCGGGTCCCCCGAGGAGAGTCCATGCTTCGTCGCCTGACCCTGGGATTGTTGCTGCTCGCCGCCGCGGTGGCCGCGGCATGCAGCACGAACACGACCACGCCGTCGAGCGGCGGCGTGCCCGGCGTCGGGCCGAACTTCGTGACCAATACCGTCTACGTCGCCGACACGACCGCCAATACGATCGACATCTACACGCCGGCACCCGGCCCCAGCGCGACCCCGCAGTATGCGATCTTCGGATCCAACACCGGACTCAACGGCCCGATGTACATGGCGTTCAATTCGACCAAGCAGCTCTACGTCACGAACTACAACGCGGCCAGCAAAGCCGCGGTCATTGCCGTGTATCAAACGTACGCGACGGGGAACGTGCTCGCGGTCAACGGGATCTCGATGCTGCCGGGCACGATACCGCGCGGATTGGCATTTCTCTCCAACGGCGATCTCGCCGTTGCCATCACCGCCCCCGGGCAGACGCTCACGAGCTCGCTGCAGGTCTATAATTCCACGAACTTTTTGACGTTCAACATCGGCGGAACGAGCACGGGCCTGGGCGCGCCAGTAGGCGTGGCTGCCGATGCGACCGATCGCATTTACGTCGGCAACAGCACCGCAGCTTCCGTAACGGTCTATGCTTTGCCCAGTCCTTCGCCGACGCCGTCGACCACGCCGAGCCCGACGCCCACGCCTTCGCCGACGCCCTCGCCGACCGGAACTCCGCTCGTAACGCCGACGCCTTCGCCGTCGCCGACGCCCGCGGCGCTGAACCTTCCGCCCGTCATGACGTTTACCAGCGGCCTTGTAACGCCGACCGGCGTTGCGGTCGACGCGGCCGGCAATCTCTACGTTGCCGACGCGGGCGGGCCGTCCGCCGCGCCTTCGGTCGTGATCTATAAGTCGCCGCTGAGCAGCGGCATGGCGTACTCGGCGAAAATCACGAGCGCGTCGTTCGTGAATCCGACCGACGTCAAAGTCGACTCGAGCGGAAACATCTACGTCGTGGATGCGGGCGCCGGGCCGGGGAACAGTAAGCTGTTGATCTTCATGTCGGGTACGAACGGGAACGCGGTGCCGGCTACTGCCATCGCGCTGCCGGCCGGTGCGGCGACGGGGATGGCGCTATCCCCGTAGCGCGAACCGGCGAGCGAGCTGCGCTCGAGCGATTCGCGCGGCTGCGCAACCTGCCCGCGCTGAAATCGCTGCAAGAAAAGAGCGCCGCTCTCGCGCAAGCAGCCTATGCGACGACGCCGTGCAATCGCGCGAGCGTCGTCGTCTTTGGTGAAGAGCGATCGACGTATGCGGCAGCCCCGCCCGAAGACGGCTTTACGCTGCGCGAAGAATCGCGTGGGCTGCAGCGCCTGCTGTTCCCGGCGCTTTCCAAGTTCGAGACGAACGGTGTCTATTACGTTCCGCATAAGTCGCTGCGCGCGCTCGCGGGCATCAGCGCCTACCAGCCGCATGGGAACCTGACGATTCTTCCCCTGGCGGTAGGGGAAGCCGCACCCATCGGTGCGCTGCTGCTCGACGTCGACGAAGAGCCGTCAGACGAGGCAAAGCACGAACTGCGAACCTTCGCCGATCTTGCGGCTTGGATGATCGCGCACGAACGCGCAGTTTCGGCAGCCGAACGCGAAGCCAAACAGAGCGCGCTGCTCGCGCTCATCAACGAGCGCGCGCGCCGGTCGATGGACGCGCAAGCGATCGTCGAATCCTGCGCGGAGGAAGTGCGTTCGGCCTTCGGCGCAACCCACTGTCTGTTTTTTGCGCGCGCCGCGAATCGTGTTGACGAGGCTCGCATTGTCGCCGCCGCGATCGCCGGCCACGCGGCGCCGCTTTCGGGCTCGGGCGTGTCGCTTGCCGACACCTGGCTCGACCGCGTCTTCGCCGGCTCGGTCGTCTGCCGCGAGCTGCTCGAAGAAGAGAATCCGCGAGACGCGTATTTCTTGCGCCGAGGTGCCGGGTCGGTGGTGCTCGTGCCCATTGGGATCGAGGGCCGCGTCGAATACGCGATCGCGCTGCAGTTCCGCGAACCGCACGGTTTCGACGAGATCGACATGGTCATGCTCGGATCGGTCGCATCGCACATCGGTCTTGCGCTGGCGAACATCCGCCTGTACGACATGGAGCGCCTGCGGCGAGCGCGCGCGGAGTCGCTCGAGCGCGTGGTCCGCATGCTCCGGGACACGCAGACGATCGAAGAAGTCGTGCTCGTCTTCGCCGTTACGGTGTCGCACGAAGTCAAACTCACCTGCGCTGCCTACGAGCTGGACGGGGCGATCGCAATTCGGCGCGCCGTGCGCGCGGTCGAATCCGCGCGCGACGGCATTCCGGAGCGGCTCGACGCGTCGCTCCTGCTGCCGCTGCTCGAACGCGAAGACGTCGCCCCGGCGTCCGCACTGAGCGGACGCGTGCGCCATCAGCTGTTCGCCGGCGCCGAAGGCGCTGTAGCCTCCCTGCGCCTCGACGGCAATCTGTGGGGTTTCGTCGTCTTTGCCGCGCCTTCGGGCGTTTACGACTGGAGCGACAGCGAACGGCGGGTCTATTTTCGAATGCTCGCCTCGCACTTGGAATTGGCGCTCGGCGGCGCGCTCGGCTTCGAGCGGGTTCAGCAGCTGGCGCGGGCGCTTTCGGAGAGCAACGAGTTCAAAGATGATTTGCTGGCGATGCTCGCCCACGATTTCAAGGGGCCGCTCACCGTCATCTCCGGGTACGTCGAGCTGCTCTTGGAGAACGCTTCCGACGACGTGCGCGACGAGCTCGAGACGATCTACGCGCAGACCAAACGTCTGGTCCGCCTTTCCGAAGACGCAGTTGCGCTCGCGCAAACGCAGGCCGGCGGCTTCACCGTCGACCGTACCGTGCTCGACATGCGCGACGTGGTGCGCGCGAGCGTCAAGGCGCACAACCGCAGCGAGGATCGCATCCGCTTTACCGAGCCGCAGGAGCCCGTCTCCGTCTGGCTCGACGCGGCCCGCTTCAACCACGTGCTCGACAACCTGCTGATGAACGCGCTCAAGTACTCGCACGACGAGGTCGACGTACGCCTGTCGGCCGGGGGCGGCAATGCCACGCTGTCGATCGCGGACCGCGGCATCGGCATCCCGGCGTCCGAACTGGGTGCCGTCTTCGCGCGATTCGGGCGCGCCAGCAACGCGCGGCGCAAGGGCATCTCCGGCTCGGGCGTGGGTCTGTACGTGAGCCGCAAGATCGTGGAAGTGCACGGGGGCAGCATCGCCGTGCAATCTACGGAAGGAGAAGGCAGCATTTTTACCGTCACCTTGCCGCTGGCGGCCCCCCAGTAGCAACCCGCCCGCACACCGAAGTACTCAAGAAGAAAAGTTATGGCATTCCTGAAGAGCATTTTCGACGGCAACGAGCGAGAAGTCGCCCGGCTGCGCCGCACCGTCGAGCGAGTAAACGTCCTCGAGCCGGCGATGCAGGAGCTCACCGACGAGCAGCTCGCCGCCAAAACCGTCGAGTTCCGCGGCCGCCTGGAACGCGGCGAGGCGCTGGATCAACTGCTCCCCGAGATCTTCGCCACCGTACGCGAGGCCGGAAAACGGACGGTCGGCATGCGTCATTTCGACGTGCAGATCATGGGCGGTCAAGTCTTGTACGAGGGACGCATCGCCGAGATGAAGACCGGCGAAGGCAAGACCCTCGTGGCGACCCTGCCGGTCTATGCGCGTGCGCTGGAGAGCCGCGGCGTCCATGTCGTGACGGTCAACGACTACCTCGCGCGCCGCGACGCCGAATGGATGGGCCCCATCTATAAAGCGCTCGGGCTGACCGTCGGCGTGATTCAGCACGACCTCGAGCCCGCCCAGCGTCGCGAAGCCTACAATTGCGACGTCACGTACGTCACGAACAATGAAGTCGGATTCGACTACCTGCGCGACAATATGGCCTGGCAAGTCGAGGACATGGTGCAGCGCGACCTGTACTTCGCGCTGGTCGACGAAGTGGATTCGATCCTGATCGACGAGGCGCGCACGCCGCTGATCATCAGCGGGCAAGGCACCGAACCGACCGAGTTGTACGAGAAATTCGCGCAGATCGTGCCGCGCCTGAAGAAGGGCGAGGACTTTACCGTCGACGAGAAGGCGCACGCCGTGCCCATCATGGAAGCGGGCGTTGCCAAGGTCGAGAAGATGCTCGGCATCCAAAACCTCTACGACCAGCGCAACATCGAACTGGCGCACCAGTTGAACGCGGCGCTTAAAGCCTGGAACCTGTTTCACCGCGACCAGCAATACATCGTCAAGGACGGCGAGGTCGTGATCGTCGATGAATTCACGGGGCGCCTGATGTACGGCCGCCGCTATTCGGACGGCATCCACCAGGCCATAGAAGCCAAGGAAGGCATCAAGGTCCGCAGCGAGGACCAGACGCTGGCGACGATCACGTTCCAGAACTATTTCCGCTTGTACGAGCGCCTCGCCGGCATGACCGGCACGGCCAAGACCGAGGAGCGCGAGTTTCGCGATATTTACGGCCTCGACGTCGTCGTCATTCCGACGAACAAACCGGTGCGGCGCACGGATCTCTCGGACATCGTCTACAAGACCGAGCCGGCGAAATTCGAAGCAGTCGTCAACGAGATCATCGAGGAGCACAAGAAGGGGCGCCCGGTGCTCGTCGGCACGCGCTCGATCGAAAAGTCGGAGCTGCTCGCGTCCATGCTCAGGCGCAAGGGCGTCGAATGCAACGTGCTCAACGCGAAATACCACGAGCAGGAAGCGCAGATCGTCAAGGATGCCGGTCAATACGGCCAGGTGACGATTGCGACGAATATGGCGGGCCGCGGAACCGACATCAAGCTCGGCGACGGCGTCGCGGACCTGGGCGGCCTGGCAATCATCGGAACCGAGCGCCATGAATCCCGCCGGATCGACAACCAGCTGCGCGGCCGTTCGGGCCGTCAAGGCGATCCCGGAACGACGCGCTTCTACGTCTCGCTCGAGGACGAGGTCATGCGCCTGTTCGGCGGCGAGCGGATGAACAACATCATGGAGCGGGTCGGCTTCACCGACGAGGCGCCGATCGAGTCCGGCCTGGTGACCAAGTCTTTGGAGCGCGCTCAGAGCAAGGTCGAAGCGCACAACTACGAGATTCGAAAGCACGTCCTCGAGTACGACGACGTCATGAACAAGCAGCGCGAGGTCATCTACGGGGACCGCCGTGCGATTCTCGAGGGAACGTTCGACTCGCGCGAATTCATGCAGCAGACGCTGGACGCCAAAGTGAACGGCGCCGTGGAGCAGAACGCTCCCGAGAACGCGCATCCGAGCGATTGGGATTTGGCCGAGATGCTCAACGAGCTCGAGCTGATCTTTCCCGTCAAACAATCCGTTACGGTCGCCGATCTTCAGAACAAACACCGGGAAGAGATCCGATCGATCTTGCGCGAGGCTGCCGCGAAGGCGTACGAGGCCAAAGAGAAAGAAGTCACGCCCGAGATCCTGCGCATCGTGGAGCAGCGCTATCTGCTGCTGCCGATCATCGATCGCATGTGGGTCGATCACTTGTACGTGATGGATCACCTCAAGACCGGCATCGGGCTGCGCGGTTACGGTCAGATCGATCCGCGAGTCGAGTACGAAAAAGAAGCGTACGAAATTTTCGAGGATCTCAAGAACAACATCGCCCACGAAGCGATCAAGGGCGTCTTTCGCGTCGTGATCGAGCACACGCCGCCGCCCGAGATGGCCGGCGGCGCTCCGGTGCCCGAAGCGATCGGACCGGTGCCGGTCGCGGCGGGATCGGGATTTGCGCCGATTCCAAGCGGTCAGCTTCTGCCACAGCCGGCGCCTTCGCGCCCGCGCGCAGTGCACACCAATCGCGACGACGAGGAGCCCGCAAAGCCGCTGCATCGCGATCAACCCAAAATCGGGCGCAACGAGCTCTGCCCCTGCGGCAGCGGCAAAAAGTACAAGCGATGTCACGGTAACGGGACGGCGGCCTAAGGTTACTTTGCGCTCGTGGTGAATCGTGCGGCTCGATCGGCAGCGCCGGCGGCGGCGGTCTTGGCGGTGGCCTGTGCGGTACTCTTCGGGAGCGTGCTGCGCCACCCGCACTACACGCCGGATGGTATGGTCTACGCGCGGTACGCCGCCCACGACGCGGGCTATTCCGAACACGACGCGTCGCTGGCCGTGCGCCATGCCTACGAGCACACGCCGCTCATGAATCGTCCGCGCTATCGCAAGCTCGTGGAAATTGATCCGGATACCGCGTTCGCGCAGTCGGCGATCTTTTCGAACCGCATCCTCTACTCGGCGGCCGCGGCGGCGTTGTATCCGCTTGCGGGCGTGCGCGCCTTATTCATCGTCTCCGCGATCTCGTATGCCGCATTCGCGCTCTGCTTGTACTGGCTGCTCGCGTCGTTCGGGCGGCCGTGGGCGGCGGCGGTTTTGAGCGCCATCGGTTTGCTGCTGCCCGAAACGCGCGCCGCTGCAGCGAGCGATCTCACCGACATGTTCGCGTTGGTCTGGTGGACGCTGGCTCTGGTCGCTATCGTCCGCGGCACGCACGACCTGCGGCCGCGCTGGGTCCTGCTGCTGGCTGCGGCCTCGATTCTTCTGACGCTGACGCGCCCCGCGCCGTATTTGACGATCGTGCCGGCGCTGGCCGCCGGAATCGCTGCCGGCGCTTGGCCGCTGCTCGCCGGCGCATTCGCGGGGGCGGCAGCGTTCCTGGCCGTGGCTGCGTTCACCCATGCGTTCGGCGTCGCCGAGCAGCTTCGGTGGGTTTACACGCACCGTCCCGATGCAGCGGGCTCGTCACTCGGAGAAGGCGCGTGGTACCGGCGCGCGATCTCCTCGACCCTCGCCTACGGGTTCGTCGAAGGGATACGCGCGATTTGGCCGGCGGCGGGATTGGGCGCGTGGATTTACGCGCTCCGCATTCCCGCCGCGCGCACCGATGCCGTCGTGATCGGAGCGGCGGGTCTGGCCGTCCTGCTCGGGGTGCCGTTCAATCCCGTGCCGTCGGCTCTGGATCGCGTCATCTTCTTGCCTCTGGTCCCGTTGGCGTGCGCGTCGGCGGCTTGCGCCCTGCGAGCTGTATAATTGCGCCATGGCACGGCTCTCCGCCGCGGCCCCGGCGGAATGTACCCTGGCAACGCTGGGTTCGTTCGAGCTGCGAATCCGCGGAAAGCCCGTTCCGAACCCGTCGACGCTCAAAGCGCGGGCGCTGCTTGCGTATCTGGCGTTCGCACGCCGTACCGACGTCGCGCGCGAACGGCTGATCGACGTTTTTTGGCCCGACGCCGAACCTGAACGCGCGCGCGACAGCCTGAACACGGCGCTGCATTCAATACGCCGCGGTCTGCGCGCCGCCGATATCGATCCGAATGAGTTTCTCTTTGCCAATAAGACGATCGTCCGCTGGGAATCCGACGTCGACCTGGACGTCGAGCGGCTGGAGCGAGCGTTGGAAGGCGGAGATGCCGGCGCCGTAGCCGAGGCACTGGCCGGCTACCGCGGCGATTTTCTCGAAGGCGACTACGACGAGTGGTCGGCGGCTCGGCGAGAAGCCGTTGCAAACCGGTACGAAGAGTTGCTTGCGCGCGCGGTGCGATCGACCAGAGCTCCGGACGCGGCAAAGAAGCTGCTCGCACGCAATCCTTACGACGAGGAAGCGTACGCGGCGCTGATCGATGCGGAAATTGAAGGCGGACGGTATCTCTCCGCCGCCCACATCAGCCGCCAATGCATCGCCGCGCTGCAGGAAGTCGGCGCTGTGCCGTCCGCGCAATTCTTGGCGCGCTACGGCAGCCTCGAGCGTGCCGTACCCGCGTCCGCGGCTTCCCTCGACGTGCCGTTCGTCGGGAGA
>DASRDE010000269.1:0-2918 GCA_035652755.1 Vulcanimicrobiaceae bacterium | reverse complement strand
ACCACCATCGAAGCCCAGGGCACGTTTTCGGTAATCAACGGACCGCCAGTCATTCCGCCCATCGACATAACCCCGTTTGCGATCGGCGGCGGAAAGATCCGCTTTGCGAGCCAAACCGCCTCCGCCAGCGGAACGGCGCGGATTCCGCAGGACTTGACCCCGTTTATTGCGGCCGGCACCATTACTCAGGCAATGCTCGACGATCCGAATAGCGTTTTGCGGGATCACATCGCGTCGCAGAACATCGTCAGCACTACCGTGATTACCGTCGCGACCAACTCAGGTCCGCAGATAGCTGGAGGAGGCACCGATAACATCGACTTCCTGCAGACTAATGCGAACGCCGTCCAAATGATGGCGACGTTCTGGATCGAAACGGTGGAATTCATCATTGAAATTCCGCCCTTGCCGTTAAGAGCCGGCGCACTCGAACTTCGCCTTCAACCCCAATCACAGAACGGCGCGCGCGTGCCGACGTTCATCGGCTTGCCGCCCATTGGGATCTCCCCGCCGCGTACGATCACCGTCAAGACCACGCAGATCCAGTACTCACAAGTCGTACTGCTGAATTTCAACGGTCTGAGCTGGCCGCACGTTTCGGTCGCTACGCTTGTGCCGGCAGATCCGGTTCCGATTCCGGGCTGGGCTTAGTAAAACCAGATCATTGGTGTAACTGCACCGAAAGAGCGCCGCTTAGCCGCGGCGCTTTTTCACATTGCACACTAGAGTGGGAAAAGCTCCCGGATGCCGTTGACCATCAATTGCACCGCAATCGAGGCGACGATGATCCCCATGACCCGACCCACCGCGTTTACGCCGCTGCTTCCGAAATAGCGAAGCAACGGCTGTGACAGGCGCATCGCCAGGAACGCGAGCGCGATGACCAAGACGGCGATGACGACGATTAGTCCGACCTCGAGCGGCGACTCTCTCCGTTTCGAGATGAGTGCGACGATCGTGGTAAGCGCGCCGGGGCCGGCGATAATGGGAATCGCAAGCGGAAACGTACTGGGGTCTTGGACAGTGGGCGCTTCGTCGCGCTGCGTATCCTTTGCGAACACCATGTTGATGCCGACGAGCAGGATCAGCAGGCCGCCGGCAACGCGAAACGCTCCGAAACTGATGCCGAGCGCCTTGAGCAGCAACTCGCCGATGAAGGCAAACACGACGAGAATGATGAGCGCCGTTACTGCGGCGCGGGCGGCGATGCGGCGCTGCTCGGCGGGCTCCGCGTTGTACGTCAGCGTGGCGAATGCGGCTGCGGCTTGAATCGGATTGACGATCGCAAGCAGGGTCACGAAGTCGAAAAATAGGCCTTCGAGAATCGCCATCAACCGTATTATACGCGATGGGAGATTCGAACTCGTGCCGGATACACTTCAAAGAGGCGCGGGGCGCGAGAGGGGGATCGGGAGCTATGAAACCAGGGCGGGGCAGTTCGATAAAACGAAAACGCGGCCGGGGGCGAAGATCTTCGTCGAGACAAAGTTTCTTCGGGCCCTCGACCGCGCAGTCGAGTGCTATCGCGCAGTGAAGCGCTTAGCAGATGTTAGCGGTAGCTGGGACGTGAAGCGAAGCAGTCGCGGCAGTACACGGGCTTGTCGCCGCGCGGCTGGAACGGAACTTCCGCCACGCCGCCGCACTGACTGCACGTTGCCTTGAACATCTCGCGACGGCCACCGCCGCCGCCGCCACCGTAGTTGGAACCGCCGCCACCGCTGCGGCCGCCGCCGGACGCTTTACGCGCCGCGCGGCAATCCGAGCACCGGCTGGGTTTATTGGTGAATCCTTTGCTGGCGTAGAACTCCTGCTCGCTTGCGGTAAACGCAAAGGAGCGTCCGCAGTCGACGCAATTAAGGGTTTCATCTGAGTACACGATCGAGTCTCCTTACCTATTCAGTAATGTCTTTAATGTCGGACTCGCCAGTACTCGAAACGTAGAACGCTGAAACACTAGTGAGGCCCGGTGAATTCGCCGGATTAAACCCGGCGAGCCTCGCCCGCACGATAACGGTAAACGATACGACCCTTCGTCAAATCATATGGCGAAAGTTCGACGTCTACGCGGTCGCCGGGAAGAATTTTTATGTGGTGCCGGCGCAAACGGCCGGCGATGTGCGCAAGGATGACGTGGCCGTTATCGAGTTCGACGGAGAACGTCGTGCTCGGAAACACTTGTTTAATGCTGCCATACACCTCGAGCGGGGCCTCCTTGGTATCCTCCGGAGGCTTTGTCTTGGAAGCGCGAGGGTTTGCGTTGCGATTGCGAGTTGCGATAGCTTCGTTTCCTTGTATATTGCCGGCGAACCGGCCGATAGGTTCCCGAGGGAACGCTGTCTTGGGTTGCGGGACCCACCCCGGGTATCCTGCGCCGGTACTTAAACACCCCAGACCGGCCATTAGTTCCAGGGCAGCCCTAGCGGCCCGTGGGGGGTGGATTTTGCGCCTCCGGGCGAGAGCGAGCAGGCGTATACCCCCCACGGCGCGGCGCCGGCGGCCCGGGCTGGAGGCTGGGGCTCGGGTTCGGGGCTGCGAGGCCGGGGCGCGACGGCGGCAGCTAACTTTGGCAGAAGTATCCCATGGTGGTATACTATTGCCATGCCGGGCCCGAAATATGCCACCGACCTCTACTACCTGGCTGAAGAAAACGACGGCTTGTTCTTGGCGTCAGATGCGCGAGCGCAGCTCGGCGTGCCCGCGGCCGCTCTCGTGAAGATGGAAAGACGCGGTGTTCTTGAGAGAGTCGCACGGGGCGTTTATCGCCTGACAGCCTACCCGCCGGCCCCACTCGCGCAGTACCGCGAAGCCATTCTGGCGATTCGAGTCTATCGGCCTGGACTGCAAGCGATCGTTTCCCATGAATCGGCTCTCGCGCTGCACGAGATTTCTGACGTGAATCCAAGCAAGGTCCGCATCAC
>DASRDE010000268.1:0-11343 GCA_035652755.1 Vulcanimicrobiaceae bacterium | reverse complement strand
TTTCGTATTATCCTATTTCGTATGACCACCGCGGCCTTCCTGCTTGCCGTTACCGTCCAGGCTTCGATCGTGCTCCACCTCGTGGCCCCGCCAGCCGCCGCGTTTTCGCTCTTCGATCCGGTGAACGAGACCCGGTGGGATCCGCAGTGGAAACCCGTACTTCTGGGCAGCAGCGTGCAGCAGGGCCTGGTCTTTCTGACGGCCGACGAACGCGGGCGGGCGGTTTGGCTGCTCGATCGGTATGAACCGCAGGTCTATTCGCTTCGCTACGTCGTAACCGGCGAGTATATTCTGGACCAAATCGACATCTCGCTTCGCGCCGACGGCGCCGACGCCAGCGTTGCGACCGTAACCTACACGCGCACGTCGCTGGAATCGAGCGCGGACGAACGCGTACGGCATTTCGCCCAGCACTTTCCGCTCCAAGCACCGCACTGGGAAGCAGCGATAAACGGCGCACTCACGCGTGGCCGCTAGCAAGCCATGCCGGCTTCATTCAATGCTTTAATCGTCGAGGGTACGCACGGCGTCGGAAAGTCGACACTTATCGACGCGCTGATCCGAAAACACGTCGGCGAAAGCCCGGAGCGCAAGATCCGTACTTTTCTGCACCTGGCGCAGTCGCACACGTACGGCCCGCTGGCACATGGCGAGGACGCCGGCACGTTGACGGTCGCGCAGAACCTCGCTCACCTGGAGCACATCGTCGAAATTTTGGAATGGCTCGAGCGATCCGTACGGGATCACCAGCGGGCGGCGTGCTTTGCGATCGTCGATACGCTGCACTTGACGCATTGCGTGCGGCCGGGCCGCGTCCAATGGCGCGACGTTGCTCCGATAGACGAACGGCTCGGCCGGATCGGATGCAAGTTGCTCTTGCTCGAGGGTTCTCCCCGGACGATTCGGGCACGCGGCATCCAAGCCGCGGCCGGGACACAATTCCTTACCGAGTACGCCGTAAAGTTCGGAAGTACCACCGAGGAGCTTTGCGCGTACTTCGTGCGCGAACAAGCGATCATTAAAGACCTTGCGGCGCGATCTTCCATACCGCGCATGATGCTTGACGCGGATGGCGCGCTCGACGACCTCGCTGAAGCCGCATACGGTTATTGGGTGCGTCCTTCGACTGCGTAGGCCGCGCAATGCGCGGCGTAGCTCCGCTCAGGATGACACAATTGCGCGGGCCGCGCAATGCGCGGCGTAGCTCCGCTCAGGATGACACAATTGCTTAGGATGACACAGATTGCCGCACGCCAGTCCTTCGACTGCGCTATGGCACGCTTCGCGTGCCTTAGGCTCCGCTCAGGATGACAGTGAAAGAGCAGTCCGGCGTTCGCGTGTTTGCGCGAGGAGCTGGCGCGCATGTTTGAGTGCGGCGTCGTGCGCTTCGCCCGAAAGCATCCGCGCGAGCTCGGCGGTGCGGTCCTGCGCGCCGTCGACTAGCCGCACGTCGATCGTCGCGGCCGTTTTCGTCTCGCGCTTTTCGAGCACGTAATGGCGCTCGGCCCACGAGGCGATTTGCGCCAGATGCGTGACGCAGACGACTTGCGCGTTCTGCGCGAGGCGGCCCAGGCGAACGGCGACCGCGTTGGCGGTCGCTCCGCCGATGCCCGCGTCGATTTCGTCGAAAACCAACGCGGTCGTGCCGCGAGCTCCCGCTAGAACGACGACGAGCGCAAGCAGCACGCGCGACAGCTCGCCGCCGGACGCGACGCGTGAGAGCGGACGTTCGGGCTCGCCCTTATTTGCCGCGAAGACGAACTCTACGTCCTCTGCGCCGTTCGATCCAATCTCGGGCAACGCTTCGAAGCGTACGCCGAACCGGGCGCCGGGCAAGGCGAGGTCGCCAAGTTCTGCTTCTACGGACTTGCGAAGTTTCGAAGCAGCCGCGTGCCGCAGCGACGAGAGCCGTCCTGCTGCGGCCGTTAGATCTTGCGTTGCCTGCCGGATGCGGCGATCGAGTTCCGCGCGGCGTTCGTCCTTGTTCGAAAAGCGCTCGACGGTTTCCGCGAATTCCTCGCGCGCCTGAAGGACGGCTTGGATGGAACCGCCGTGTTTGCGTTTGAGCCGGTCGAGCAAGTCGAGACGCGCGTTGATCGTCTCGAGTTCCGCCGCATCGAATTCGAGGCTCTCGAGCTCGCGTGCGACGTCCGCCGCTAGTTGACCGGTTTCGCTCTGAAGCGCTGCCGCCGATGAAGCCATCTGCGCGAATCGCTCGCCGTAGTGCGAGAGGTGATCGAGCGCTGCGCAAGCCGCACCCAACGCATCCTGCGCGGAGCCGTCCTCGCCGCCGAGCACCCCGGACGCAGTCCGCAAGCTGAGCGCGATCTTTTCGGCGTCATCCAATATCCGTCGCCGCTCAGTCAGACGCTCATCTTCGCCGGCTTCCGGCGCCGCCGCGTCGATCTCTTCGAGCGCGTACTTAGCATACGCGTACTGCTCGGCCACGCGGCGTTCGTCGCCCTCCAACGTCTGCAACTCGCGCACCAGGCGCGCGCGTTCGGCATAGTGCTCGGCGGCGATCGTCCGCGCGGCGATCGTTTCCTCGCCGCCGTACGCATCCAAGAAGTGGCCGTGCTGCGCCGGTGAGAGCAAGCGCTGAGCTTCGTGCTGCCCGACGATGTCGACGATCTCCGCGGCGAGATCGCGCGCATAAGCAGCATTGACCGGCCGGCCGTTCACGCGCAGCGACGACTTGCCCGACTCGGACAACTCGCGGGAGATGACCGCGTCCTCGTCGTCGTCCATGCCGAATCCATCGGATTCCAGACGCGCTCGAAGCGCGCCGCTCGGTTCGAAATGGAGAGCAGCAAACGCACGCGGCCGGCCGCGCCGCACCACATCGGCGCTGGAGCGTTCGCCCAGAACGAAAGCCAGCGCACCCAGTACCATGGTTTTTCCCGAGCCCGTTTCGCCGGTGAAAATCGTCGTACCCGCGGCGAACTCGATATCCGCGTGCGGAATCAGGCCGAAGTCTTCAATTTCCAGGCGGCGCAACACGGTTGCTAGTCGCGGTTGTTCCGGTCTTTGATCGAGACACCCCAGAGAAGTTTGTCCTCCAAACGCTCGAAAAAGCGCAGACGCTCGAGCCGCGCAAACCGTACGTGGCGCGGATGGCGTTCTATCACGACGCTCGCGCCGGGATCAAGGTCGCTGACGACCTCGCCGTCGCACTCCAAATTGGCGTGAACGATCTCCGAGTCGCAGGTAACGGTGATGCGCGAGCTGCCCGGAACGATGAGCGGCCGTGAAAACAAGGTGTGCGGCAGCAGCGGTACGATCCCGAACGCATCGACGTTGGGTGCGATGATCGAGCCGCCGGCGGAAAGGAAGTATGCGGTCGAGCCGGTCGGCGTAGCGACGCAGATTCCGTATGCGGGGACGTGAGCGACTTCCTCGTCGTTCAAATGGAGTCCGAACGGAACCAGGCGCGCGACTCCGCCCTTGCGCACGACGACGTCGTTGAGCGCGAAGAACGATCGCGATCCGCTGTGAGCGCAAAGACCGACGCGTTCCTCGATGACGAGACCGCGTTCGAGCAGGTCCGGCAGCTCGTCGATGCGTTCGTCGTCGTCGTCGAATTCGGTCAAAAAACCCAGGCGGCCGGTATTCACGCCGATGATCGGCACGCCGGAGTCTACTGCGAGCCGTGCGGCGCGCAACAGCGTTCCATCGCCGCCGACGGTCACGAGCAGGGCCAAGCCGTCCATCGCCGAGCCGTCGGACGAGATCGCGACGGTATACCCGGCACGCTCGAAGCCGGCCGCAACGCGCGAGGCCACGACGCGCGCGTTCTCACGGTTCGGATCGGCATATAAGCCGATGAGGCGCTTTTTCAGGGAAACCGTCACGGTGCTTCTTCTTCGGCAGCGAGTGCATCGATCTCCGCGTCGGAAACCGTAAATCCGTCGCGCCGAATGTGAAACAGGAATTCACGGTTCCCAGCGGGCCCCCGCAACGGCGAGGGGGTTGCCCCGACGACTGCCAAGCCGAGGGGCGGCATCGCGTCTCGTACTTCGCGGAGAACCGCACGGTGTACGGACGCATCGCGGACGACGCCTCCGCGCCCCAAGCGCTCGCGCCCGGCCTCGAATTGCGGCTTGACCAGCGCGATGACGTCCGAATTCTCGGCCAGGTACGCCCGAGCGCGCGCGACGATCGTTTTGAGCGAAATGAACGATGTGTCGATCGCCACGAGATCGAAGCCTCGGCCGCCGAATGCGTCGTCCGGCAGCAGGCGAAAGTTCGTTCTCTCCATCACCGTCACGCGCGGATCGTTGCGCAGTTTCCAATCGAGTTGGCCGTAGCCGACGTCCACACTCGTTACGTGCGCCGCTCCCGCCTGCAAAAGGCAATCAGTGAATCCGCCGGTGGAGGCGCCCACGTCGAGCGCGTACTTTCCGCCGGCATCTACGCCGAACGTGACGAGCGCGTGCGCGAGTTTTTCGCCGCCGCGGCTGACGAACCGGCGCGGCCGATCGATCTCGATTTGCGCATCGCTGCTTACTCCGGAACCCGCTTTCGTCGCCGCCCGGCCGTTGACGCGCACGCGTCCTTCCATGATCAGGCTGCGTGCCTGCGAGCGCGTGATGCCTTCACGCTCGGCCACCGCTTGGTCCAGACGCTGCGCCACGCCCTCCTCTTCGCGCTGCGACGCCGGATTGTCTGCGCCGCGGCCGGGCCACTGCGACGGTGGAAAGATGGCGCTTGCGTCCGCGTCGAATGCGCTGCACGATGCGCCTGCTAAGCCTTCTGCTCGCTATTTCTCTCATCGCTCCGGCGCCTGCCTCGCCCGGCTCCTCTCAGGCGCAGCGCGTCACGATCGTGCGCGACGATTGGGGCATTGCCCACGTGCACGGCAAAACCGACGCCGATGCGGTCTTCGGCATGGTGTACGCGCAGGCCGAGGACGACTTCAACCGGGTCGAAGCCAACTACGCGACCGCATTAGGCCGCACCGCAGAAGCCGACGGAGAGTCGGCGCTGTATCAAGATCTGCGCCAGCGGCTGTGGGTCGATCCGGTCGACCTGCAAGCGCGGTACGCGCGCAGCCCGGTGTGGTTACGGAAGATCATGGATGCCTGGGCCGCAGGCTTGAACTACTACCTGCAGACGCATCCTTCGGTGCATCCTCGCGTGCTGACGCGCTTCGAGCCGTGGATGGCCCTGGCATTTACCGAAGGCAGCATCGGCGGCGACATCGAGCGCGTTTCGCTCGACGATCTCCAGGCGTTTTACGGCAGCGGCCGCGTTTCAGCCGCCGCTCCCACGCATAGCGCGCAGGCGCCGGTGGACGATCCGCAGGGTTCCAACGGCATCGCGATCGCTCCAAGAAATACGGCGAGCGGCCGCACGCTGATGCTGATCAATCCGCACACCTCGTTTTACTTCCGGTCGGAACTACAGATGACTAGCGATGAAGGACTGGACGTGTACGGCGCCGCCACGTGGGGTCAGCCGTTCATCTATCAAGGTTTTAATTCGCACGCCGGATGGATGCATACGTCGACCGGCGCCGATAACGTCGACCGATTCGCGGAAACGATCGTTTATAAAAACGGCAAGCCATACTATAAGTACGGCAGTGCACTGCGGGCAGTCAGCGTATCGACGGTAACGCTGCGCTATCGCGGTGCGAACGGCGCTATGGCGAGCAAGACCTTTACCGTTTACCACACGCACCACGGCCCGATCGTGGCATCGAAGAACGGGCAGTGGATAGCGGAAGCGCTCATGTACCGGCCCGTTCGTGCGCTCGAGCAGTCCTTTCTGCGCACGAAAGCCACCGACTTTGCGTCTTACCGGCGCATCGCGCAGCTCGACGCCAACTCTTCGAACAACACGATCTTCGCCGACGACAAAGGCGAAATCGCATTCTTGATTCCGCAATTTATGCCGCAGCGCGACGATCGCTTCGACTACACTCAGCCCGTCGACGGTTCGGATCCCGCAACGGATTGGCACGGCGACACGCCGCTCGACCGCGAACCGAACGCCGTGAATCCTCGCATTGGTTGGGTCTTTAATTCCAACAACTGGCCATATTCGGCTGCTGGGCCCGACAGCCCCAAACGCAGCGCATTCCCGCGGTACATGGATACGGCGGGCGAAAACGAGCGCGGCATACACGCGACGATGCTGCTGCAGGGGCGCCGAAACTTCACGCCCAGCGGCCTTCTGCACGCAGCGTTCGATCCGAATCTGCCGCTTTTCACGGCACTGATTCCGCCGTTGCTGCAAGCATACGGCGCGGCTGCGCAGAGCGATCCGATGAAGGCGAAACTCCGCGCGCCCGTCGCCGAGCTGCGCGCTTGGAACGATCGATGGTCCTCGGAGTCCGTCGCCACGTCGCTTGCGATCTTCTGGGTGAACCGGCTGGCCAAAACGGTGAACAGCACGGAACGCGATGCGTTGCTCGCGGCGCCCGCACGAGTAAAACTGCAGGCCCTAGCCGGCGCGGTCGATGCGCTGAACGCGGACTTCGGCACGTGGCGAACGCCATGGGGGAACATCAACCGGTTTCAACGCCTCGACGACAGCATCAAGCCGCACTTCGACGATGCCAAGCCGAGCATTCCGGTGCCATTCGTTGCGGGTACATGGGGATCGCTTGCGGCCTTTTACGCCTATCCGGGCGACACCACCAAGCGGTGGTACGGCGTGGCAGGTAACAGTTTCGTCGCGGTCGTCGAGTTCGGCAAACGCGTTCGCGCCGTCGCCGTTACGGCCGGCGGCGAGAGCGGGCATCCGAATTCGCCCCACTTCGACGACGAAGCCGCGCGCTATGCAAGCGGCAATTTGCGTCCGGTCTACTTCTATCCCGACGAGCTACGCGGCCATACGGAGCGCGTTTACCACCCCGGTCAGTGACCCTCGAACCTCAGAACGACCGACGTTTCGCGCTGACGCGGTGAAATCGTCCAGTAGCGATCGAGCAGCCGATCTTTCTCGAGCCGGTCTACGAGACTGAAGCCGTGGCGTTCGTAGAGACGAATCGCCCACGCCGCGTCGGCCCACGTGCCGACCAGCAGGGCCGTAGACGCTTTGTTCGTCAGCGAATCGAGCAGCGCGCCGCCGATGCCGCGGCCTTGCTGCGCGGTTCGGACGTACGCGTGGCGTATCAAGGTTACGTCCTTGACGGCTTGCAGGCCCATGATGCCCTGTATCTCGCCGCCGCTCTCCCAGGCCCAAAACTGCACGCCCGCGTCGATCTCGGCTTCAAGTTCCGAACGCGACATGTACGGTTCATGCCAGCAATCGGCCGGAATCACGCCTTTATAAGCAATCGCGGCATCGTTGATAATCGCATCGATGACGCCGGTATCCGCCGGCGTACAGGGCCGAATCCGATATTCCATCCCGCCGAATCGTCGGGTAAGAGTGTGAAAAAACTATGAGCGGCCGCTTAGAAGGGGATCTCGCCTTCGTCCGCCGGCTGCGCGGTTTGGCTCATCGCGCGATCGATCTGATCTTGCGCGACCTTGAGCAGTTGCTCGCACTCGGTGGAGAGCGTTTTGCCCTCTTTGAACAGCGCCACGGCGCGATCGAGGTCGACATTGCCTCCCTCGAGCTCTTTGACGATCGCTTCGAGCCGCGCAACCTTCTGTTCGAAGGCGCCGGGTGCTTGATCAGCCATCAGACTCCTTTCCTTCCACACGCGCGCGCAGACGTCCGCGCTGCAGCTGCGCTTCGACGACGGCTCCATCCGGGACGTTCGAAGCATCGCGCACCGCGCGGCCGTCGAAGGTCACGATTGCATAGCCCCGCATGAGCGGACCGCGGGGGTCCATTCCTTCCAGGCGGTAGTGAAGCAGCTTCCAGCGCTGCTCGAGCGATCCGACGGCGCGGGCCGGTGCGGCCTCCAAGGCGCGCGTTGCGCGATCGGCGCGCTGCCGGTAGCGCGTGAGCGAATGACTGCGCAAGGCATCCAAACGCGATGCCAAGCGTGAAATGCTTTGCGCGCGAGCCTGGAGCCGCGCATGGGGCCGCTGCTCCGAAAGCCGGCGCTCGAGGCGATGAATCCGAAGCTGGCCGTCCTGGACCCAAGTAGCCGCGACTGTCTGCAGACGCGTGGATGCAATGTCGAAACGCTGCGCGCGGCCGACCGCGATCCGGTCGATCGCGCGGTTCAGCTTCGCCTGCGCATCGCGTACTAGAGCCAGATAGCGCTTGCCGATCGCGCCGAAATAATGCGCGGCGTTCGATGGCGTTTCGCATGTGACGTCGGCGACGAAGTCGCTCAGGTGCACGTCGGGCTTGTGTCCGATGGCCGAAAGCACGGGATGTTTTGCGCGAATGATCGCGCGAACGACGGGTTCGCGATTGAATGGAAAGAGCGATTCGTACGAGCCGCCGCCGCGCGTGAGCACGATGGCGTCCACGTCCATGCGCGACGCCTTGTCGATCGCTTCGGCGATGTCGATCTCCGCACCATCACCTTCGACGCGGGTTGCTATTGTCAGGACTTGAATGAACGGCGCCTCGCGAGCGATCGTGGCAAAAAAATCTTCGACCCCGCGCCCGTCCTTTGCCGAGATCACGGCGACCCGGCGGGGGAACTCGGGCATCGGCCGCTTGCGCGAGTCTTCGAACAGGCCTTCCTTGCGAAATTTTTCCTTGAGCGCCTCGAATTGCGCAAACAGCACCCCGGCGCCGGTGAGCTCGACGCTCTTGACCATGAGCTGGTATTGGCTGCGAGGAGCATAAGTGGCAAACTCACCGCCGCAGATGATCTCGTCGCCGTCTTTGAACGGCGGCAGCTTGACCGCATCGCCGGCCCAAACAACGCACTCTAGGACGTCGTTGCCTTCCTTCAATTTGAAATACAGGCGGCCGTTCTTGTTCGACAATCCCGAGACTTCGCCGCGCACCCGTATTCCCGCAAGCACCTTATTGAGCGAGATCAGCCGCCGGATGTAATCGACGACTTTGCTGACGCCTTGAACTTGCTCGATCGGCTGCGGCGGGCCGGGCGCGCGCGTAAACAGCGACTCTTGCTTCACGGTGCCTGCGAAGCGGCGGGATCGGGCGGCGCCGCGGTCGGCTCGGGCGAAAACGTCGGCGCGGGCGGCAGATTGGCCGAATTGTTCGAAAGGCCCACGCCTTCACCGTACCCGCTGCCATTGAGCGGGCGCGACTGCGCGCACGGCGAGAGCGGTTCGGTTCCGTTCAAGTAATACTCGTACGGCCCGTAACTTCGTCCGCAGCTCGCGACCTTCTTGACCTCGTCGCCGGGAAAGACGAAATCGTGTTTGGCGACGTTCTGCAGCGCGTTTTTCATGAATCGCGACCAGATGCGCGCGGGAATATTGCCGCCGTAGGACTCGTTCATCGGATGGTAGTTGTCGTTGCCGATCCAGACGGCGGTCACGAGATCGGGCGTGAAACCCACGAACCAAGCATCGCGGAAATCCGTCGTCGTGCCCGTCTTACCGGCGGCTGGACGATCGATCACCGCGTTGGGATAGCCCGTACCGTGGTTGATCACGTCCTCCATCATCGTCGTCATGATGTAGGAAGTTCCGGCACTAACGACTTCGGTTTGCTCGGGATACTGATTGTCGAGCACGACGTTGCCGAGCGAATCTTTGACGATGCGGAACGCGGAGGGATCGATGTGGACGCCTTGATTGGCCAGGGTGGAATAGCCGGATGCCTGATCGAGCGGAGTGATCACGGACGTGCCCAGAGCCAGCGAAAGATTCGCTTCCAAAGGCGATGCAACGCCCATCCGGTGCGCGTATTGGATGACGCGGTCGACGCCGAGCTGTTCGAGCAGCTTCACCGCAACGATGTTCCGGCTTTGCGCCAGAGCCGTGCGAAGCGTGATCGCCCCCATGTAGCTGTGGTCGTCGTCCTGCGGCGACCACGTGCCGCCCGTCCCGTCGGGATAGCTCACCGGCGAATCGTCGATGATCGTGGTCGGCGGCATTCCGCTGTCGATTGCGGCCGTGTAGACGTAAACCTTGAACGAAGAGCCCGGCTGGCGGTGCGCCTGCCATGCCCGGTTGAACTGATTTGCAAGCGAAAAATGCGTGCCGCCGACCATCGTCAGTATCTCACCGGTGGAAGGGCGGATTGCCACCAGCGCCGCTTCGTCAGCTCCAATGCCTTCGAGTTGTGCTTGATTGACGCCCCAGTCGACGGCGTCTTGGCCTATTTGCTCCATGCGCGGATCGACCGTCGTATAAACCTGCAAGCCGCCTTCGTACGTCGCCTGACGCCCGAAATCGTGCTCGAGCTGAGCGACCGCGTACGTCGTGAACCACGGCGCGCGAAACCCTTGCAGGCCTGCAGGCCGTTCGCCGGCGAGCTGCAGCGGCGCATCGGCAGCGTCCTGAGCTTGTGTCTGCGTCAGGTAACCGCTTTCGGCCATGCGGTCGAGCACGTGACGCTGCCGCTCCCGCGCGAGCTGCAGGTTGACGTACGGCGAATAATCCGACGGAGCCGCCACCAGCCCGGCCAGCAGCGCGGCCTGCCCGGGCGTCAATTTGTCGACGCCCTTTCCGAAGTAGGTATGCGCCGCCGCATCGACCCCGTACGCGCCCGATCCCAAGTAGATCAGATTGAGATACCGCTCGAGGATCTCGTCTTTGGTGTAGTAGCGGTTTATCTCCATCGCGAGCAGCGCTTCTTGAATCTTACGCGAGATCGTCTGCTTGTCGGTCAGGAACAAGCCGCGCGCGAGCTGCTGCGTAATGGTCGAGGCGCCTTGCTCGATGTGATGGTGCATGAAGTCCGAGACGCCGGCACGGATGATACCGCCGAAATCCACGCCGTTGTTTTGGTAGAACGTGTGGTCTTCGTTGGCGATGAACGCCTCGCGGACGATCGGCGGAATCTTTGCAATCGGCACCCAGATGCGGTTCTCTTTGTAGAGGTTGGCCAGCAGCGAGCCGTCCCGCGCGTAGATGCGCGTCGAGCGTGCGGGCTGGTAATCCGCCATGCGGCTGATATCGGGAAGATTCCGCGAGTATGCCGCCACGATGCCCGCAATCGACCCGGCAACAAAGAGTACGACCAATAGCACCGCGATGAACAGCGCGCGAAGAATCCTACGCATGGCCGTTCCCCGTTACTACAGCCGAGAGAACGCCGTTGACGAAGCGTCCGGAGTCTTCGGTCGAGAAGCGCTTTGCCAATTCTACGGCTTCGTTGATGATGACCGGCCGCGGCGTTTGGGGCCGGTGCCGCAACTCGAACGTTCCCATTCGCAGCAGCAAACGATCGATCGTCGGCAACCGTTCGATGGTCCAGCCCTGCAGCAGGGGCGAAATTGCCTGGTCGCTCTCCTCGGAATGCTCGAGCGTTCCCAGCACGAGGTCTTTGACGAAGAGGCGATGC
>DASRDE010000267.1:0-4594 GCA_035652755.1 Vulcanimicrobiaceae bacterium | reverse complement strand
GCATCGCCTTCGCCGAAGCCTCGGCACCGGCACTAGCAGCGGTGGGTGCGGGGTTCTCGCACCGTTCGTCCTTCGACTGCGTGGGGCGCGCACGAGGTGCGCGCCGTAACTCCGATCAGGATGACACAGAACCGGCGGCGCTGAGCAACGGGCGGGTGCGGGCTTCCCTCAGCGATCGAAATAGACATTCCGTTAGTGATTTGTTCGTCAATCGATGGTGGATGGGCGAAGCCGGGGGACCCCGCGGGCTATGCCCGTGGGGGGCGTGTAGCGCGTAGCGCGGATACGCCTGTTAAAAAAGAGCCTCGCGAATGCGAGGCTCTTTTTCAGTTCGTTACGCTTGCGCGTTTAGAACTTGATACCCAAGCCGATGTACGGACCGTTTTCCGAGAAATCGGACGGGGCGTTCGTGTGGTTCTTGCCGGAGTCGCCGAGCCAGCCGAGTTCGAAGAACGCGGGGATGGTCGGTCCGAGTTGTACCGCGGCGCCGATGTCGTAGCGGAAGATGTTGTACGACAGGACGTACGGCGTGCTCGCCGGGCAAGTCGTGGTCGGGCACGTGCCCTTCACGTCGGGATAGTAGTAAGCGCTGCCGTAGAGCGACCATCCGGTCTGGGTGGTTGCCGGAAGCACTTCAAGGCCGCCTCCGAAGTTGTTGAGCTTCGGATAGCCGTAGTTGTTCGTGCGCCACAGATAGCCGCCGGCGATGTAGATCCGCTCGTCGAGAACCTTCGCGACTTGCAGACCGAGCCGTGCGTCGATCGATTGATCCTGCACGGTGAACGCCGGGACGAACGTGGAGACGAGGCCGCCGATCGCGGTCACGCAGCCGGGCTCAACGGCCGGGCTGGGATGCGTAACCGTGTTCGATCCGTTGCAGACTGCGCCGGGGAACGGACCGGTTACGCCGTTCACGTCCGTCGGAAGCGTCTGATTGTGCGGATAGCGGTAGCTGCGGAAGTCGCCTTCGATCATCCAGGGCAGCGAGAAGAGATCGAACTTGTACGCACCGCGGATGCGATACGACATGCCGTCCTTCTTGATGTTGCCGGCGTTGCCGGGGCTGAACTCGTTATAGACCTTCGGCGAGATGATCCAGTCGCCGGCCACGAAGAGGTTCGCCTCTGCTGGGGTCGGGACGGGGGTCGGCGCCGTGGTCGGGATCGGAGTCGGTGAGACCGGCGGCGGCGGCGGGGGCGGCGGCGTCGGCGGCAGATAACGAACCACCACGACGCGGCGGTCCGGGACCCACTGCACGTAGGCGCCCATGCCCTCGGAGATTACGCGGACCGGGACGACGACGTGACCCTGATAGATCTCAGGGGGGACGTCGAGCGGACGCGTTTCGCCGTTGATCACGACTTCGGGTTTGCCGACGGTGACCTTCACGTCGGCTCCGGGCTTGGTCACGTCGACCGTCTTGCTTCCCGGATCGTAAGCCACCGTTGCGCCCATTTGCTCGAACATCGAGCGCAGCGGTATGAGAATCGTACCGCCACGAATCAGCGCAGCCAGAACGCGGCCCTGTTTGAGCTCGTCCGGCTTCGAGTAGACGTGGTGGTCGTTAAAGAGGATCGGAATCTGTCCGGACGGCGGAGAACCAAAGTTCGCCGGCGGCGTGTTGGCCGCTGGTGCCGCCGGGGCAGGCGATGCCATCGGGGTGGCTGCCGGTGCAGCCGAGGATGCCGGCATCGATGCCGGTGACCCCATGGCGGTCGCTGCCGGAGCTGGTGAGCCTGCCGGCGTAGCCTGGGCGATCGCGTTGCTTCCAAAGTTCCCATGCGATCCAGACTGCGACGGAGCGGCCACCGCGCTAAGTCCCAGACCGACGCTTAACAGCGCAGTCAGGACTCCGGTGCTCAGTCGTTTCAAGTGTTTCCTCCTAGCTAGAATGAAGCCTCGGCTTGCGGGCACGACAAAACGCAGCCAGGCGTTCCGCCGTCTAGTACCCCGAAGCAAGCTGAGCTAATCCCTTCGGGACCTGGGTAGGCCCCCCTGCAGCATAGTACAGACGGCCCACCCGTTCGCCTATAAAGGTAGCGTTAAGCGAGTTTCTCTTCAAGCTTTGCCAGAAATTTCGTCCGCTCCATGATGTAGCGCTCGTGGGTTCCCTCCGCGACCGGCTCGCGCTCGTCGAAGACCTGGACGGCGAAGCTGATCCGGGGGCCGTCCACCAAGACCACCTCGACTTCGGTCCGCACGATGAAACCAACCGGTACCGGTTTGTGGTGTTCGAGATCGATATGCGTACCGAGCGTTATCTGGCTGCTGTCGAGCAGCGGCGTGACGCAGGCCATGGCCGCGTCCTCGATCAGTTGGACGAGCATGGGCGTCGAAAGCACGTCCGCCCCTTTGTTCCCGGCCTTTTCCGCCGTCATCCACTCTTCGACGCGGGTCTGCCGGCTGAAGGTTCGGCCGATGTCGAGTTTCGCGCGCATGGCCCGGAGACAATACCACGCAGGAATCCCGGCTTCCCGGGCGCGCCCATCGCAGTTTAAGGTTGGACGCATACCATGCTGAATCAAACCGTGCCCTAGGACGTATCTAGGTACGAACGAATGGCGCTCACGGATTTACGTTAGAAGGAGTAGCATGCACTATTATCGCTGGGTGCTCGCGGCGGCGGCCGCTTCTGCCGTCGTCTTGGGAGGCTGCGCAAAGCAGGCCCCGCAGCGCAGCGCACCCGCGCTCGACGTCGAGGCCGCCCAGGCGCAGCGCCGCGACATCGCAACGTACCTTTCGCTGGACGGACAGGTCGCGCCGCTCGAGGAGTCGACGCTGTCCTTTCAGCAGTCCGGTCCGATCACGGCGATCTACGTGAACCAGGGCGACCGCGTGAGTGCGGGCGAGCTCCTGGCGAAGATCGACGATTCGACGCTGCGCGCGCAGCTCGCGCAGGTGCAGGCGCAGATCAGCCAGGCCGCCGCGCAGGCGCAGGCGTCGCAATTGAACGTTCCGATCACGCAGTCGCAGACGACGCAGGCGGTATCCTCGGCCAAGGCCGCGCTGGCGAGCGCGCAGCTGCAATACAATCAAAATCAAATGCTCTTCAAGCAGGGCTACGTTTCGCAGCAGCAGCTGGAACAATCCCGAGCTGCCTACGTCGCGGCGCAGTCGCAGTATCAGACGGCGCTGGCCAATCAAGGATCGACCGGCGTGCAGTCGTCGACCGCTGCGGCCGCGCGTCAAGCGGTCGCAGCCGCCCAAGCGCAGGCGAATACGCTTCGCACGCAGATCGGTCAAACGTCGCTGTATGCACCCTTCGACGGAGTCGTCACCGGGCGTCTAATGGATCCCGGCGCGATGGCGCAGCCCGGCACGCCCGTGCTGCGGGTCGATAAGGTCGACACGGTCTGGGTGAACGTCAACGTACCGGACGAAGATCTGGCGTTCGTTCACGCCGGGACACCCGTTTCGTTCACGACGTCGCAATTGGGGAATCGCCGGTTCTCGGGATCGATCAGCACCGTCAACGCCGTGCCGACGCAGGGCACGCTTTCGTACCAGGCGCGCATCCGGCAGCCGAATCCCGACGAGTCGCTGCGCGGCGGCATGCTCGTCACCGCAACGATTCAGAAGGAACTGCACAAGAGTGCGATCGTCGTGCCGCGTTCGGCGGTCGCGCAAGGCGATCAGGGTTCCAACGTCTTCATCGTCGGCAAGGACAATAAAGCCCAGCAAGTTCCCGTAACCGTGGGACTGCAGACCGATACCCTGAGCGAAGTCATCAGCCCGCGAATCGGTCCCGGAACGATGGTGATCACGACGCGGCCGGATGCGCTGCAAAACGGCAGCGCGGTAGCAATTGCCGGACGAGCGCCCGCATCGGCGCCGGGAGGCGGTTACTAGCCGATGCACGCGTTGTTCATGCTGCTGGCTCTGCAACTCGCACCGACGCCGGCTCCGACTCAGCTGCCTTATCCGGCATATGGGACGCCCGCACCGGGCGCGGCGCAGCAGCAGCCGGCTCCGGGCGTTCCGCAGCAAGTCTCGCTTTCGCAAGCCATCGCGATCGCCGTGGCCAAGTCGCCGGTGCTTGCAGCCGCGCGGGCGAACCGCGAGCTCACGCAGATACCGGTCGATGCGGCGCGAACTGCGATCTTTCCCAACATCAGCGGCACGGGGACTCTCACGCAGACGACGCGCTACGGCGGATCGACGGCAACGCCCCCGCCCGGCAGCACGGGAACGTTCGGAAACTCTACCGTCACCAAGGGCCTGAACGCGACGCTGCGTCAGCTGATCTATGACGGCGGGCGCGTGATCGCGCAGATTCACCAGGCGCGCGCGAGCGCGGTCGCGGGCGCAGACACGTACGAACGAAGCCTCGAAACGCTCGCGTTCAACGTCGCACAGGCGTATTACGGCGTGCTGCAAGCGCGCGCGACCACGCAACTCGACGTTCAAGTGGTCAACCAGAACGTCGTGCAGGAAAACCTGGTGCGGGCGCAACTGGCCGCCGGCACCGCATCCCGCGTCGATTTGGCGACCGCGCAACTGCCGACCGCGCAGGCGCGCGTGGCTTTGGTCCGCCAGCAGGGCGTGGAGCTTGCGGCCGAAGCGACGTTCGCGGCGACCCTCGGTCTCAATCCCG
>DASRDE010000266.1:0-3609 GCA_035652755.1 Vulcanimicrobiaceae bacterium | reverse complement strand
CGCGCCCTCGCCGGTCGTCGAATTGAATCGAGCCGTCGCGGTGGGAATGGCGTTCGGGCCCCGCGCCGGGCTGGAGATTGCCGACGCGCTGGTAGACGAACCGTCGCTCAAGACCTACCATTTGCTGCCCGCGGTCCGGGCGGATTTGCTGCTGAAACTTGGCCGCAAGGATGAAGCCAGCGCCGAGTTCGAACGGGCCGCGGCTCTCGCGCTCAACGTGCGCGACCGCGCCCTGCTTCGCAACCGCGCCGCCGCCGCGGCGTCGCCCCTTTGATGCGCGGCGAAGCGTTCGCGTTGTAGAGTAGAAGCGTGAACGAACCGGACTTTGCTGCGGTCGCATCCCTTGCCGGGGAGCCTGCGCGCGCGACGATGCTCACGCTGCTGTTCGACGGGCGCGCCTTGCCGGCCGGCGAGCTGGCTCGAGCGGCGGGGATCTCCGCCGCGACCGCGAGCGTGCATTTGAGCAAACTCGTTCAGGGCAATCTGCTGCGCGTGCATTCCCAGGGTCGCCACCGCTACTACGAACTGGCTCGACCGGAGATGGCGCACGTGCTCGAGTCGCTGGGATCCATCGCACGTCCGGCGCCGATCCGGTCGCTGCGCGAATCGCTGCGCTCGCAGCGGCTGCGCTTCGCACGGTCGTGCTACGATCATTTAGCCGGCGAGACGGCGATCGCGCTCGCGGCAGCGCTCGTTCGAGCGCGAGCACTCGAGGTCGAAGAAGACGGGTTCCGCCTTGGACCGTGCGCGCATCGGGTGCTGCTGCGAGTGGGAGTCGATATCACCGCGTTGTTCGGCAATCCGCGCGAGCACGTGCGCACGTGCATCGATTGGACTGAGCGCCGCCGCCACATATCGGGTCCGCTCGGCTCGGCGCTGCTCG
Source organism: Vulcanimicrobiaceae bacterium (assembly GCA_035652755.1). Lineage (GTDB taxonomy): Bacteria > Vulcanimicrobiota > Vulcanimicrobiia > Vulcanimicrobiales > Vulcanimicrobiaceae > DASRDE01. The sequence goes on along the minus strand of DASRDE010000266.1, from coordinate 2,726 downwards.
AGTCGTTCCTCCAAACCGGCACCTTTCGCCGGCGCTCCGAACCGCGGGTCCTCGAACTAACCGGCGCCGGGCGCGCCTTTCTTCTCGATGCGTTCGGCCTCGATTTGACCGAGAGCAAAGCGATTACGGCTTAAAATACAGTCATGCAAACGCAGGCTGTGTTCAGCGACGCGGATCTAGACTACATTCGCCGCAACTTCGTTACCGGGCACCAACCTTGTGCGGGCGCGCCCGGGCCGTCGTACGTTCTGGAAGACGGCACCGCGTATTATCCGGCCAATTATACCAGTCTGGAGTGCGACGAGGAATGTTTCAAAAGGCGCCTCGAAGCTGCGTGCACCGCCGAGAGCATCCCGAGCTTGGATGCCGCCCAGGAATGGGAGTCATACATGCAAGGAACCTACGGCGTTTGTCTGCGCGATGCGACGCCCGAGAACATCGCGCGCAAAGCCGCGCTAATTGCGCGCATCGATGCCCTGACCGCGGAGCCGCGCGAACACGACGCCGATTGGGTGCAACAATTGCGCCAAGCCGTCGACGCGCTGGACGCTCTGGAGATGCCGTTCTCACCCGATTACGATCGAGTTCGCTTCGGCCGCCCTCCGACGCGGGATTCGCACATCACGGCCGTGCGGATACGCTACCCGCAGATCGCGGTCGGCTAAGCGCTCGCGACCTACCTAACGCGAATTGTCAGTACGTTACTGGCAATTCGATTGTTATCGATCACACCGAAGTGTATCGGGGTGCCTGGGAGTATGACCGAGCGGAACGTGGGGCTGGCCGACAATCTGTAGGTGCCAGCCGGAAGCGGCGCATAATCGAAGTCGGCAAGCGTGGCGTCTTGATGGACAGTTTCACTCACCGAATGCATCGATGGAAACGTCAGCATACTGCCGGGCGCAATCGTCATGGTTTGCGGCCACGTCTTGTGGAGCGCGGCAAGAAACAGGTGCGGGTTGGGTTGCACGGTCGTCCCGGCTGCGTTGCGTACCGTTAACCGAAAATAGTCCCAAACCGGTCTAATCCAGAGATGGATCGTTTTTGGTCCAGCATTGCGAACGCCAATGCGGACGCGAATCGGCTCTCCCACGGAATAATCGGTCTTGCTGGTTGCCAAGAGGACCTGCAGTTCTGAGTCTGGGACGCGCGAATACGATTGAGCGTCGACATTCGAACGGGGCGCTAGGAGCAGCGCCAGGCCCAGGAAGAGTATTGTCGCCGGCAGCCGGTTCATCGTGCGGTGTTACGCCGCTCTCGTGTCCAAACGCTCCAAGCTGCGGTAGTGAATCGCTTCGGCGACGTGCTCGGCGGTAATGGTCTCGCACCCCGCGAGGTCGGCAATCGTACGCGAAGCACGCGAGATTCGGTCTACGGCCCGAGCCGAGAATTGCCGCCGCGAACTGGCCTGAGCGAGCAGCCGCATCGCCTCGCCGTCGAGCTCGCAGTACTTTCGAACCAGATTCGCCGGAATGTCGCCGTTGCAGGCGATTGCCGTACCTGTGAAGCGGCGCCGCTGTAAATCGCGGGCAGCGATAACCCGGGAACGCACCTGCGCCGACGATTCCGAGCGCGCCGGGCGCACCATCTCGTCGAAGGCAACGCGCGCGATCTCGATCTGCAGATCGATGCGGTCGAGCAGCGGACCCGAAAGTTTGGAAACGTATTTGGCGACGGCCGCATCGTCGCATCGGCACTCAGCGCTGCGCGTACCGCGAAAACCGCATGGACAAGGATTCATCGAGGCCACCAGCATGAAGCGGGCAGGATAGGTGAACGTTCCGGCCGCCCGCGCAATCGTGACCGCGCCTTCTTCGAGCGGCTGGCGCATGACTTCGATCGACGCGCGCGTGAACTCGGGCAGCTCGTCCAAGAAGAGCACGCCGTTGTGCGCAAGGCTGATCTCGCCGGGTTTTGCTAAGCTGCCGCCTCCGACGAGCGCGACCTGACTGATCGTGTGGTGCGGAAAGCGGAACGGACGTGCGCGGACGATACCGGGATCGGTGCCGAGCAAACCCGCGACGCTATAGATCTTCGTTACTTCGAGCGCTTCATCGAGGCTCATCGGCGGAAGTATCGAGGGCAAACGCCGCGCGAGCATCGTCTTGCCGCAGCCGGGCGGCCCGACGAAGAGCAGATTGTGACCGCCCGCAGCGGCAATTTCGAGCGCGCGCTTTGCGCCGGCTTGCCCGCGCACGTCCGCGAAGTCCCCATATGCCAGAGCGTCGAACGCAGGAGGCTGCGGCGGCTTCGACTGCACGCGCCATTTCGCGCCGTTCCCCATCACGACCGCGACCGCCGATTGCAGCGAATCGACCGCGTAGATCTCGACGCCCTCGACGAGCGCGGCCTCTTCGGCATTTCCCGAAGGCACGATCAGCGTTGAAAATCCGGCGTTACGCGCGCCGAGCACCATCGGCAAAATTCCCGCGACCGGACGCACGATGCCGTCGAGTGCGAGCTCGCCGAGTACGGCGTAGTTTTGCAACGCGAGGCGGTCGATTTGCTCGTCGATGGCCATTAGCGCGAGTGCGATCGCAAGATCGAATGCAGGCCCCTCCTTACGCACGTCGGCCGGCGAAAGATTGATCAATAAACGCCCGGCCGGAAACATGAAGCCCGAGTTGAACGTCGCCGCGCGCACGCGTTGACGCGCCTCGTTCAGGGCGCGGTCCGGCAGCCCGATAATCGCCAGGCCGGGCGTTCCGGGCGAGCTATGGGCTTCG
>DASRDE010000265.1:0-4129 GCA_035652755.1 Vulcanimicrobiaceae bacterium | reverse complement strand
TAGAAGTCGCCCCAGGTATCCATCTCGCCCCATCCGACGTTGCCCACGCAGTGATCGATGAACTCCAGGCCCGGCTTTTGCGAGAACGCGTACGTCTTGCGCTGTTCGACGTATCCGGGCAGGAAGGGCCCGGTGTATCCGTCGCGCTGGATGAAACTGTGGACCGTGTCGCCGTAGCTGGCGATCGTTGCCTTAACCACGCGGCCGTGCGCGTCGCGAAACTCGGTGGGCTCCAGAATAGAGGCGGCTCCGCCGGCGATGGCCGCATCGTACGCAGCCCGCGCGTCGCGCACGACGATCGCGATATCCTTGACGCCGTCGCCGTGCTCGGCGACGTGCCGCGTGATCTCGTCGTCGGGCCGCAAGCTCGACGTAATGACGAAGCGCAGCTTGTTCTGCTCGAGTACGTAGGACGCGCGGTCCTTCACCCCGGTTTCGGGACCGGCATATGCGATTTGATCGAAGCCGAAAGCGCAGCAATAATAGTAAGCAGCCTGCTTTGCGTTCCCCGCGTAGAACTCGACGTAATCCCAGTCGATTTTGGCCAGCGGGTGGGCGGCCTGTGAAGTCGTCGCTGTCATGACAGAAGGGCAGTTAGCGGGCCGACCGAAGCGGCCCTGTATGTCGACCTCCGCTCCGCCCCTTCCGGCCGTCCGCGCCGCGCTGAGCAGCCTCATCGATTACGCCGGCCTCTTTCCGCCGGCCAAACTCGACTTGGCGCCCGCAGTTTCCGAATACGCCGCGCTTCGGCGCGGCCGTCTTTCGTGGATACTGGGGCGATTTATCATCGTTGAGTCGCGCCTCAACGAATTGTCGCAAGCGATACCGCAGGATGAATCGCCTTTTGCGGTCAGCTTGATTTTGGATCGCGGGGAAGGGACGCGGCCGCTGCCGGCCGGCGGAGCCGTGCAGATCGGCGCGGTCGAAATTCCGCTCTCGGATGCCGATGCACGTTCGGCCGTTGCGGCTATTGAAGCGAGCGGTGCGGGCTCGCTTCCGGCATATGCGGAGTGGCCGCGCACCGGCGAGGCGCCCGACCGGATGATGCGCGATCTCGCATCGGAGGGGATCGGCGCGAAGATTCGCATGGGCGGGCTGACCGCGGCGGCATTCCCGCAGCCCGGCGAGGCCGCGCAGTTCGTTTGCGCCGCGGCGCGGCACCGCGTGCCTTTCAAGGCGACGGCGGGGCTGCACCACCCGATCCGGCACGTCGACGTCTCGACGGGATTTTACATGCACGGCTTTTTGAATCTGCTCTTTGCAGCGGTCTTCGCGCATGGCGGAGCGCCGGAGGCCGACGTCACGCAGATCTTGGCCGACGAAGATCCGTCGAACTTCGTGTTCAATTCGGACGGGTTGCGTTATCGCGATCGCGCTGCGTCGACCGCACAGATCGAAACCGTTCGCCGCGAGCTCTTCGCCGGATACGGAAGCTGCAGCATTGACGAGCCGACCGACGACCTGCGCCAGCTCGGTTTGATTTAGCCGATGCACGGTTCCGATGCTTCATGGGTTCCGGTAGCCCCGGATTCGGATTTCCCGCTCGCGAATCTTCCGTACGGCGTCTTTTTGCGAGCCGGTGAAGAGCCGCGCCTCGGCGCCGCAATCGGCGATGCGATCTTCGATCTCTCGCTCGCAGCTCAGGAAGGGTTGTTCGAAGGCATCGCGGATGCGCGGCTGCTTCAGGCCGAAACGCTCAATCCGCTGCTCGGCGCCGGCCGCGGTGTGTGGACGGCGTTGCGCGCGCGTCTGACCGATCTGCTGCGCGCGGATTCGACCGCGATCGCTCCCTCTGCGCGCGACGGATTCTTGGTCGAGCGCGATGCGGTGCGCATGCTCAAACCTTTCGAGCCGGGCGATTACGTCGATTTCTATTCGTCGCTCGAACACGCCACGAATCTCGGCAAAATTCTGCGTCCGGGCAGCGAGCCGCTGCTCCCCAACTGGCGTTGGATTCCGATCGGCTATCACGGCCGCTCAAGTACGATCGTCGTGGACGGTACGGGCGTGGTTCGTCCGCGCGGGCAGCGCAAAGGCCCGGACGGTACGCCGCTCTTCGGGCCTTCGACGATGCTCGACGTCGAGTTGGAAGTCGGCTTTATCACCGGTCCGGGCAATCGCATGGGTACAGCGATCCCTGTCGCCACCGCGCGCGACCACATCTTCGGTTTGGTCCTAGTCAACGATTGGAGCGCGCGCGACATTCAAGCCTGGGAGTATCAGCCGCTCGGGCCGTTCCTGGGCAAATCGTTCGCCACGTCGATCTCGCCGTGGGTCGTTACGCTCGACGCGCTCGAACCGTACCGCGTGCAGGGGCCGGTTCAGGAGCCGCAGCCGCTCGACTATTTGCAGTGCGGGCAGGCGTGGAATTACGACGTCGAGCTGACGATCGAGATCCAAAGCCGGCAAATGCGCGATCGTGGACTGCCGCGTCAGATCGTTTCGCGTTCCAATTACAAGGATATGTATTGGAATATGGCTCAGCAGCTCGCGCACGCGACGGTGAATGGAACGGCGATTCGCCCGGGCGACCTCTATGCCTCGGGCACGATCTCGGGCAGCGGCTCGGAAAGCTACGGCAGCCTGATCGAGTTGACGTGGCGCGGCGAACGCCCGCTGGAATTGACCTCGGGTGAACGGCGCTCGTTTCTGGAAGACGGCGACACCGTGACCATGCGCGGATGGTGCAACGCGCCGGGAAAACCGCGAATCGGTTTCGGCAGCGTCAGCGGGACGATCGTTCCCGCTCAGGGATAGACGTGCGGTTCGCGCTGCTGGGATTCATTTTTCTGCTGATCCTCACGCTCGGCAACGCCTGGCTGATGCGCCAGGGCGCGCAATTCGCAACCGCGCACGATTACGCGCCGCTGCAGCTCGGTCAGCGGCGCATGGTCAAGATCGAGTGGGACATGTTCATCTGGCGCGAGATTGCGGCGGTCGCCGTCACCACGATCGTCTTCGGCGTTATCGGCGCAGCGGCTCGGCCGTCTCGATCCAGGAGCGGTAGTAGTTCTCGTCTTCAATAGCCGGCGTTTGTTCCGAGAGTAAGAGCGGTTTGAACGTGTCGACCATCACCGCTACCTCGTCGGTCGAGGTCTTGCCTAGGCTCGCTTCGACTGCGCCCGGCTGAGGCCCGTGCGGCGCGCCCGCGGCATGCAGCGTAATCGAGCCTTCTTCGACGCCGCGCCGGCTCATGAAGTTGCCGCTCACATAGTATAGCACTTCGTCGCAGTCGACGCTGGAGTGGTTGTAGGGAACTGGAATCGCGAGCGGATGGTAATCGAACAAGCGCGGAACGAAGGCACAGAACGCCGCGCCCGGCGACTCGAACGTCGCGTGCGCGGGCGGCGGCTGGTGCAATTTCCCGGTGATCGGCGCGAACTCGGCGATGTTGAACGCATACGGATAGCAGTAGCCGTCCCATCCGACCACGTCGCACGGGTGATTCTGTACGATGTAGATCGCGTTGCGTCCGGCGTTCGTCACGCGCACTTCATACTCTCCGCGTTCTTCATTCGCTTCTCGCAAAAGCGGAACGCGAAAGTCGCGCTCGTAGTACGGGGCCGATTCGTCGAGTTGGCCGAACTCGTTGCGGTACTTTCGCGGGATCTTGATCATGCCGGTGCTCTCGTGCACGAGCATGCGCGTCGGCGAGGCCGGGAGCATGCGGTACGTGGTGCCGGTCGGCAGAAGGACGTAGTCGTGCGCGCGGTATGCGAGATCGCCGAACGGCGTCTGCAGCGTGCCTTCGCCGTAATGGATGAAGAGCAGCTCGTCGCCGCCGACGTTTCGGTAGAAATAATCCATCGGGCGCTTTGCATCGGCAATCGAAACGAGCAGGTCGCTATTGCCCAGCAGCGGCGTGCGCGATTCTATTGCGTCTTCGCCCAGCGACATGCCCGCGGTTTTAAAGTGCCGGTTGCGCAGCGGTTCGTTCGCGTGCAGCACGGGCACGGGCCGGTTCCACGCGCGGACTTCCAATGTCGCCGTCGGCGGGCGCACGTGATAGAGGAGCGAGTAGACGCTCTCGAAGCCTTTGGTGGAGAAGAGCTCTTCCGCGTAGAGTCCGCCGTCAGGGCGGCGGAATTGAATGTGGCGCTTGGGCGGCAGCTCGCCGGCTCGTACGTAC
>DASRDE010000264.1:0-12044 GCA_035652755.1 Vulcanimicrobiaceae bacterium | reverse complement strand
TGTCATCCTGAGCGGAGCGCGCTTCGCGCGCGGAGTCGAAGGACGCAGCGGATCGCGCTTCCCCTGTGTCATCCTGAGCGGAGGCGTTCGCTTTGCGAACGCCGCAGTCGAAGGACGCGCCCGAATCACGATTGCGTTTCATGCGTGATCGCCGTGCGGAAGCGGCGTTGCGTTGGCGGCGTCTTCGAAGAGGTGACCCAGCTTTGCGCGCTTTGTCGCCATGTAGCGCTTGTTGTGGCGCGTCGGCTCGGTTTGCATCGAGACGCGCCCGACGATGGTCATGCCGTAGCCTTCCAATCCAAAGATTTTGCGCGGGTTGTTCGTGAGAATGCGCAGTTCTTTCACGCCGAGGTCGGCCAGAATTTGCGAACCGATGCCGTAATCGCGCTTATCGACCGGCAAGCCCAGCGCGATGTTGGCCTCGACGGTGTCGGCGCCTTTGTCCTGCAGTTCGTAGGCGCGCAGCTTGTTGGCAAGGCCGATTCCGCGCCCTTCCTGGCGTAAATACAGGAAAACGCCGCGCCCTTGCTGGGCGATGATTTGCATTGCGGCATCGCGTTGCGCCGCGCAATCGCAGCGCAGCGAATGCAGCGCATCGCCGGTCAAACACTCCGAGTGCACGCGCACCAGCAAGTCTTTGCCGTCGCCGATGTCGCCCATGACCAGCGCGACGTGCGTATTGCCGTCGATCGAATTTTCGTACGCGTAGCCGCGCCAGTTTCCGATCTCGGTGGGGAGATCGAACTCGGCGATGCGGTGCAGCAGCTTCTCGGTGCGCCAGCGGTACGCGATGAGATCTTTCACCGTCACGAGTTTTAATCCGTGGCGTTTTGCGAATTCGATCAGTCCGTCGAGCCGTTCCATCGTCCCGTCTTCGGCCATGATCTCGCAGATGACGCCCGCCGGATACAATCCCGCGAGGCGCGCGAGATCGACCGATGCTTCGGTTTGGCCGGCGCGCACCAGAACGCCGCCTTCGCGTGCGCGAAGCGGAAACGTGTGCCCGGGGCGGAGCAGGTCCGAAGGCTTCGTTGCCGGATCCAGCAGCGCTTGAATCGTTGCCGCGCGATCGTGCGCGGAGATGCCGGTGGTCGTGCGTCCGCGCGCTTCAACCGAAACCGTGAATGCTGTTTCATGCACCGCGCTGTTTTCCGACACCATCTGCGGCAGATGCAGCTCGTCCAAGCGCCGGCCGACGATCGGTACGCAAATGAGCCCACCGGCCTCTTTGCGCATGAAATTGATCGCCTCGGGCGTTACCATCTGCGCGGCCATCACGAGGTCGCCTTCGTTTTCGCGGTCCTCGTCGTCGAGCACGATAACCATCCTGCCGGCGCGGATGTCTTTGATCGCGTCCTCGATCGTGTCGAACGGCGTTGCCTTTTCCAGCGTGGCCGTCAGCGAGGGCAGCACCTGCGTCAGCCGCTGCAGCGACCGGTACGAGGGCTCGCGCTGGCCCGAGCGCAGGTAGGAAATGGCGGCCTCGGTCAGCCCGCTCCGCTGCGCCAGCTCGGAGGCGCTCAGGCGCGCCGCCTCCATCGCGGCGTTCAACTCATTCGAAAACCCAGTGCTCACCCACCCAGCTTAGCCGCTTAACAGATGTGAAGTCAAGCGGCAAAGCCGCGGCAAAGGGGGCGCCGGACAATATGCTTGTGCCTCGAAGGGCAATTGAAAAACCTAAGCGCTTGGGTTATGATCGTGCCCACAGTCATTTCTGAAAAAGGGTACGACGTGCGAATTTTTACGCGCGACGGCGGCAAACCGCACGTTCATGTTGCATTTGACGGCAAACTCATCAAGATCTTCCTGTCACCGCTCAGACATGATAAGTCTCATGACCGAGGTAAGCCCTCGAAAAGCGAAGTCGCCGCAGCGAAGGAGATTGTGCGGAAGCACCGCGCAGCGTGCATTGCGAAATGGAAGCAGATTTATGGCTAAACCTGTAATCAAGAACGAACCTTCAATTACTGACGTGCGTTACGATGCGCGCGAGGATAGGATCCGCCTTTTCTTTCGTAACAATCGTTTTATTGACATTCCACGAAAGGACATTGAAGAACTCCGAGGCCTACGAGCGGATGAGTTACAGTTGCTCAAGGCCGACAACGCCGGAATGACGATTTCACAGCGGGAGAGGGACATAGACGTATATATCCCGGGCCTCTTGCAAGAGTTATTCTTTCTCCAACCTGCGGCGGCGTTAGGCCGCAAAGGTGGTTCGCGAAAATCACCAGCCAAGACGCGTGCTTCCGTGGCTAATGGCGCGAAAGGCGGTAGGCCGCGCAAGGAAAAACTCGCGACGGTTTAACGGAACCGCTCGACGCTGCTGTAGAACTATGGCATGGAGGCCATGGCCAGAATGCTCACGGCGCAGCGCAGCGAATTCTTCCGCCAGGTGTCGGTTAGCGTAGAAAAGATACGATCCACAAATTAGCGCACGGCGGAGCCAAGCCAAAGGCGTCACCTGATTGAAGGTGGTGACGACTGCCGAGGGCCGGGTGGAGAATCGGGAGTCCCGGACCGGCACCAACATGCTATAATCGGCAGGCTCGATGAACCTTCGGGATCATGGAGTCGTTCTCGGCCGTAAACCGAGTGGTGGAGCGGGCGGGTTCCGTAACAACACGGCACCGGAGCGCCCCCGGCACAAGCGCCCCAATCGGGGCGTTTTGCTTTAAGACAGAAGGGACCGCAATTTGCGATCCCTCCAGACAGCGGCCCGTCAAGCACGTTCATTATAGCACCGTTCGCTTATTATCGAACGCTCGGGTTTGCGGCTGCGCGGATTTAGTTCAGCATCAACGTGGCCGTTCGATGCATGACAAAATAGCAGCCTGGGTACATGGTCGCGGTGAAATCGGAGGCGCTTCCACACTCTCTCGATGACGACCGCGCGCGCAAGGCGCTTCGAAAGGCTCAGATGACGACCGTTGGACTCCTGATTATTTCCAACATCTTCATGACGATGGCGTGGTACGGCCATCTCAAAGACATGAAGCGCCCGTTGATCTGGGCAATCGTAATCAGTTGGGGCATCGCCTTTTTCGAATACATGTTTCAGGTGCCGGCCAACCGCATCGGCTACGGCAAGTTCACGTTGACGCAGCTGAAGATTATTCAGGAATGCGTCACCCTATGCGTCTTCACGGGCTACGCGATCGTCGTTTTCCACCAGCGTTTGCAGTGGAATTACTTCGTTGCGTACGGGTTCATCATGCTGGCGGTGTTCTTTGCGTTTCGTTTTTGAGTACGGCCGGTCTGGTGCTTGCTTGCCTGCTTTAGAACTTTAATTACTCGGCCCTTGATAATAACAGGGGGGCGGGCGCATACTGTAGCCATCCATACGGTCGACCGGCGTCTTAAGGGACGGCGGCGCGGGCGATTTGGAGGTGTTTGCCCATGACGTCAATTGAGCTGGTGTGGGGGAATGTGAAGCGCGCGGCGCTTGAGTACGCCGAGCGCGGAGTGCAGCCGACCGAGAGCGAGGCTCGCGCGCGGGTCGCCTATTTCGTGAAGCAGGCGCGGTGCGATCCGCAGCCGCCGCCCGAGGCGGTCGAATTCTTCGTTTCAGAACTGATTACGCTATCAGCCGAGCCGAGCGAAGAGCCTCTCCCCCACGGGATCGGCTAAGCCGCAACGTCCGAGTGGCTTGCGGGACCTGGTAAGCCGGCGGCAACTCGCCGGGGGTGATGGTATGATCTGCCATGGAAGCCATGCTCATACCGCTTCACGACCCGCCCGAAGCCGAGTATCTCGACGGGCGCACCTACTTCAAGGTGACGCCGCGGCGCACGCATTCGCTCGTTCAACGCGCCCTTTTGCGCGAACTGGAGCGATGTGCCGCCCCGCACGGTGAGTTTGGGCCGGAGTGGAGATACAACGTCGGCGCGATCGACGGGACGGAAACCGAATTCGTGCCGGATATCGCGTTCATATCACACGCGCGCTTGGCGAACTTGACGGCCGACGAGGCCGAGGAACCGCCCTTGGCGCCGGACGTTGCCATCGAGATCCGTTCGCCTTCCACGCGACCGCTTTACTTGCAGCGCAAGATCGAACGTTACTTACGAACGGGCAGCGTGCTCGTGCTCGACGTCGATCCGGCCAATAAGCGCGTCATCGCCCACTCAAAGACGGACGTGCGCGAATACTCCGCCGGTGAGCGATTCGAACATCCGGCCATCGAGTGGTTCGCATTCGATGTCGCCGCGATTTTTCCAAGGCCTCACGCGCGCTCAATCTGAGGCACGCGCGTCCTTCGACTGCGCTGCAGCACGCTGCGCGTGCTGTAGGCTCCGCTCAGGATGACACGTTCGTGTTCTTCGGCATGAAGTAAACGCCGAGTAAACGAAGCGTCGCCGTCATGCTCTTTGCCATTATCTTCGCGCCATTGCTTGTTGCCGCAGCTCCAATGGTGACTTCCGCGCAAATGGCGACTTCGGCGCCGGCCGCGACCGCACCGCCGATAGCAACTACGCCGCCGGCCGCCGATGCGGCCAATATTGCGTTGAGCGAAACCATTGCGCAGCGCATCGGCGACCGCATTTGGCCGGATTGGTCCAAGACCAAGTTTGCAATCGATCTGCTCACGGCAAACGGACCCGTGGAAGTCAACTTCGACAAGCCCATTCCCGTGCCGTCGTTTCCGCCGCAGATGGAAGCGTCGTTTCCTTTTTCCAACGGCGTCCCGACGATCGTCATCGGCGAGCCGCAATTCACGCAGGCCAAAACGCCCATCCGCTGGAGCGTTACGCTGCTGCACGAACACTTCCATCAGTGGCAGTACTCCTGGCCGCAGTACAACACCAGTGTGAAGAACCTGGGGCTGGCTCCGCCGGGCGACACGGACGCGATGTGGATGCTCAACTATCCGTTTCCGTACAGTGATGCTGCAATCGGCACTGCGTACTCAATCATGACGCACCGGCTCGCCGAAGCGGTGCGCGGCATCGGTACGCCCGAATTCGGCGCGGTGTTTCAGTCGTATCTCGTGGGGCGCAAGCAATTCGCTGCGCTGCTCAAGCCGAACGATTATAAGTACTTCGCGTTTCAATGCTGGCAAGAAGGCACGGCGCGCTACACGGAGATCGCCGTCGCTCGCGCCGCGGCGGACGAACATGCGCGCGACAAGTCTTTTTTGAGCGACGACCAGGCGGCGGCACTCGCGCAAGATGCGCAGCACACGTATTCGCGCGTTTTGGAGCAGCTCGAGCAACACGCGCCGCTCGCAGACGATGAGCGTACCAATTTTTATGCAGTCGGCGCAGCCGAAGCGCTTCTGCTCGATCGCGTCTCACCCGGCTGGCACCAGCGATACCTCGATCCGCGCATGGATTTGGGCGCTTTTTTCCCTAGCAGCTAACCGCATGCCAGCCCTTCGACTGCGTAGGCCGCGCGAGGCGCGGCGTAGCTCCGCTCAGGATGACACAAGGGGTCCTTCGACTGCGCTAGGGCACGCTGCGCGTGCCGTAGGCTCCGCTCAGGATGACACCGTCGCTCAACATGACACAAAGGGGGTACAAGACCCCTACTATGGCAGATTTACAGCACAGCTTGGCCACGTACGTCAGCGACATGCTTGCGGTCGAAGAGCACATCCGCATTCCCTTCAACACGCAAGCGAACGACTCGGACCTCGAGCAATACCCGTTGGCGGGCCCCCTGGTCTCACGGCTCGTGGCGCTCACCGACACGCACATCGAGGCGTTGAAGTCGTGTTTGCGCGATCTCGGCGGCCACGAAATTTCCGGCGCGAAGACGGTCGTCACCAACATCGAGGGTTGGGTCGCGAGCGCAATCGATAAAGTCCGCAAGACCAAAGTCGCCAAGATGCTGCGCGACGATTACACGGCGCTCGGCCTGTGCACCGTGAGCTACAGCATGCTGCTGGCGACGGCGCAAGCGTACGGAAATGCGCAAGTTGCCGATCTTGCGGACCGGCATTTGCGCGACTATGCGACGTGCATCATGCAAATCGGCGATATTATGCCCGAGATCGTCGTCCACGATTTGCGCGAGACCGGAGTTCCGGTCGTGGACGGCGGCTCGACGACGATGACGCGGGAACGCATCTCCGACGCATGGCGCAGCAGCGCCCAGGCGCAGCGTCAAACACATTCCGGGACGATCGAATCCGACGCCGCGGCCAATCGTGCCGCGTCGCCGTCGTATCCGACCGTGTAACTAGCCGAAAAGCGACGGCTCGAACGTCACGATCGGTTTAAGAATCGAGGAGCTCCGCAGCGCCGCATAGGCCTGCGGAGCTTCTTCCAATGAATACAGCGTCGCGCCCAGGCGCTGCGCGGTCACGACGCCGCCGGCGATAAGCTCGAGCGCTTCGCGCGTGTCCTGCGGTCCGCACGAATAACTCGGGACCAGGCGGACGTCGCGGAAGTACAAATCGTTGGCGTCGAGCGTGAACGGCACGCCCGGTTCGAGCGGCGTGAACATGACGACAGTCCCTCCCGGCGCCGCGGCGGCAAATGCATCGCGCAGCGCTTCGGGCGTTCCCGGACCGCAGATCACGACGTCGGCCGCAGGAGGGCGCTGCGGCGGCTGCACGGTTTGCACGCCGAGCCGCTGCGCGTTTTCGCGACGCGACGCGATCGGATCACTGCCGGTCACGCGCACGCCGCGCGAGAGCGCGACCAGCGCATGCATCAACCCCATGACGCCGAGGCCAAGCACGTGCAACGACTCGCCATCGCGCACGCCGCTGCGGCGGAGCGACTTCACGACGCAGGCGAGCGGTTCGACCAGCGACGCGTCGACGAACGGCACGTGCTCCGGAAGCCGGAGCGTGTCGCGTACGTTTTGCGCCGGAACGCGGAAGAATTCGGCCAATCCTCCCGGATCAATCGCGGTTTGCCGCCACGTCGCGCACTGCACGTAGTCGCCGCGCGCGCACATTCGGCAGTCGAAACACGGCGCGTGATGATGCACGAAGACGCGGTCGCCCTTGGAGAACTCGGCAACGCCCGGTCCTGTCGCAGCAACGACGCCGGCAGGTTCGTGGCCGAGCACGAGCGGGGCTTTGCGCCGAACGTACCACGCCATGATATCGCCCGTGCAGATGCCGCTTGCGCGCGTCTGCACGAGCAGTTCGCCGTCGCCGGGTCGCGGGACGTCGCGATCCTCGATGCGGATGTCGTCGACATCGTACAAGACGGCCGCACGCATTTTCTTGACGCTCACGGTTCTATCGCGAACTTCACGCCTTCGCCCCCGTCAAGCCGTTCGAAAACCGCTGCTACTTGCGCGAGCGGGACGGTTTGCGTGACCAGCGGCAACGGATCGAGGCGACGCTGCGCGAGCAACTCGTATGCGCGCCGAACCGCCCGCGGCGTGAAATGGAACGGGCTGGTCAGCCGCACTTCGTCGTAATGCAATCTGGCCGCCGAGAATGCGACGCGCGCCTCGGCGGGCAAGCCGCCAAAGAACGACACGATTCCTCCGCGGCGAACGAGGTGCGGAGCCTGCTCCCAGACCTCTTGCCTGCCGGTACATTCGATCAGGCCGTCCGCGCCGCGTTCTTGCGTGAGCGCACGAATGGCTGCCGCCGGATCTTGCGTGCGCGCATCGACAACATCACCGACGCCCAGCGATCTCGCGAGCGCCAGGCGTTCTTCCCTGCGCCCAAACAGTACGGCGCGAAATCCGTCGTGCTGCAGCAGCGCCGCATGCAGAATCCCGAATCCGCCGTCACCCATGACCGCCACGGTCGAGCCTTCCGCAAACCCGGCGTACTCGATCGAATGCACGACGCAGGAGAGCGGTTCCAAAAATGCGGCGGCGACGTACGACAGATCGGGCGGTTTGCGATAACAGTTTTGCTCGACGATGTGCGCCGGAACTTCGATGTACTCGGCATAGGCGCCGAGGATCTTGGTCGACATGACCGACTCGCAGAGCTCTTCCTGGCCGTGGACGCACCAATAACACGCGCCGCAGGGAGCGGAATGCACGCACATCACCGCATCGCCCACGCTAAAGCGCGAGAGGCCTGCGCCGGCGGCGGCGACGTCGCCCGAAAACTCGTGACCGAAGGGCGTCGGCATCGGCATTTGCGGGTGGCCGCGGCGGTACGCTTTTAAATCCGTACCGTCGGTCAATGCGGCTCGAACGCGCACCACGATGCCGCCCGGCGGGGCTTGGGGCGCGGGAACCTCGCGCAGTTCGATACGCCCGGGTTCGACGAGAATGGCCGAGCGCATCAGGCCAGGCATTGAAGCAGGGCCTCGCGCATGGGCGGCGGCAGCGGGCGGCTGCGGTGCGTTCTGCGATCCATGCATGCCACGACTAAGAGGAAGGCGGCGCCGGTTTCATTCGTGCGCTCGTTATGTACCAGGGTCTGCCAGCGCAGCGAGGACCCGCCGACGTGTTTGATGTGCGTGCGCAGCGTGAGCCAATCGCCCATGACCGCGGGTTTATGGTAATCGGCTTCCACGTGCACGCGCGGCAGCCAAATGTCATATTCTTCGAACACCGTATGGTACGGAAAGCCCAGTTCGCCGAAGAAATCCATTTCGGCGCGCTCGACCGCGCGTTGATATGCGGCGAAATACATAATGCCGGCGATGTCGACGTCGGCCCACTGCACCATGACGCGGGTTTCGAAGACTCGCGCGCCTGCGGGCGTGGTATCCTTAAATCGCGGCATGCACCGCGTACCGCGCGAGCGGGTCGATTTCGAGATTGACGCGATCGCCCGGGGCGCGGCGGCCGAGCGTCGTGCGGCGGATCGTCTCGGGAATGAGCGCGACTTCAAACCAGTCCTCGCCCGCAGCCGCGACCGTGACGCTCACGCCGTCGACACTGATGAAGGCCTTCTCGCAAACGTAACGCTGCAGATCGCGCGGGAGCGAGATGCGCACGCGTTCGCCTTGCCCTTCGCGCGCGCGTGAGATGACGTCGCCGGTTGCGTCGACGTGGCCGTACACGAAGTGCCCGCCCAGGCGATCGCCCAGGCGCAGCGAGTATTCGAGGTTCACCGTATCGCCTTCACGCAGCGATCCCAGGTTCGAGCGCGCGAGCGTTTCGGGAACGACGTCGAACTCGACGACATTGTGATCGACCAGCGCCGCGGTCAAGCACACACCGTTGACCGCGATGGAATCCTTGGCCTCCACTTCTTCTTCCGACGCGTTTTCGCACCGCAAACGCAAGCGCATGCCGCCGTCGGGCAACTGCGTGAGGGCCTGCACGGTTCCCGTGTAGGCGATGAGTCCGCTAAACATCGGCGGCGATCGTTCCGGAGATGAGCACGTCGTTTTCCAACCGTTCGACACGATCGATGCGAACGTCCCGCAATCCGCTTGCGCTGCCGGCGTTGACGACCGGCACGGCGCCGGGCGAACGCAGGAACGCGGGCGCGACGAGCCAGTAAAAGCGATCGACGGCCGCGGCTTCGAGCAGCCGTCCGGCCAGGGTGGGGCCGCCCTCGCACAGCAGGCTGAAAACCCCCATCGTCCGCAGATCGCGCAGGGCCTGAGCGATGTCGAGATTGCGGTTCGATTCATCGCCGACGAAATGCACGTTCGCGACGGAGGTAAGCGGCGCGAACTTCTCGCGCGCGCCGGCGGGCGCGAGCACGATCGTGTCCGCGTAACCCGGAACGCGAGCGAAGACGTTGCTACGTGGATCGACCGGTTCGGTTTCGCAGAAGACGACGCGAACGTATTCGCGCTCGCGGTGGTGCGGCGGGCGGACGGTCAACTGCGGATCATCGACCCGAACCGTCCCGGCTCCGACGGCGATCGCGTCGTGTGCGATGCGCAATTCGCGCACGAAACTGCGGGCTGCTTCGCCCGTGAGCCAGTGTTGTTTCCCTTGCTGGGCCGCAACGTAGCCGTCGAGCGACATCGCCATCTTCAACGCGACGTACGGGCGATCGGACGTGATGGCGCGCGCGAACTGCTCGACGATCGAATGTGCGGCGGGAAGATCGGCCAGCAGCGTTTCGATGCCGTGCTCCTGCAAGCGCTTCATTCCACCGCCCGCGGTCTTCGCATTCGGATCCATCGCGCCGATGACGACTGTGGCTATGCCGGCGTCGATGACGGCCTGCGTGCACGGCGGCGTGCGTCCGTGGTGATTGCAGGGCTCGAGCGAAACGTACAGCGTCGCACCGCGCGCGGCACTTCCCGCCTGCCCCAACGCGAGTACTTCGGCGTGCGGCTCGCCGGCGCGATGGTGATACCCTTCGCCGGCCACCGCATCGCCGCGTGCGACCACCGCGCCGACGGGCGGATTCGGAGAGGTGCTGCCGATGCCGCGGCGCGCGAGCTCGCAGGCGCGCTCGAGGAAAAGAAAATCGAGAGCCGAGAGGTCGCGCTGCACGTAGGCGGCGCTTCGACGTTTGCCCCTGCGGTACTGCCGCTAGGCGCGAGCGACGACGATAGCACGCTCGACTGTTGCTCCTGCGCCGCGAAGCACGCGGGCGCAATCTTCGAGCGTGGCGCCGGTGGTGGCGACGTCGTCGAGCAACACGACGCGTTGGCCCGCAAGCGCATCGCCGCGCCAGCGAAAGCGCCCCTTCGCGGAAAGGCGCGAGACGCGATTTCTGCCGCGCTGGCGGTCGCCGGCGGTTTGAATCAGACCGCAGACGGCGGTGGCTTGCGTGCGTTTGGCGATTTCACGCGCGATCAGTTCGCAGCCGTCGAAACCGCGCTCGCACCGCCGCGCCGCGGTTGTTGGAACCGGGACCAACACGTCGCCCGCGGTTACGAGCTGCGAAAGGCGCTGCGCGAACGCCTCCGCCACGTCGCGCCGTCCGGATTTAAGTGCAAGCACCGCGCGGCGCAGATCGCCTTCATATGCTCCCAGCGCCGTCCCATCGAGCGATGCAAGCCGAAAACCAATGCGAGCGCCTCGCGGCAAACACCCCTCGCAAAGACCCGTTCCCGTGTTTCCGCATCCGCCGCATTCCGGGGGGAACACCCAGTCGATGAGCTCGCGCAGCATCGCCCTCTTTCACGCGCTGCCGGCTTGCTACAAGAGTTTCCTATCACAAATAGGGATACATCCAGCCCGTCCAGCGCTTTTCCGTCTCCAGTTGACGCACCGGATCGGACGGGAAATGGCCGTACGCGGGAATGGCGACGAACGTGACGTTCTTTCCGTATTCCTTGAGCGCGCGATAAAAACCGTAGGCCTGGACTGCGGGTACGCGGTAATCGCCCGTATCGCTCAGGATCAGCGTGGGCGTCGTTACTTGCGATGCGTACGTGATGGGTGATGCCGCGATGTACGTTTTCCGGCCGGCAGGCGTCCACGGCGAAATCCCGTTCATCAGGGCCGGCATGTAATCGATGATGTCGCTCAGATCGTACTCTTCGATGAAGTCGTTTACCGCGGCTCCGGAGACGGCTGCCTTCCAGATGTGGTAGTGGCCGATTAACCAGGACGTCATTAAACCGCCGCCGGACCAGCCCGAAACACCGACCTTGGAGGCATCGACGAGTCCGGCCGCTTCCAGCGCTTTAACTCCCGCAACAATGTCCCGGCCCGGGCCCGCGTCGACGTCGCCGAGCATCCCCTTCGCATACGCAAAGCCTAGATTATCGCTTCCGCGATAGTTCGGCTCCAGAACGAAGTAGCCGTGCGCGCTCCATTCCGCATCCATTTCATTGAATCGATCGGTTGAAGCGGTCTCCGTCGGTCCGCCGTGTATCTGCAACACCAACGGATAGCGCCTTCCGGCGGTATAGTTCAACGGATACGTTAGAACACCGTCTTCATCGAAACCATCGTTCCGCCATGTGAATTCCTTGCGAACGGGGAGCTGCATCGCTTCAATCGCAGCGTTATAATCCGTCACTCTTCGCGGCGCAGCGCCATCGGCAACGACATAGAGCTCGGACGGATCGCGTGCCGTGCCGGCGGTGAAGACGTAGGTACCCTTGTTTGAAAACACCGGCAGGGAAGCGCCGATCGCATCGCCCAGATTTACGTGCGAAACTGCGCCGTTCGGGTCGACTCGCCACATGCCCGTCGTGGTGCGGTCGTCCGCGGTCATGTACAGCGAGCCGTCCGGCGCAAACGCC
>DASRDE010000263.1:0-22230 GCA_035652755.1 Vulcanimicrobiaceae bacterium | reverse complement strand
TACCGGACGCATGCTCGCGTACGGTTCGAACATCGTCGGCGGCGTGACGCCCGGAAAGGGCGGACGGAAGAGCGAGCACGGCCTTCCCGTTTTCGACACGGTGCGCGATGCGGTGGACGCGACGGGCGCGACGCACACGTGCATCTTCGTACCGCCGCCATTTGCCGCCGATGCGCTCTTCGAAGCGCACGACGCGGGGATCACGTTTGCGGTCTGCATCACCGAAGGCGTTCCGGTGCACGACGTCCTGCGCGTCGTGGCCGCGACGCCGAACATGCGCATCATCGGGCCGAATTGTCCGGGGCTGATCTCGCCGGGCAAGTCGTCGATCGGCATTATGCCCGGCCACGTCTTCAAAGAAGGCAACGTCGGATTGATCTCGCGATCCGGAACGCTGACGTACGAAGTCGTCGACTTATTGACGCGCGCCGGATTCGGTCAGTCGACGTGCGTCGGCATCGGCGGCGACCCGATCATCGGCACGACGTTCGTCGATTGCCTGCGCGAATTCGCCAACGACCGGCAAACCGAAGCGGTCGTCGTTTGCGGCGAGATCGGCGGCTCCGACGAAGAGGACGCCGCGGCGTTCATCAAGGCGCATATGCCCCAGATGCCGATCGTCTCGTTCATCGGCGGCCGCAACGCGCCGCCCGGAAAATCGCTCGGCCATGCCGGCGCGATCATCTCGGGCAAGTTCGGCACACCGCAAAGCAAGATCGAGGCCTTCGAAGCTGCGGGCGTTCCCGTCGCGGACCGTCCGTCGCAAATTCCTCAGCTGCTAGCGCAGCGCATGCCGGCGCGTGTCTGACGCCCGGCATGGCGTACGGCTACCAATGCGAGGACTGCGAGGTCGCCGTTTGGCCCGCGACCACGCGCTCGGAGCTCGCGTGGCTCAAAGACCGCATCCACGTCGTGCGTGAGGTTGCAAAACATACGCACGGCGGGCTCGACACCTGGATCGTCGAGGGGCTGACGTTCCTCAACGACCATCAAGGGCACAGCGTCATCCTCGTCTCGAGGCGCTAAAAAAAGAAAAGACCGGCAGGGAGGGGCCGGTCTTTTACGTTTTTCGTCCTTACGTCCTTCGTCCTTCGACTGCGTAGGCCGCGCATTGCGCGGCGTAGCTCCGCTCAGGATGACACAGTTTGCGCGCTTAGGCTCCGCTCAGGATGACACAGGTGGGCGCCTAGCTCCGCGCCCCGTGACAATAAGCCTAAATTGGGACCCGGAGGTGCTGGCCGGGTGCGAGGCCTGCGCTGCTCAGGTGGTTCACGGCGGCGATGCGGTCGATGGTCTCCTGGACGTCGCCCGAGGAGGGAGTATGTGCGCCTGCGATGCTCCAGAGCGAGTCTCCGGGACGGACGACGACGACGGCGTACCGCTGAGGCGTTGCGGCGTACAGGTGCATCCCGGAGAGGGCCGGCACCGTGACCATCGCGCTCAGGGCCGCCAGCGTTATCAGCGGCATCAGGGTAAATTTTCTGCGCTTGCCCACGTCGTTCGCTTCCCTTTCTATCCCCACATCTTGTGCCAAACGCCTGTTCGTCCCCTAGATTTTACCACAGCGGCTCCGACGGGTGTCAAGGGGTTCTCGAACATATGTTTGCCTTGGAGTGCGTTTTATGGTACCGTTGTAGCCGGTACCTGTGCCATACGGGTGTCCTTCATCGTGCCGGAGGAAAGGGAGCATGGAGCAAACCACGGAGCGGCAGCGCCGCATCCTCGAGGTGATTCGCGAGTTTACCGCCGAGCGGGGCTACCCGCCGTCGGTCCGCGAGATCGGCGAGCGCGTGGGGTTGTCGTCCTCCTCGACGATCCACGCACACCTCAAGACGCTCGAGAAACACGGCCTCATCAGCCGCGACCCGACCAAGCCGCGAGCCCTGCGAAGCGAAGTCGGTCCGTTACCCGCGCAGCCCGAGACCGTCGTCATGCCCGTGATCGGCAAGGTCGCGGCCGGCGTTCCCATCACCGCGCAGGAGAACGTCGAGGGCGAATTCGTGCTGCCCGCGTCGTTCACACGCGCTTCGGACGGCTTCATGCTGCGCGTGCAAGGCGACTCGATGATCGATGCCGCGATCCTCGACGGCGATCTGATCGTCGTACGGCCGCAAAAAACGGCCGACAACGGGCAAATCGTGGTCGCGATGATCGAGGGCGAAGCGACGGTCAAACGCTTTTATAAGGAAGACGGCCGCGTTCGGCTGCAGCCGGAGAATCGTGCGATGGCGCCAATCTACACGAGCGATGTCACGATCCTCGGCCGCGTGGAGGCTGTGGTCAGAAAACTCTAGCGCGCTCCGCAAGTTCGGCGATGCGCCGGCGCTCGTCGCCGTGCGTGAAGCGCTGCCGTGGAGCATCGCGGGCCTAGTCGCGGGTTTGCTCGCGTTCATGGCGCTGGTGCCCGTGCGCGAGCCGTTTTTCGCAAGTCTTTTGCGCAGAATCTCGCTGGCCGAGTTGCCGTCGTTCGGCGTCATGGCGTTCGTGCTCGTCCCGATCTTGGCACAACGGCTGGCGGTTCGTCTCGAACTCACTCGTGTCGCCGTCGTCGCCGCGTCTTCGATCGTCTTCGTGCTCGCGCTTCCGCGTCCGGTCACGTTATCGGAACCTCTGGCGTATTTGGGCCGCGTCGGGCAGAGCGGGCTCTTCCTTGCGATCATCGTCTCGCTCTTACTGACGGGAGCGTGCTTGCTCGCGCGCCGCCTCATCTCGAACGGGCTGCTTGCCGACGTCGCGGCGTCGGCGGCGGCGATCCTGCTGGTCGTGCTGCTCTTCGATATTCACGTCTCGCTGGGCAATGCGCTGATCGCCGCGCTCGCACCGATGGCACGCCTTGGCGATACGTACGCGGCCCTGCTGGCGATCACGATCGCCGAGACGGTGCTCTGGATTTTGGGCATTCACGGTCCTGCGACGCTTGCCGCGATCGTCACTCCCGTCTATTTGGCGCTGCAGCAGCAAAACACGGCCGCGTTCGCCGTGCATCAGCCGCTGCCGCACATCGTCGTGGTCTCGCTTTTCCTGTTCATCTTCCCGGGGGGCGCGGGCGCCACGCTGCCGCTTGCGGTTCTGCTCGCGCTGAGCAAGGTTGAGCGGCTGCGGCGTATCGGACGCATCACCGTGCTTCCGGCGATCTTCAACATCAACGAGCCGCTGGTCTTCGGTTTGCCGATCGTCTTCAATCCGTTCTTCGCGCTGCCGTTCGTGCTCGTTCCCGTCATTCTGGCGACCACGACGTACTTCGCCGTCGCCTCCGGCCTCGTGGCGCGTCCGGCCATCTGGGTGCCGTCGAGCATTCCGACGTTCGCATCGACGTTTCTGGCGACGTCCGATTGGCGCGCGCCGGCGCTCGTGCTGGTTAATCTGCTGCTCGCGACGCTGATGTACATTCCGTTCGTTCGCGCCTACGAACGCCACGAAACGCGCGCGGCGGCGTGATAGAAGCGATCTGCGACCGCTTTGGGATCGGCGGCGCCGTTCGTGCATCAGCGACGAAGGCGCACAAATCGTGCTCGCACATCGCGTATCCGGCGCAGGAACGCGTCAAGCTCGCCGTTCTTTCGGCATTTCTGGATGAAGGCGTCGCCGAACACGACCTGTGGGGAACGACGGGCTACGGATACGGCGATTCCGCGCGCGAACGGTACGAATCGCTGCTCTGCCGGATATTCGCAACGGAGCGTACTCTCGCGCGTCTTTCCTTTGCCAGCGGAACGCAAGCCATCGTCACGGCATTGGCGGCGTGCACCCCCGCCGGACGTACGCTGCTGAGCATCACCGGCAAACCGTACGACACGCTCCGCAACGCGATCGTCACGGCACCGCACGCTTTGGTGAATACCGGCATTGCGTATCGCGAGACGGCGTTTGCATCGGACGGCTCGACGGCGTCGTTCGACTTCGACGCAATCGAACGCGAATTGCACGACGAAAGCATTGCGACGGTGTTCGTGCAGCGATCGCGCGGTTACGCGCCGCGGGTCTCCGCGAACGTCGAAAGCTGCGAGGCCGCGATTCGATTCGTGAAAGCGCGGAGATCGGACGTTGCGGTCTTGGTCGATAACTGCTACGGCGAGCTCGTCGAAGATCGCGAGCCGACGCACGCCGGCGCCGATCTCGCGATTGGTTCGCTGATCAAGAATCTGGGCGGCGGACTTGCACCCGCAGGAGCGTACGTTACCGGACGCTCGGATCTCGTGGAGCGCGTCGCCGCGCGACACTATGCACCGGGATTGGGCGATGCGCTCGGACCAACCCTGGGGATGGGACGCGCGCTGCTGCAAGGTTTGTTCTATGCGCCGCTGGTCGTCGAACAGTCGCTGCGCGGCCTGGACTTTGCCGCCGCGCTCTTCGCGGAGCTCGGCTTCGAGGTCGATCCGCCGGCCGGTCAGCCCCGAACGGACATCGTGCAGGCGATCCGCCTGGGTAATGCCGATCGCCTGTCGCGCTTTGCAGAGGCTTTACAAGGAGCGATGCCGGTGAACGCGCGGTTTCGTCCGCAGCCCGGCGCGGTTCCGGGCTACGTCGATCCCGTGATCATGTCGAGCGGCGCGTTCGTGAGCGGCGCGACCATCGAGCTCTCGTGCGATGCGCCGTTGCGGGAGCCGTTCGAGGTCTATCTGCAAGGCGGCGTGATGGCCGAACATACAATGCTGGGCGCGCTTTTCGCGGCTCGTGCCGTATGTGCGTGACGCAGGGTGCGGACGACTTCTCAAGAACGGTAGGCACGGTGACGTACGACCAATCCGGCCCTCCACAGCAGCGGCGCTTCTTTCGCGCCGCCGTGGATTTTCCCGTGACGGTAATCGTCCCGGGGGGCGAGCTCGTGATGTACGGCAACGCGGTCGATTTAAGCGGCGGCGGTCTGCGGGTCGTCACGAAAAACGATCTGAGCGCCGGACAGAACGTCACGCTGCGCTTCACCTTGCCCGACAGCGACCGCGAGATGATGGTGCGCGCGCGGGTCGTGCTTTCGTTCTTCGATGCCGGGAAACAGCAATTCGCACACGGCGTTGCGTTTACGCAAATCGCCGCGGCCGATCAAAGCGCGATCGTGGAGTACATCCACGGGCTGCAGCAAAAAGCCCGGGCGTAACGCCGCGGGCTGCGGTTCTTAGCCCGTCTCTCCCAGGAACCCGTAGAAGAAGTACTTGTTGCCGTCGGACGTCGTGATCACGATGCGCGTCTCTTCCAAATCCGCAGCGGCGATCGTCTTACCGACCATCGTTTCGAGGATCGCCTGCGCCTGCAGAAATTCGGCCTCGCGCAACGCGTCGGGCTCGACCTCGATCAGGTGCAGCAACTCGTCGATCCTATCGTTCATCCCCGCCTCAGCGCCCGTTTGCGATGTCCATGCCGTCACTTAGTGATGTATCGTCCGGTGTCATGGAATTGTTAATGGCGCTACCCGGTATGATACCCAACGCGCGGCCGGGTACCTCTTGCTGCGCGCGGCTTCGCTGTGCCAGGACGGAAGCAAGGCTAAAGTGAAACCGCCAGCGGTCATGTCGGCCACCTATATCTTAGAGGTCCTGAGCGGTCCGCTCGACGGAAAGACCTGGCCGTTCGAGAGCGAGATCGTCATCGGCCGCGACGAAACTCTCGCGGATGCCTGCATCACGCTGGATCGATACGTCTCCCGCCGCCATGCCCGCCTGCGCTCGGATGCCGGAAAAATCATGCTCAGCGACCTGGAGAGCCGCAACGGAACCCGCATCGCCGAGCGGAGCGTGACGTGCGAAGAGCCGCTGGAGATCGGGACGCCCTTTCAAGTGGGACGCACGGTCTTACGGGTCACGAAGCGCTAACCCGCATGCTCGTCTTCGACGAGGCGGATGCCGCCCGCGAAGGCCTGTCCGCACTGCCCCGGCCGCTGGCGCTCGTTCCGACCATGGGCGCGCTGCACGAGGGTCATATGGCGCTGATTCGCTCCGCGCGGGCGGAGTGTGCCTCGGTCGCCGCCAGCGTCTTCGTTAACCCCATGCAGTTCGGCCCGGGAGAGGACTACGAACGGTATCCGCGCGATCCGCAGCGCGATCGCCGCGAGCTCGAAGCGGCCGGCGTCGACGCGTTGTTCGCGCCCTCAGTTGAAACCATGTATCCGGCCGGATTCAGCACCGCGATCGACGTCGGCGACATCGGGGCGGTCTTCGAAGGTGCCGTGCGCCCGGGCCACTTTCGCGGCGTCGCGACCGTCGTTGCCAAACTGCTCCACGTCATCGACCCCGACGTGCTGATTCTGGGTCAGAAAGACGCGCAGCAAACCGCGGTTCTGCGCAATCTCGTTCGCGATTTGAACTTTCGCACGCGCGTACGCGTCGTGCCCACGGTGCGCGAGCGGGACGGTTTGGCGCTGTCCAGCCGCAACGTCTATTTGAACGCCGAGCAGCGCGCGGCTGCACCGACGCTCCATGAATCGCTACAGCTCATGCTCGAACGGCTGCAGCGCGGCGAATCGGTGGACCAGGCGCGCGAAGCGGCGCGAGCGCATCTCTGGCCGCAAGCAGCGTGGGAGTATCTCGAACTCGTCGACGCCCGGACGTTCGCGCCGATCGGCTCTTTGCGGCCGCCCGCGTTCGTGATCGGCGCGGCGCGCTTTTCTCGCACGCGGCTGATCGACAACCTATTCGTGGACGCCGCATGAACTTGGACGGCGCGCGCATCCTTCTCGGCGTCACCGGCGGCATCGCCGCCTATAAAGCCGCGGCGCTCACCAGCACGCTCGTGCAGCGCGGCGCGCAGGTCGACGTGATCATGACCCAAGAAGCGGAACATTTCATCGGTCCGCTCACGTTCGCGTCGCTGACCGGCCGGCCCGTCTACGTCTCGCTCTGGGACGCGCCCGAACGCATTCCCCACATTCGCCTGGTGCGTGAAGCACACGTCGTGCTGATCGCGCCCGCGACTGCGAACGTGCTCGCAAAACTCGCGCACGGCCTGGCGGACGATCTGCTGACCACCGCGGTGCTGGCCGCGCGCATTCCTATCCTCGCCGCGCCCGCGATGAACGACGCGATGTACCGGAATCCGGCAACGATCGAGAACCTGCGCACGCTCGCCGATCGCGGCGTCACGTTCGTCGATCCCGAAACCGGGTATTTGGCCGAGCGCGAACTGGGCGCGGGCCGGCTGGCGAGCGAGGAACGGATACTCTCCGCGCTCGAGGCCGTGCTCAAACGCTCGCAGTCGATGAACGGATGCCGCGTGCTCGTGACCGCGGGTCCGACGCGCGAGGCATTCGATCCGGTGCGCTTCGTCAGCAACGCAGCCACCGGCGAAACGGGCATCGCCATCGCGCGCGAGGCGGCGATGCGCGGCGCGGACGTGACGCTCGTCTTGGGTCCGACGCATTTGAACTCGCCGCCGGGCGTGCGAACGGTGCGAGTGGAAAGCGCGCAGCAAATGCTCAGTGCAGCCGTAGAGCATGTCCGGGGAGCGGATCTGGTCATCGCTTCTGCAGCGGTCTCCGATTGGCGTCCGCAAGAGCAGCGCGATCGCAAAGTCAAGAAGACGCCCGAAGCGCTGACCGTGACGATGGTTCCGAATCCCGATATCCTGGCAGCGCTCGCGCAGAACAAGGGCGCGGCGTTCGTGGTCGGCTTCGCAGCGGAGACCGACGCACACGAAGCGCACGCCCGCGAAAAGCTGCGCCGCAAAAACCTGGATGCGATCGCGGTGAACGACGTTTCCGGCGGGCGCGGATTCGGCGCGCAGCCGAACTCGCTTACCGTGCTTTGGGGAACGGACGGGCGCCGCGAATTGGGTGAAGCCCCCAAACCACTGCTGGCAGCGCAGCTCCTGGATTGCATCGAAGAATTGCGCCGCACGGCGCGCGAGGCCTATGCTGCTCGCGATTGACGTCGGCAACACCGAAACCAAGCTCGGCTGCTTTGCGTCAGGCGGCGATGGAGAGCTGCTGCAATCGTGGCGCGTCACGACCGAGTCGCGGCGCACGGCCGACGAATACGGCGCGATTTTTGCGCAGCTCTTCGCCGCCGCGCAGTTGCGCGCGCAAGACGTGGCGGCAGTTGTAATCGCCAGCGTCGTGCCGAATCTGGATTCGGTGCTCGAGCAGGCCTGCAAAAGGTACTTCGACTGCACGCCGCTGTTCTTAAAAGCGCACCGGCAGCGCCTGATGGAGATCCGGACCGATCGCCCCTCCGAGGTCGGTGCCGATCTCGTTGCGGCCGCGATCGGCGCGCGCGAGCAGTACGGCTCGCCGCTGATCGTGATCAGTTACGGGACGGCGACGGTGTTCATGGCGATCTCCGCTGAGGGAGAGTACGTCGGCGTGGCTATCGCGCCGGGCATCAACATCTCGATCGATGCGCTCGTCGATCGGACGGCAA
Organism: Vulcanimicrobiaceae bacterium; assembly: GCA_035652755.1. Classification (GTDB taxonomy): domain Bacteria; phylum Vulcanimicrobiota; class Vulcanimicrobiia; order Vulcanimicrobiales; family Vulcanimicrobiaceae; genus DASRDE01. The sequence continues at coordinate 13,882 of DASRDE010000263.1, read as the reverse complement.
AACTTCCGCAGATCGCGCTCGAAGCGCCGGAGCACGCGCTCGGCAAGGACACGATCACCGCGCTGCAGTCCGGCATCGTCATCGGTTTCGTCGGGCAGACCGAAGCGCTGGTGGCGCGATTCCGCGCGGAGATGGGAACGCCGGCGCGCGTGATTGCGACGGGCGGTTTGGCCGACGTCGTCGCGCGGCACAGCCGCGTCATCGACGAAGTCAATCCGCACCTGAGCCTAGCCGGCCTTCAGCGCTACTATCGCTCGATGGCGCACTCCGGATAAGTCCGGGCACTGGTTGCTGCGGGGGCCGCAACGCGGCGGTCCCCGCCCCCGCTAACGTCGAGGCCGCGCGCTAGTCCGCGTGCTATACTCCCACCGTATGACTCCCGCGCAGCGAGCCGTCGCTCCCTTGGTCATCGGTCCGCACCGCATCTGGCCGCCGCTCATTCTGGCGCCGATGTCGGGCGTGACCAACCGCACCATGCGCGCGCTGTACAAGCCGTTCGGCTTGGGCCTGACCGTGACCGAGTTCGTTTCGGCCAACGCGCTTCAGTACGCGTCCAGCGCCAAGCGCACGATGGAGATGATCGATCAGCACGGCCTCGAGAAACCCGTGAGCACGCAGCTCTGGGGCGACGACCCGGAAGTCATGGCCAAAGCGGCGCGCGTCGTCCGCGAATGCGGCGCCGACATCGTCGACATCAACTTCGGCTGCCCCGCCCCGAAAATCACGAAGATCAACGGCGGTTCCGCGTGCCTGCGCGACGTCGAGCGCTGCGAGGAGATCATGCGCGCCGTCGTCGACGCGGTCGATTGTCCCGTCACGATGAAGATGCGCCTGGGCTGGAGCGAGGAGAACCTGGTCTACGTCGAGGTCGCCAAGCGCGCGCAGCGCGTGGGCGTACGGGCGGTGACGCTGCACGCGCGCACGGCGCGGCAGTTTTACAAAGGCCATGCGGATTGGGAGCACATCAAACGTCTCAAGCTCGCCGTCGACATTCCCGTCATCGGCAACGGCGATCTCGACGATGCGCGCACCGCGATGCAGCGCATGCGTGAAAGCGGAGTAGATGCGATCATGCTCGGCCGCGCGACTTTGGGAAACCCGTGGCTGATCTCGCAGATCCGCGACTGCATGGAAGGGCGCGAGCCGCGTCCGGTTCCTAGCGCAGCGGATCGGCTGCGCTATGCCGTCGACGTGCACTATCGAACGATGGTCGACGAATTAGGAGAGAGCCGCGCCGTACCGCAGATGCGTAAGCATTTGGCTTTATATTTAAAGGGAATACCGAACGCCGCCGTGCTGCGCGATCGCATCATGCACCTCGATCGCGCCGCAGACGTCGTCGCGGTCGTGGGTGAAACCATCGACTCGTTGGAACGCGCGGCCGCGGCATGAACGGTCAAGCGCTCTACGATGAAACGTACGACAACTATCGCCGCTACGTGAACCCGACGCTCGCGCGCGTCATGAAAGTCTCAGGCAGTCCGGTCGAAGTGCACGCGCAGGGCACGACGATTTGGGATCATCACGGCAAAGCGTATCTCGATTTTGCCGGCGGCTACGGCGTTTTCACGCTCGGGCACACGCATCCGCGCGTCGTCGCCGCGGTCAAGGCGCAGATGGAACTCATGTCGCTGTCCGGCAAGACGATGTTCAACCCTGTGCTCGGCCGCGCGTCCAAGCGTCTGGCTGAGCTCGCGCCCGGCGATTTGACGATCGTCTTTTTCGCCAACAGCGGAACCGAAGCCGTGGAAGGGGCGATTAAACTCGCGCGCGCGGCGACCAAGCGGCAGAAGATCGTTTCGACGCACGACTCGTATCACGGCAAAACGCTCGGTGCGCTCTCGATCAGCGGGCGCGAGTATTTCAAAGAGCCGTTCGCGCCGCTGCTCGCGCCGTCGCAGCTCGTCCGCTACGGTACGACCGAAGGGCTCGAAGCCGCTTTGCGCGATGCGGCCGCCTTTATCGTCGAACCCGTGCAAGGCGAAGGCGGCGTCAACGTGCCGCCGGAAGGCTATCTGCGCGACGTGCGCGCGCTCTGCGACAAGACCGGCGCGCTCTTTATTGCCGACGAAGTGCAAACGGGTCTGGGACGCTGCGGCTTCCTTTTCGGCTGCGAGCGCGACGGCGTCGTCCCGGACGTTATGACGCTGGCGAAAGGCCTGTCGGGCGGGGTGATGCCGGTAGGCGCGTACGTGGCGCGGCCTTCGGTTTGGAACGCGGCCTACGCCAAGCATCCGGTGATTCACACGTCGACGTTCGGCGGCAACGAGCTGGCCTGCGCGGCCGCGCTGGAAGCAATGAACGTGCTCGTCGAGGACGACCTTGCGGCAAACGCGCGCGTACGCGGCGCACAACTCCTCGAGGGCGCGCAGAAGCTGGCGAGTGAGTATCCTTCGGTCGTGAGGGAAGCGCGCGGCTTGGGCTTACTGGTCGGCGTCGAGCTGACGAACGAAGGCTACGGCGGATGGATCATTCCCGAGATGGTCAAGCGCGGCGTTACGGCGGCGTGGACGCTGAACATGCAGCGGGTCATCCGGCTCGAGCCGCCGCTGATCGTCACCGAAGACGAGGTACGGCGCGCGCTGGAAGCGCTGCAGGCAGGCCTCGCCACGGCGCAAGAGAAGCTCGGCGCACTGTAGCAGCCATGCCGTACGTCCAGACGTCCATCACCGTTGCAGCTCCGGCCCGTATCGTCTACGAACTGGCCAAAGACCAAGAGCACTTTCCGCAGTTCATGCCGGACGTCGAGAGCGTGACGATTCTGGAACGCCGGCCCGGCGGCGTGCTCAGCCGTTGGAAAACGCTGGTCGAAGAGGCGCCGATCGAGTGGACGGAAGAGGATCGCTTCGACGATGACGCGCTGCGCATCGACTACCGCCTTCTGGAAGGCGATCTCGACACGTTCGAAGGCGCGTGGACGTTCGAAGAACGCGACGGAGCGACGCACGTCGTGCTCGGCGTCGAATACGATTTCGGCGTGCCGACGCTGGCCGAGCTCATCGGCCCGACGCTCGAACGCAAGGTCCGCGAGAACAGCGAGATGATGCTCGCCGCGCTCAAGCGCGAAGCCGAGTCGAAAAACGCAGAGATATCGACAAGCATGGGAGCCGCCAGAAGCGCATGAGCACCGTCAACACGCCGAAGTTTTGCTTCATCGTGCATCCGCTTTCTCTAGAAGATATCGAGCGGTACGAACCCAGCGCCAAAGGAAAAGGTCCGGCGATCATCCGCAAGATCATGGAGTGGATGCCGCCCTGGGCGGCGGTGCACGTCACCGGCGTGCGCACGCCGGACGGCCGCGAAACCGAAGGCTGGTTCGTTTCGGCGGCGCTTTTTCCGGAGCAGATCATGGAGTTTCCGCGCGAGGAAGTGTACAAGCGCATCACTCGCGCGATCGAGATCGGTGCGGAGCTGGGCGCCCAGGTCGCAGGGCTAGGCGCGTTCACCGGCGTGGTCGGAGACGGCGGCGTCACGGTCGCCGAACGCTCCCCGATTCCCGTAACGACCGGCAATTCGCTCACGATTGCGGCGGGTATTCAAAGCTTGTTTCGCGGGGCGGCCGAAATGGGCGTCGATCCGTCGTCGTCGACCGCGGTCGTCGTCGGCGCGACGGGCTCGATCGGCTCGGCCTGCGTGCGTCTGATCGCTCCGCGCGTGAAACACGTCGTCTTGGTCGCGCGCAACAACACGCGGCTGGCCAAGTTTCACGAATCGGTTCGAGACGAGCTGCCGTGCAGCTCGTCGTACACCACGGAGATCAGCCAGGCCGTGCGGCAGGGGCAATTGATCCTTACCGCAACCAGCTCGACGCAAGACGTGATCGAACCCGAGGACCTGCAGACGGGAGCCGTCGTCTGCGAACTCTCGCTCCCGCACGACGTGAGCCGGCGCGTGGCGCGCGAGCGCCCCGACGTGCTGGTTACCGAAGGCGGCAACATGCTGGTTCCGGGCAACGTGCGCTTCGAACGGGTGCGCGAGCCGGGTCTCGACTGGGATACGAATCTTCCGCCGCGCACGGCGCTTGCATGCATGAGCGAAACGATGGTGCTGGCATTGGAAAACCGGTTGGAAAGCTATACGCTCGGGCGCGGCATCGAGCTCGAGAAGGTCGTGGAGATCGAGAAGATGGCGGAGCGCTGCGGATTCCGGTTGGCCGACATGCGTGCGTTCGATGCCGCCATTACCCCGGAGAAGATCGCCGCTACGCGCGCCGCGGCCCAAGCCCGGCGCTCTCAGGGAGTCCTTACCGCGTGAAACGGATCGTCTCGGTTTCGCTGGGAAGCAGCTCGCGCGATCACCGTGCCGAAGTCGAGTTGCTCGGAGAGACGTTCGACATCTCGCGCGTCGGCACCGATGGAAAGCTCGACGCGGCGATCGCCAAGGTGCACGAACTCGACGGGCACGTCGACGCCATCGGCCTGGGCGGCATCGACGTCTATCTCTACGCGGGTAAGCACCGCTACGCGCTGCGGGACGGGCTGCGTCTGCTCGAAGCCGCCAAGATCACACCGGTCGTCGACGGCAGCGGATTGAAGAACACGCTCGAACGCGAGGCGGTTCGCTTTATGCAGGACGAGCTGGGCATCGATCTTCGCGGCAAGCACGTGCTCATGGTCAGCGCGCTCGACCGTTTCGGCATGGCGCAAGCGTTGGTGGAAGCCGGCGCCGACGTGCTCTTCGGCGATTTTATCTTCGCGCTCGACCTCGACAAGCCGGTCAAGGGTTTGCACGAGTTCGAAGAGATGGCCGAAAAGTATCTGCCCGACGCGTGCAAGCTCCCGTTTCAATTTTTCTATCCGACCGGCAAGAAGCAAGACAAACCGCCGCAGCCAAAGTATCCGCAATACTACCGCGAGGCGGGGATTATCGCAGGCGACTTCCACTTCATGCGGCAGTTCATGCCCGAGGATCTCAGCGGAAAAATCGTGCTTACGAACACGGTTACCGCACACGACGTGGAAGAGCTGCGCCGCCGCGGCGTCCAACTGCTCGTGACGACGACGCCGGAGTTCGGGGGCCGCTCGTTCGGTACGAACGTTGTTGAAGCCGCGCTGTTGGCCTTGCTGGGCAAGAAGTGGAGCGAGGTCTCGCCGGCCGATTACGAGGAGCTGCTGCACCGCCTGCGCCTCAAACCTCGCGTCCTTTCGATGGCGCCCGTCTAGGCCAAGTCGACCTCTTGCAGGACGCACGTGCACGTCGCGTCGCCTGCCAGGTCCAAAAACCGCTTCGTCCAGTAGATCGCCTCGTCGCGATCCTTCACATCCATCAATCCAAAGCCGCCGACGAGCTCCTTCGACTCTGCGAACGGGCCGTCGGTCACGGTGGTGACGCCGTTCTTTCGCGAAATCTTCATGTCGAGCATGCTGGGATTCCGGCCGCCTGTCGAGAGGAGCGCGCCCTTGGCTTTCATCTCGTCCACGAGATCGGACATGGCCTGCATATCCTGCTCCGTGGGCGGCTTGACGGTCGCGAAATCCAAAAAGCTTATGGACAGAATCTTCATGTGGGGCGTCTCCTTTTCGGCACGTTCTAACTCCACGTCGAACGGGGCGGCCCCTTTTCGACAGGTCTAGCGAGCGGCGTACACGTAGCCGTCGTCGCTCGTATAGAACACGCTCCCGTTTGCGACGCACACCGACGAGTAGATGGTCCCCTCGCTATCCAGGTATCCGCTCATCTTGCCCGTGGCCGCATCGACGATCCAGACTTCGCCGTCGCCCGCCCCGATGAAGGCGCGGCCGCCCACGAGCACCGGCGATGACCAGACGCGTCCCTGCGCGTCGTAACTCCACTTGCGCGCGCCGGTGGCTTCGTCCACCGCGCGCAGCGCGTTGCCGTCGGAGCTTCCGTAATAGACGATGCCGCCTTGGACCGCCGGACTCGAGATGACCCACGACTCGTTTTCGTCTACGCTCCACTTCTTGGTGCCGGTCCGCGCGTCTACCGCATATAAGAACCCGTCGCGGCTGCCGAAAAACGCGGTGCCGCCGTCGATGCTGGGCGACGATTGCACCTCACCGATCGGAAAATCGGGATTGCCCGCGGTCTTGAATCGCCACAGCAGCGCGCCCGTTTGCGCGTTCAACGCGTACACGGCGCCGTCGAAACTTCCCGCGTACACGGCGCCGTCCCATACTGCGGGCGTCAATCGCACGCGCCCGCCGGTGCGATACTTCCAAATGGCTCGTCCGGTCGCGGCATCAAAAGCATCGATGCTGCCGTCACCCGATCCGACGAAGAGCCTGGACCCGACGACGGTCGGAGAGGATTGGAAAAAATCCCATTGGTGTCCGGGATGGGGCAGATCCGGGCCGAACGCGTGACGCCACACCGGGCGTCCGTTCCGTTCGTCGAGCGCGTACAGCGTCCGAGCCGCGGCAAAATAGACGCGGCCGCCGCTCACCGCGGGCGAGGACGCCACAGGTTCGTGCGCCGCGAAACTCCATCGCGGACGCCCCGTACCGGCATCCAGCGCGTAGAACATGCCGCTGTTGCTGCCGACGAAGAGCACGCCGTCGTGGTACGCCGGAGTCGAGCGGTTCAGACGATCGGTAAAGAAGCGCCAGAGCGGTTTGGGCTGCGCGGCGATCTCCGTTTGTGGGCAGACGCCGGTATGCGCGGCATCGCACAGAAATGCGACCGGCGCGGGCGCGCCGGCAGCAGGCGCGGTCAGAATCGCTGCGCATAAGAGCGGAAGAAAAAGACGATGCACGGTGTTCGTCTTCGTCAATCGCAGCAGGGAACCGTGCTGTGACGCAGCCGGCGCTATCCGGCCGGTTCGTACCGCAATCGCACGGTGTCCTCGCCGATGAGATCGGCGCCCAACAGACGCAGCTGCCCGGGATCTTGCGCAAAGTACGGCGTGCCCGCGCCGAGCGCTACGGGACGAAAGTACAGATGATATTCGTCGATGAGACGCATATTGGTCAGGCTGCCGGCCAACTGCGGCCCCGCGACGGCGATAACGCCCGCCGTTTCGGACTTTAAGCCCCGGACGAATGCTTCGAGGTCGAGCTCGGCGAGCGCGGCGTTCGGCCCGAGCGGCGGTGCCGACCGCGACACGACCCACTTCGGATGCGCGCGCCACGCCGCCGCAAACTCGCGCTCGTCGGCGGTCCAGTCGGGCCGGTCTTCGTCCCAGTAGCGCATCACTTCGTAGATGCGGCGGCCGTACAGAACGCACGCCAAACCGCGCTCGAACTCGACGAAGTGACGAAAAAGCGCCTCGCCGGGCGGGGGCAGCGGATCCAGCGCGCCGTCCGCCGCCGCGACATACCCGTCGAGCGATTGATTCATCGCGAAAATAAGTTTTGCCACCCCAAGCCTCGCTCTGCGCGCCGGCGCGTTAGGACGGCCAGCGCGAGATCACGACGCGCTGCTGCGTGTAGAACGCGACCGCGTCCTTGCCGTGGCAGCGGAGATCGCCGAAGATCGATTCCTTGACCCCGCCGAACGGGAAGAACGCCATCGGCGCGGCGACGCCGATGTTAATTCCGGCCATCCCGACCGCGATGCGTTGCGCGAACTCTCTCGCGCTGCCGCCGTCGCGCGTGAAGATCGAAGAAGCGTTGCCGTACCGCGAACGGTTCGCGGTCGCGATCGCTTCATCCAGATTTTCGGCGTGAACGATAGCAACGACTGGCCCAAAGATCTCCTCGGTCGCCAGTTCGCTTTCCGCGCTGACGCCGTCGAAGATCACCGGCCGAAGGAAACTGCCGTCGCGCGGAGCGTCGCCTCCGTCGAGCAGCACCTTCGCGCCCGACGCTTTCGCGCGCGCGACGTAGCCTTCGATGCGCTCGCGGGCTTGACGGCTGATGACCGGCCCCATGTCGACGTCGGCATCGATGCCGCGGCCCAAGCGCAAACCGCGCGCAGCATCCACGAGCATCGGCACGAACGTGCGTCCCGCGTCGCCGACCGTAACGACGACGGATCCGGCCAGGCAGCGCTGCCCCGCGCCGCCGAAGGCGGACGACATCACCGCCGAAAGCGTCTGCTCGTCCGCTGCATCCGGCATGACGATCAAGTAGTTCTTCGCGCCGCCCAGTGCTTGCACGCGCTTGTGGTGTTTGACCGCCAGCTGCTGCACGATACGTGCGACCGTCGACGATCCCACGAACGAAACGGCTTGGACTTCGGGCTGCTCGATGAGCGATTCGACGGCGTTTGCACCGCCGTGTACCACGCTGAAGACGTGCTGCGGAAACTTGCACTCTTGCGCGATCGCGTGGAGCAGATCGGCCGTCACCGGCGTCTGCGGCGACGGTTTGAGGACGAACGTATTCCCGGCGGCGATGGCAATCGGCATCATCCACAACGGAATCATGGCCGGAAAGTTGAACGGCGTGATGCCCACGCAGACGCCGAGCGGGTAGCGCACGCTGTTCGAGTCGATGCCGCGCGCGACGTTCGGCAGCGCGTCGCCCATCATCAGAGACGGCATGCCGCAGGCAAACTCCACGGCTTCGATTCCGCGGCGCACCTCCGCCCGCGCGTCGGCGATCGTCTTGCCGTTTTCGCGCGAAACCGAGACGGCCAGTTCTTCGAAGCGGCGTTCGAGCGCATCGGCATACCGGAAGAGCAGCCGCGCGCGTTCGACCACGGGCGTTGCGGACCAGGACGCAAACGCATCCGCGGCGCCGCGCACTGCCCAGGCACACTCCTGCGCGCTCGCGGCGCGCAGGTTGGCGATGATCTCGCCGGTCGCCGGATCGCGAACCTCCAGCGTTTCCATCACTGCCGTCATGCTTCAGGCTCCCTTTTCCAGCGTCGTGAGCGCGCCGTCGAACCCTTCGATTGCCTGCGCGATCTCATCGGGTTCGATAACGAGCGGCGGCGCGATGATGACGGTGTTGAACCGCGCATAGACGTACACGCCGCGATCGAGCAAATCGGCAAGAAATGCCCCGAGCGCCTGTTTTCCCTGCCATTCGACGATCGGTTCGCGCGTCTGCCGATCTTTGACCAGTTCGAGCGCGAAGAAGGCTCCGGTGCCGCGCACTTCGCCGATCGACGGATGGCGGGTTTGCAGTTGGAGCAGCTGCTCGCGCAGCGAGCGTTCGAGCGCGGGAACGCGCGGAAAAACCTCACGATACGTCTCGAGCGATGCAACGCCGGCGGCCATCGCCAGCGGATGGCCCGAGAACGTGTGCCCGCACGGTAACGGCGTCGCGTCGAACGTGCTCGCGAGCGATTCCCGCACGGCAACGCCGCCCAGCGGCACGTACGCCGACGTGACGCCTTTGGCGAAGGTGAAGAGATCCGGGATTACGTCGAAGCGCTGCGCCGCGAACGGTTTGCCGGTGCGCCCGAACCCCGTCATCACCTCGTCGAACACCAGCAGAATGCCGTACCGATCGCAGAGCTCGCGAAGGCCCGCGAGGTATCCGTCCGGATAGAGCACGACGCCGTTCGATCCGACGATCGGCTCGATCAGCAGCGCTGCGATGCGGTCGCGCCCCTCGTACAGGATGACGTCTTCGAGATGCGAGAGCGCGCGCTGCGTCTCTTCGGCCGCATCCCTGGTGTAGAATGGGCTGCGGTACGGAAACGGCGCGAAGAAACGCACGACGCCGGGGATGCCCGGCTCGTTCGGCCACCGGCGGTTCTCACCGGTAAGCGTTCCGGCGCCGGGCGCGGAGCCGTGAAACGAACGATACGCCGTGAGGACTTTGTGCCGTCCGGTCAGCGTGCGCGCGATCTTGATCGCGTCTTCGTTCGCTTCGCCGCCGCCGGCCGTGAAGAAGACGCGGCAGCCTTCACTCCACGGCGCGATTGCCGCGATTGCATCGGCCAGCGCTTCACGTTGGTCGTTTCCCAGGCTCGGCGCGACGTAGCAGATCTTTGATGCTTGCTCTGCAATCGCGGCGGCCACGCCCGGGTGCGCGTGGCCGAGATTGACGGCGACGAGTCCCGCCGAAAAGTCGACGTACCGTTTCCCGTTCTCGTCGAAGAGAAACGATCGTTCGCCGCGGACGATCTCGGGCACGTTCCGGCCGGCTTGCGCAACCCACGGCGTGAGGACGCGCGACGTGCGCTTAGCTGTGAGAATCACTCGCCGAACCATCCCGAGGGCTCGACCGCGAGGTTGACGTTGATCTGTTTGACCTCCGTATATGCCTCGTAGCCGTACGTTCCCAGCTCGCGCCCGATGCCGGATTGCTTGTAGCCGCCCCACGGCGCTTCGTTGTACGTCGGATGATACGTGTTGATCCAGGTAATCCCGGCGCGGAGCTTGCGGATGAACCGGTGCGCCTTGGCGATGTCCTCCGTAAAGACGGCCCCGGCCAGACCGTAGATCGTGTCGTTGGCGACGGCGATCGCTTCCTCTTCAGTCTTAAACGTCTGAACGACGAGCACAGGTCCGAAGATCTCCTCTTGCACGATGCGCATCTTGGGATCCGTGTGCGTGAAGATCGTGGGTTCGATAAAGCATCCGCTCTCGCCGATGCGGTTGCCGCCGCACTCCATGCGCGCGCCTTCTTCGCGCCCGATGGCAATGTACTGCTGCACTTTCTCGGTGTGCGCGCGCGAGATCAGCGGCCCCATCTCCGTGCGCGGATCGAAGCCGTCGCCCACGCGAATCTTCTTGGCGCGCTCGACCAAGCGTTCCATGAAGCGATCGTAGATCGGCTCTTGCAGGATCAGGCGCGAACCCGCCGAGCACACTTGCCCGGCATTGGCGTAGATCCCGAAGAGCGCGTAATCGACCGCCGTGTCGAAGTCGGCGTCGGCGAATACGACGTTGGGCGATTTGCCGCCCAGTTCGAGCGAGATCTTCTTGAGGTTGCCGGTTGCGGCGCGCATGATCGATCGTCCGGTTACGGTGCCTCCCGTGAATGCGACCTTGTCGACCAGGTGGCTCTCGGCGATCGCCGCGCCTGCCGTTGCTCCCGCGCCCGTAACGACGTTTACGACTCCGGCGGGAAACTCGAGCTCTTCGAACAGCGTTGCCAAGCGCAGCGCGGAGAGCGGCGTCAGTTCAGAGGGCTTGAGCACGCACGTGTTCCCGGCCGCCAGCGCCGGCGCCAGTTTCCACACCGCCATCAGCAGCGGGTAGTTCCACGGAATGATTTGGCCGCAGACGCCGATCGGCTCGCGCACGACGAACGTTTGGGACGGCGCCGGCACTTCGAAGGTCTGCCCCGTCGCTTTGGTCGCGAGGCCCGCGTAATACCGGAAGCAATTGGCGGCATCGGTCACGTCGAACTCGGTTTCGCGCAGCGGCTTGCCGTTGTTGAGCGTGTCGATGCGCGCGAACTCGGTGCCGTGCTCTTCGATCTTGTCCGCAAGGCGCAGGAGCAGGCGCGCCCGATCCAGCGCCGTCACGTCGCGCCACGGTCCGTCGTAAAATGCCGCGTGCGCACTGGCGATCGCGCGCTCGGCGTCCTCGCGCGTGGCCTCCGCTACCGCGCCGATGGGTCGATCGTTCGACGGATTGACCAGGGTGCGCGTGCCCCCGTCCGACGCGTCGCACCAGCGGCCGTCGATGTACATGAGCAGCGTGTTGTTTCCCGAGCGCGTGAGATTGCGCAGGATGTCGTCGGAAGAGACCGTTGGGTCGAGCGTTTGCATGATTACCTCGCGGCGGGAGCGGCTTTGAGCGAACGGAGAGAGTCGGCGAGCGCGCCGCAGACGTAATCGGCCTGCGCCTGCTCGATGGTCAGCGGCGGCTCGAAGCGCACCACGCGTGCGTTCACGAGCGTACCCGAGACCAGAACACCGCGGTCGAGCATCTGTTTGCCGAGCGCGAAACCCGTTTGGTCGTCGACGAATTCCAGTGCCATCAGCAATCCCTTGCCGCGCACGTCGACGACGAGATCTTCGTGGCCGGCAACCGCGCGGCGAAGGCCTTCGAGCATGTGCACGCCCATGAGCGCGGCGCGCTCGGCCAAGCGTTCTTCGATGATGACGTTGATGCACGCCAGCGCCGCAGCACAGGCAAGCGGATTGCCGCCGAACGTCGTCGTGTGGAGAAACGGGTTGGTGAAGATGCTGGCAAAAACGTCGCGCGTCCCGACGACCGCCCCCGCGGGCATCACGCCCCCGCCGAACGCTTTTGCCAAGCACATAATGTCCGGTACGACGCCCCAGTGGTCGCAGGCAAACATCTTGCCGGTGCGTCCCATGCCGGTCTGCACCTCGTCTAAAATGAGCAGCGCACCGAACTCGTTGCAGAGCGCGCGCACGCCGGGCAGGTAATCGTCCGAAGGGATGTTCACGCCGCCCTCGCCCTGGATCGGTTCGAGGATGACCGCGCCCACGTCTTCGCCGACGGCCTTGCACGACGAGAACATGTCGCGCAGCGCGGGCAGATCGTTGAACGGCACGTGTTCGATGTTCGGCAGCATCGGCCCGAACGGCCGGCGGAACTCCGCTTTTGCGCTGGCCGAGAGCGAGCCGTAGCTCTTTCCGTGAAAACCTTTGGTGGCGGCAACGATCGTTTGTTTCTTCGGATCCCGGATGCGCGCGAGTTTGAGCGCGCCTTCGACCGCCTCGGTGCCGCTGTTGCAGAAGAACGCATACTCCAGGTTGCCGGGCGTGACCATCGCCAGCGTCTTGGCCAGCATCGCGCGCAGCGGATCGAGCAGATCCTGACTGTGCAGCGGCTGACGGCGCATCTGATCGGTCACGGCTTTAACCACTTTGGGATGCTGATGGCCGACGTTGAAGATGCCGAACCCGCCCAGGCAGTCGATGTACTCTTTTCCGTTCACGTCGCGGTACGAATTCGGTCCGGCATCGGCCCATTCGACCACTGCGGATGCGCCGTCGACCGACGTGGCCTTACGGTACTCCAAAAAACCCGGATTGACGTGCTCGCGGAATGATTCCACGGTTTCGCGCGTGATCCACGCGGCATCATCCGCGGTGATCTCCGGCTTGGCGATGAGTTCTAGAACGCCCGACGTATAGGCGTAGACCTCTTGAAACGAACGCTCACTAATTTTATTGATCCTTTCGAGCAGAGAGAACGGCCTCGCAGCTGCGCGCGAGGATGGCGAACGCCGTCTGCAAGTCGGCGTCGCTGACGACCAGCGGCACGAGAATCCGGATGACGTTGCCCTTTCCTGCCAGCAGCAGCAGCAAGCCGGCATCGCGGGCGTGCGCGGAAATGCGCTCGCAGGCGCGCGCGTCGTCGAGTTCCATGGCGGCCATGGCCCCCAGACCGCGTACTTCCACTATCGCGTCGAAGCGCGCCTTCAACGCGTTCAGTTCGGCGAAGATGCGCTCTCCGATCTCGCGGGCGCGCGCGAAAAATGCGCCGTCCATGATTTCGAACGTCGCCAGCGCCGCGGCGCACGCAATCGGATTGCCGGCGTACGTGCCGCCCAAGCCCCCGGGCGCGACCGCATCGACGATCGCGGCCTTTCCGACCACCGCCGAGAGCGGCAATCCGCCAGCCAATGATTTTGCTACCGTGATCAGATCGGGTTTGATGCCGGCATGCTCGACGGCAAAGAACGTGCCCGTGCGGCCGAAGCCCGTTTGCACCTCGTCGCAGATCAGGACGATGCCTTCGCGATCGCAGATGCGGCGCAGCTCCTGCAAAAAGCGCGGCGGCGCCGGAATGAAACCGCCTTCACCGAGCACGGGCTCGATGATGATCGCAGCTACTCGATCGGGCGAGACTTGCGTGACGAAGAGATCTTCGAGCGCGGCGAGCGCGCGCTCGACGCTCCAGCCGCGCAGTTCGTGCGGATACGGTGCGTGATAGATCTCGCTGCAGTACGGTCCGAAGTGCTGTTTGTACGGCGCGTTCTTTCCCGTCATCGACAGCGCGAGCAGCGTGCGTCCGTGGTAACCGTATTGAAATGCGACGACGGCCGGCCGCCGCGTATGCTCGCGCGCGATCTTGACGGCGTTTTCGGTCGCTTCGGCG
>DASRDE010000262.1:0-9207 GCA_035652755.1 Vulcanimicrobiaceae bacterium | reverse complement strand
AGACGATGACTTCCGGATCGAAGCGTTTGACCAGCTCCAGCGCCGAGGCGCCGTCCGAGGCCGTCTGGACGATGAATCCCTCGCGGCCCAGGCCGAGCTCGAGCATCTCTCTTACGAAGCGGTCGTCGTCGACGACGGCGACGCGGGCAGGCTGCATGGCGTACATGTTCTACGGGGGATCGTCCCCCGTCACCCTGGGAGCGTGCTGTGCCGGACTCCGGCCGCTAGGCTGCGTGCCAGCGTCGGCACCGCTGCCCGCAAACGAGCGCTGCGGCCTCGATGCTTTCGAGCGGGTGGGCTACCAAACTGATGCCCGACTGGGCTAGACGCGCGCACGTCACCTCGTCCGGCAGCCAATGGGCGAAGACGTGAACCTCGCAAACGTTTGCGGCCTGCGCCAGCACCAGGAATACGTCGGCGAGCTCGCACTCGCGCCGTTCCAACAGCGCCTGCGAGACGCTCGACCGGAACGTCGCGGCGTCCCATCCTTGAACGAGGAGCATCAGGCGCTGCAGCGACGACGGAGAGGTCGACTCGAAATCGACGGCCGCGACGACGACCCGGCCTGCCAGCGCCGGTTCAACCCGGGCGTGCAGGGTCGCGGGCGTAATCGTCGCCTGCTCGCCGCTCTCGAGGATCGCCCCGGCTCCGATGATGTAGTCCATGTCCGCAGTGTGGACCCGGCACGTGCCACCTGTATGGCATTTCTCGAAAATAAAAGGCGCGCCCAAGGCGCGCCTTTTGCCCACGACCCAGTATGGGAGCTTTTACGCGCTGTGCGCGGTCGCTGCGCGGCCCCGGCCCGCGCGTTCGAACAAGCCGGTCATCGCATCGACCACGACCGGGTCCCATTGGGAACCCCTGCCGGCTTGCAAAATATCGAGGGCTCGGCGCGGCGCGATCGCGCGGCGATACGGCCGATCGCTGATCATGGCGTGGAAGGCGTCCACGACCGCGAGGACCCGCGCCTCGAACGGAATGTTCTCACCCGCAAGACCATCCGGATAACCGAGCCCGTCCCAACGCTCGTGATGCGCGCGTATCGTGATGCCGCAGCGCGAGAGCGAAGGAATTTGATTGAGAATGCGTTGGCCGGCGGCGCAGTGTTCGCGCACGACATCCCACTCTTGCGCGCTGAGCGGCCCCGGCTTGAGAAGAATCTCGTCCGGCGTCCCGACCTGCCCGATGTCGTGAAGCGTCGCGCACAGTTCGATGAACTCGCTCTGTTCGCGCGGCAAACCCATCGAGGTGCACAGGCGCCGCGCCCACTCCGCCGTCGCTTTGGAATGCGCGCACGTTACGGCATCGCGTTCGCTGAGCATCGCAAGCAACGCTTGCGACGTTTCGGCAGCGGGCCTTTCGCGGGGATGCGACGACTCTTCATGGTTGAGTGCGACGATCGCCGAATGGATTTCGACACGCAGCGTCTCGAGGAACGCCAGCAGGCGGCTTTGGTCGACGTCCAGGTGCTGTGCCTCGCCCGCAAGCACGTGCGCCGCGGCATCGGCCAGCTCGAGCGTGCGCGCCGGCCCGATTCTGCGGCCCTCCCGTATCGCCCACGTCGCCAAGCCGACCGGTTTGGAGAGCTGCGTCGAAAGACACAGACGATCCAAAATCAGTTCCACCGACGATTCGAGCGCCGGATCCGACATCAAACTCGGATCGTGCAGGTGTTCGATGACCTGCGGCGTGAGCCGGCGCACGTGTTTGCCCAGCGTAAGGGCAGCGGAGGAGAGCGTCACTGAACCGTTGCTTAACCGATTGGATTGGGCGGGTTGACGATGGCGACGGTAACGGCGATGGCGGCGACGACGGCGAGAGTCAACATGCGAAGAGCTCCTTGAGATAAAGGCGGATTGATATCTCAAGGGTAGCCGCGCCGGCGGCCGGGGTCTCTCGCTAAATTTCACTAGACGGTTTTAAAAGCCGCACTAGTGAGGGGCGGGTCTAGGCGATGAAGCCGCGCTTCCGGGCCACGCTCAGGGCTTCCTGACGCCCGCTGCAGCCCAACTTCTTGATGACGTTTTGAACGTGAGCTTGGATCGTGTAAATGCTTCGGCCTAGTTCTTCGGCGATGTCTTTGGGACTATGGCCCTCGGCCAGGCGTTCGAGCACGTGCAGCTCGGCTTTGGTCAGCGGCGATTCCACGCTTGCCGCGCCCGCGGGCTGAACCCCGGCCAAAGCGCGCTCCAGGATTCGCCCGATGCCGCCCCATCCGACAGCCCGAACCTGGGAGAGCGCGTCCATTGCGTCGTCGCGCAGCACCGGCTTTTTCACCGCGCGCCAGATCGCGGTTGCCGCTTCGCGCATCGCTTCCACCGAAGCGCCGTCGACGGCCGGTTTGCGCTGAAGGATGCGATTCGCGTTGGTCAGACGCCCGGCGAAGGCTTCGACGCAGGCGCAGATCGCCCGCGCGATCTCCGCTTGGCGCCGGCCGAACAGGTGCGGGTACTCGTTCTGCTCGATTTCGGGAATGGTTTTCGCCACGAGCTCGAGGGCGCGGTCGCGCTTTCCGCTGCCGATGGCATAAAGCGCCAGAAGCGACCATGCAAAGACGCGATCGAATGCAAAAAACCCCGGATCCCCCATCGACTGCAGCCGGTACGCGTCGTCGAAATCGCCGTTCCAAGCAGCGACTGCGGCACGCACCGGCATGATGTAGGACATGCGGACCGCGTCCGTCGTCGCGGTCGACGTGAACTGCCGCTGCAGCGTTTCGAGGCGTTCGGCATTGCCGCGCCTCACCTCGACGTTGATCATCTGGAGCAGCGCCGTCTGCATGGGAAAGCGTTCGCCGGCTTTCATCGCCGCGGTGAGTGCCTGCTGCGCGTACCACGAACACTTGGACGCATCTTCTTCGTAGAAGAGGCTCACGTTGGCCATGCCGCTGAGCGCGTTGGCCGCCATGCCGAAGAGCGCTGTCTCCTGGGCGAGGGCTTGCGCGCGCCCGAGCAATGCGTACACGCGCTCTTGCGGAACGTGCATTAGAAGCGCAGCACTGCCGATACGCTGGTAAATCTTGGTGCGAAGTTCATCCGATTCGATACGGCCGCAGAGCTCCTCGGCTTGGTCGATCGCGCGCTGCGCCTCCTGGTTCCGGCTCGCATAGGCGTAAGCGGCAGCGAGGAGCGCGATCGCCGATCCGCGATAGGATTCGGGCAGATCGCCTTCGAGCAGCGGCTCGAGCAAATCGATGCAGTCCCGGCCCTGGTTGATCAGCACCAGAGCCAGCCGTATCGAGAGTTCCGCTGCAAGCGACCGATCTTGCGCGGCCTCGATTCCCCGGCGCAGGAGCGATTCGGCGCGGTCGAACCGGCCGTTCTCCCACTCGTGAAGGCCGCGAAGTCCAAGAACGAGTGCGTTTTCCGCGCGCACCTGCGGCGAAAGGGCATCGACGGCGGCATGCACGACGTCCGCGTGAGCCTGTTCCATCAGGGCGAAACCGCAGGAATCGAGAACGCGAAGGACGTCGGCGTCCGATTTTGCGTCCGCGTACAGACGGAGTGCCGCCGAGGTGTTGGCCGCGCTCTCGAGCGCACGCGCTGCCGTCAGGCGCACCGCGGTAACGGCGTCGTCACCTTCGAGCTCGACTTCGTGCCGTAAAAAGTCGCCGAAGAGATCGTGACAACGATACACGCCAGGCCGATCGGGATAGATGAATGCGACGCGATCCCGCAAGGCCTCCACGACTGCCTTGGCTTTCGGGTATCCGGCTGCGCGCAACACTTCGACGTCGACTGTGGGCAGATAAGCGATCAGGTGCAGCAGCTCGCGCTCGCCGGCCCCGAGCGAGCGGTACACCTGCTCGGCCAGATAGCGGTAGACCATTTCGCGGGTCGTCGCGGTAATATTCCGCAGATCGACCGATCGCGTCGACGTACGAAGCGCGAAACTCAGGGCGGTCGCCCAGCCCTCGGTCATCGAAAGGATCTGTTCGAGTTCTTCGCTGCGTACGCCGACGCGCGTCGCCTTTGCCGCTTGAAGCGCCTCATCAATCGTAAAACGCAGGTCCTGCTCGTCGATATTGAGATCCATCTCGCCGTAGGCCAGCCACGAACCGACCGGAAGATCCAGCGCGGATCGGGAGGCGATGATCCATTTGATGCGTCCCTTGGTGCGCTCGATCAGCGAGACGAGAAATTTGGAAATCTCCGGATCCGCTTCGGCGAAGTGCAGGTCGTCGATCGCAATGATGCCGGTAAACGGCTTAACGTGCGCGTGGAACCACATCGCCAGATCCGCACCCGGCGTGGGCGACGTCCGGCTCTTCTGAAAAGCGTTCGAAAGCGAGCGCCGCGCGTCCGGCGCGATACCGGTGGCCGCATCCGCGAAGCCGCGCGCGAACGCGAGGAGCGAATTGTGATCCGGATGCACGTCGTATCGCAGGACCGGCTCGCCTGCGGTCTCGAGATACTGGCGCAGCGCCACCGACTTTCCGTAGCCTGCAGGCGCAAGGATGAGCGCGATACGCTGTGCGGCCGCAGCGGCGATGCGCTCGACTACCCGAGGCCGCGCAATCGGCGTGAACGGACCGCCGGTTTCGATCCGGCCATCCGCGGCGACGGGGCGTATCATGCCGCTATTCTACCAAGGTACGCGCCCCGCGCACCTCGCCTTTGCGCTGGGGAAAAGCAAACTCCGGTAAAGACGGCGTAAACCCGCCGCTTTTCCGGCCGGCGCGCCGCGTCAGATACGCACGCGGACCATTCGGAGGATTCGTATCGGAGGCGCAAGCCGCTGACCGTTCGCATGCGAGCGGTGAATCCGGCGCGCGACGTCCATGCCCCGCACTACTCGGCCGAAGACGGCATACCCGAAATGGTCCGGGCTGTGCTGCGCATCGAGCAGCGGATCGTCCACCATATTAATGAAGAACTCCGAGCTGCCGGTGTTCGGCGGCTTGTCGCGCGCGATCGCGATCGTGCCGGCGGAATTGTGCAGGCCCGTCCGGCTGGTCGGTTCGAGCGCAATCGGCCCGTAGGGACCAAAGCGTTCCACGTCAAGGCCGCCTTGGATGACTTGAATCGGGCGGTGCGGAGATTGATTTCCGGGACGCACGACGCGGTAGAACGAGGCGCCGTCGTACTTATGCGCGTCGACGTAGCGCAAGAAGTTCTTGGCGGTGATCGGCGCATGCGCCGAGTCGAGCTGCACGACGATCGATCCCGCGGTGGTCTCGATCCGCACGAAGAGCGCAGCCAGCAGAATCATGGCGAATTTCATAACGATCCTCCGTCAACGTGACAGGCGTATGGCACAACGCGCTGCTATCGTTACAGCATTCTTCTTCTCATCGAGAAAGGGTGTGACCGTGGACATCGACGCAACGCTCGTCAAGCTGGATTGCCTCTGCACGCGCATCGAAGACGTGCTCGCCGAGCTGCAGCAACTTCCCGCCAAGCGTCCGAGCCCGTACGCGAAGCTGCGCGAAACCTCCCCCAACGCCGGCAAAATGTGGAGCGCGGAGGATGACGAGGAGTTGCGGCGGCTGTTCGCCGCCGGCAACTCCGTAACGGATCTCGCGCTGCTCTTCGGCCGGACGAACAATGGCGTGCGCCAGCGCCTCGAGCGTTTGGGCCTTATCTCGCCTGCGGCTGCGTAGCCGCGGGCGCCGATGCCGCCGCCGTGCCGAGCGCGGCGGCGGCGTTCTTGGCGGCCGAGGCCGCACGATCGATTGCCGCTTGCACCGCGGCGGGGTCGTTGCCCGCGAAGAGCACCTCCGGATAGCTTACGAAGATGCGATCGAAGGTGTGGTAGTACTTATTCAGGGCCAAACCGTCGGGCGCAAAGAACGCGTCGCGCGCAGCTTGCTCCTTTGCCGCCAGTGCGATCATCGTATTGGAATCGCCCGCCGCCTCGGCTTTGGCCATCTGATCGTCGAGCGCTTTGGCAGCGGCTGCATACGACGTCAAGGCCGCGGTAAGCGGAGCGAGATTTGCCTTGCCCATCGTTGCGCCCGCAACCATGGGCAGATCCTTGAGCAGCTGCTGCGGGATCTCCGCGATGCGCAGCGGCGACACCGTCGCTCCGGCCGCGCGCATGGCCTGAATGCCGGTGACCTGAGCGCAAGCGACGGCCTCCTTCAATCCGGGATCGTACGTTCGCAGGCCATCGAGGTTGTCTTCGGCGGTGTGGTGCGCGCCGAAGAACCCGTAAAAGCCGTTCGACGTGCTCGGGACGCCGAGGATGTATGCGAAATTTTGATGGTCGGAGCCGCCGGATATCGGATTGAGCAGCGGGCGTTTAGTTTGGTCGCGCGCGCCGAGCATTGCGCCGTCGGGGCCCGGCACCACGTCCGCGATTTGTTTCATGAATGCGTAGAGTCCCGGCGAAGCGCTGATGACGAACGGGTTACCCGTCGTGAGCTGATCGGTGTTGATGTACTGAAAGACGTGGCTGCGCAGCTGCGGGCCGTTCTCGTAGATATACGATGCGGAGCCGTATAGCCCAAGCTCGTGTCCGTCCCAGCTCATGATCTGAATGGTCCGTTTCGGACGCCAGCCCTGCGCCATCAACTTGTGAAAGGCGTCGGCGTCCTGCATCATGACCGTCGTGCCGCTCCCGGGGTCGATCGCGCCGAACGTCATCGCGTCTCGATGCGAGCCGATCATAACGATCGAGTCGGGTTGCGCCGAGCCTTTAATCTCGCCCAGCACGTTGTAAATCGTGACCAAGTGTCGGGTGAACTGGGTGCGAACGCGCACCTTTTCCGAACCGTCGCCGACGTGCTGAACGAATTCGAACATCGGATGCCAATCCGTTCCTTCGATCGGTCCGCCCAGACCCGAAAGCAGCGAGCGCGCGACGTTCATCGTGATGCTGAGCTCGGGAATCGTTGCATGCGGAACGCGATCGTACGGCAGATGCGCCGCGCCGACGATGGGAGCTTTGCCGGGCATGGTCGGATCGCCGGGCGGCGAGTTGACGAAGCTGCCCGGGCTCAGGCCGCCCATGCGCTCGGCCATGTTCACGTTCTTGTAGTTTCCGGCCGGCCACATCGAACCGCCGCCGTAACCCTGCGTTGCGGGATCCATGAACTCGAGCACCGCCGCGACGCCGCGCTTGCGCAATTCATCGTACGCACTGTATTTCGGATCGAATCCGCGTCCCAAGAGGCCTCCGCCCGGAGGGGAAAGCCGAACGATGGCAACGGCCCCGCGCAGGTTGACGTGTTGGGCGTCGAGTTCGGCCAGGTCGTCCTTTGCCGCCGTGTTTACGTAATAAACCGGTCCGGTGACGTCGCCGTCCCCCGAATTTTCCAGAAACGGCGGCCCCGCCATCTTCTCCCACTTGGTATGCGCGCCGGGCGTGCCTTCGAGGAGGTCGAAAACGCGATGCCGCGGGCCGACCATTTCGAGCGATTGCGAGATCGGTCCGGTGAACCAGACCTGATACTTGACGAATTTCGTCGTGAAGCCGTCCTTTTGCAGACGATCGCGCACGTACGCGGCCGTGGCGACGTCGGCAGCCGAACCTGCCCGGTGGGGAACCGACGAAAGGTGGCGTTCGATGTCCAGCGCATTTGCAGCGCTCGGAACGCTCATCATGGTGCGTTCGTACTGCAACTCTTGGGCGACCGCCGGTCCGGCCGACCAGCCGACGAGTGCGGGTGTTTGCGCCCGGACGGGCAGCGCCGCGGGCATGATGACGGCGCATGCGAGCGCGCCTGAAAAAAGACGGGCGAATCGTTTCATGCGGGCGTGTTCATCCCGGCGGTGAGCGGTCCCTAGAAACCCTCAGCGCGTGCCGATGAGCCGGCGCACGAACGCGGCGATAAGATCGCCGATTCGATGCAGCCTGGGCGCGAGCCAGCGCCGCTGCGCCGGGCACGTCAGCTCGCCCAGCTCCAGAACGAGCGCACCTTTTCGCGCACGCACGGCGCGAAAGCCGTAATAGTCGCGCAGGCCCTGCGTAAAGTCGTCGGGCTGAAATCGAAACGGAAAGACGGCGGCATAGGTCCGCCGCCACAGCCGCGCGGCATTTCTCGAGGCCACGCCGCGATAGCCGATAGAGGCACCGCTCGTGCACGCCGCCGTGCTGCCGTCGAAATGAATGAAGATCGCGGCCTCGACGTCGTACACTCCGGTGAAGTCGGCCGGCTCGCGAGCTACGGTGTAGCCCATCGCACGTAAGCGGCGCGCCGATTCGTCGGCGACGACGGGCGTCCATGCGCGCTCTCCGGAGGCGCCCAGGTTGCACGCGCGGCCAGGGAACCGCGAACAGCTCGCGGGACGCCCTTCGTGGCCCGCCGAGATGAGCACGTCGTAGCTCTGCGGGGCGGCAAGCGCGAGCCCTAAGAGAATCGAATGCATTGCCTAGGGGGTACTTGGCAGTCCTCTAGCCAAGCGTTCCATCCTTAATACGCAGGCTAGTACAAGTCTTTCAGAGCGATAAGAAAAGGGCATGACTTTTATTACGGATTCTCGCTACAATAGAGATGAACGACGCGCACCCGGCGGCCAGCCTATGTGGTGCGCGCGGCTTGGTGTAGCACGCGAAAGTATCCTCCTCGGGTGCAGCAGCAAAACGTCCGGTGCCCTCCAACAGCGCCGGACGTTTTTGCTGCTTCGAGGCGGCTGGAAGTGGGCAAAGTAACGCTTATGCAAGACGCTCGACCGAATTGGCCGACTGGGATTGTGCTCATCCTGGTTCACGTGTGCGCGCTCAGCGTATTCGTCCCCGCCTTCTTTTCCTGGTGGGCGGTCGCCGTTGCGGCAATAATCGCCTATGCGACCGGGGCGCTGGGAATCACGCTGTGCTACCACCGCACGCTTTCACACCGAAGCGTGCGCCTTCGCAAACCGCTCGAGTACTTCACCGCTCTTCTGGGCACGCTGGCGTTTCAAGGCGATCCGATCTCGTGGGTCGCAACGCATCGCGTGCACCACGCGCACTCGGACGGCGACGGCGATCCGCACAGCACTGTCCGCGGTTTCAGTTGGGCACACATGGAGTGGCTGGTCAAACCCAATCCCAATATCCCGCCGCGCTCCGATTTTGCCAAGTATTGTCCCGATCTCTGGAACGACCCGTTCTACCGGGCGCTGCACGTGCTCCACGTCCCGCTGCAAGCGGCGCTGGCCTTCGGCCTATATGCGCTCGGCGGGTGGCCCTTCATCGTTTGGGGCATCTTCGCGCGCCTGGTCTTTGCCTATCACTCGACATGGCTGGTCAACAGCGCAACGCATATGTTCGGCTACCGCACGT
>DASRDE010000261.1:0-5313 GCA_035652755.1 Vulcanimicrobiaceae bacterium | reverse complement strand
CTTGCACCGCCGCCTGATAGGCGTTCATGTCGCTGTCGGCTCCGCTGCGCAGGGCGGAATACTCGGCGCGGTAGGCATCCTCCACGTCCCGCGCGACGTCGCTGCGGCTGGGTGCCGCGCCGCTGCCGGACGCGAGGATCGCGCTGACGGCGGCATCCTGCTGCGCGGCGTACCGGTCCGCGCGCTGGGCGACCACGCGATCGATCGCGGCGCAGGCGTCCGCGACCTGAATGCGCAGCCCGCGCGTTGCAGCGTCGATTGCGGCGGTAGTGTCGGCAAAAGCGGCTGGATGGAGGGTTTCGCGGAGTGCGGCGATCTGCCGGTCGTATTCGCGCAGCACCGTCTGCAAACCGCGCGCACTCGTTGAGCCGCCCAGCGCCGGCGGCGCCTGACGCGGTGTCGTGGCCGCCAAGCCGATTCCGCCGGCAAGCAGCAGAGCGGCCGCGGCGGCCGCAACCTTAGAACTTGTGTTCATATAAGAAGCTCGTACCGTTGGTGCCCATATTCGGGACATTGACCATCGCTGCCGCGCCGCTGTCGAAGGCGAACATGTTCGCGTTCTGCGTAAATGCCAGCACCGACGGTGATTGAACCTGATAGAAGAGCAGATCGAACGCGCTCGATTCTCCGTGATGTGCTTCGATGCTCAGGCTCTCCCGCTGAGGCTGACCCATGCTTTCGTTGTAGACGACCGTGATGTGCTTGCCGAACGCCTTGGCGGCGTTCAGGCCGAAGCCGCTATGGAAATCATCCGTCAATTGCAGATTCTGCAGGCCCAGCGCGCTGCCGAGTTCCGCAGAGAGCGGCTCGAGCATCTGCCGGGTGAAGAACGTGTTGATCTCGCCCGACGCCAGATTCTCGACGGCAGAGTTGGCCGAGAAGTTTCCGGCGCCCGCCAGTGCCGGGCCGCTGGGTTCGCCGACGCCTGCCAGCAGGCCCATGATCTGCTGCGAATCGTACGGCGGGTCCGACGTGAACTGCAAATGCATATTGCCCGGCGCCAAGCCGTTGACGTTCAGCGCGATGTAGGTTTGGTTCACGTCGGTGGTCGCAGTCGCATCTACGAACGGCATGATCCCGTTGGAGGGATCGAAGCGCACGGCCGCATCCTCTATCGAGAACGTGCGGAAGAAGCTTACCGTCCCGCCGGTTGAATCGAAGTTCCCGTTCAGCGTGGGCGCTGCCAGGTTACCACCCACGATGACCGATCCTTGCGCGCCGACGTCCACGTTCGAGCTCTGCACGCGCACGTCGTTGCCGGCGTTTGCCGTAACGTTGAGCGCAACGGGCGGCAGCTTGCGGGCCGGGCCTGCGGGGGCGTGCGGGTTCCAGAACGCCGTGAGCGGAATGCGCGCGCTCGGAATCGTCACGGTGCCCGCAAGGGCAGCGGGTGCGCCCGGCGACCGCGATGCGGTGATGTTCGCGTCGACCTTTCCGCGGAAGTACTGGGGACTGTTGAACTGCGCACCGCGTGCGGCAATCGCTGCCGTGAATGACGCCGCGCGCAAGTCGCGCACGTTCGGTACGCGTGCGATCCCGTTGACGTCAATCGTACCGGCCCCCGCGTTCGCATGCAGCGCCTGCAGCGCGACGGTCGTACCCGAGAAAACCAGTGCGCCGTTCATCTTCGAGATAGGGTTCTGATCCAGAGGACCCACGAAGTAGCCGTTGCGCACGGCGATCTTCCCGTCGAGCCTCGGGTTGTCGATCGTTCCGCCCACGAGCATCGAGCCCGCCATCGTCCCGGCCAGACGCGTCCCTTTGGGAAGCGCGCTTTGGAAGTCGCTAAAGTCGACGTTGTTCGCGGAGAGCTCCAGGCGTACGGGTTTATCGGCCGGGTCCAATTGGACGCGCGGCGTCATCGCGATCGGAACGTCTCCGGATGCCGTGACGCTGCCGCGAGCGAATTGCACCAGGCCGTTCCGCAGCGAGATCCGCGTGCGGGTGGCGTCGATTGCGGCGCTCACGCGCGGTATGGTCAGGCTGCGGTACCGCAGCGCGGTTAGGGCGAGCGAATCCGTAAGACGGGGATCGGCGCGAGTGCCTTGCACGCGTAACGTCGTGTCCAGGGCGCCGCTCACCGGCTGCGGTTTTCCGGAAACGGTCTTCATGAGCGCGCCGATGTCCGGGCTTTGGGCGCGCACCGCGACGTCGATTGGATCCGCCGCATGCAAGCCGAACGTCCCCGATCCGTTCGCCAGCAGATACGGGATCTGCACGACCGCTTGGTCGATCGTGCCGCGGCCCTTCCGCGCGGTCAATGCCACATGAGCGCGCTGGAGCGCGATTCGCCCGACAGTTCCGCGGTACACATCGGCGGTTGCCGCAATCGTTTCATCGGGGAAACGCCCTCGTACCGACGCGTTCGCGTCGAGCTTTCCGGTGACGGGCGCGTTATAACCGAGCATCGGCATCCACGACGCCAGATCGAGATTGGAAACAGTCGCGTCGAGGTTCGCATCTGCGCCTGCCGCCAATGCCAAGGGGTTACTCGAATCCGGAAGCGTCACGGTCCCATCCAGCGCTGCGCGCCCGGCCGCGCCGCCGACGCCGGCGTCCAGCGCGATCGTCCGGCCGCGGGTCGACCACACCGCATTTGCGCTGCCGATCTCGTACCGTTTGAAGCGGACCCCGCTCAGCGCGACGTTCCCGCCGGTTGCGACGGACGCGCCGGCTTTATCGAAGGTCAGTGCGACGGAACCATGCCCGGCCAGCGTGTCGCCGGTGTCGAAGTAGTCGTTGAAGTCGGCCAGATCCGCGCGCGGTGCGTCGATGCCCGCCCGCATTTCGGAGCGCCCCGCTTGGGCCCAGAACGACAGACTGGTCGATCCGATTGCAACATGCCCTGCGCCGATCCGCAGATCCCCGGCCGTGCCGTTCAGGCTTGCGTGCATATCGCGGAAAGCCAATCCGTGCACCGCACCTTCGGGCACGGCCAGCGCACCGGATATCGCCGGAGCGCTTCCCGCGCCGCTCACGTGAACGGCGGCGTCGATGCTGCCCTGGACGTCTTGGCCGCTCAAACGCGGACCCGCGAGCGAAATCAGGGCGTGCGCGTCCGCTGCGCGCATCGATGCGTCGAGATCGTAGTTCGGGCTCATGGGCCCGCCGATACGCACGCCCGAAATGCTGCCGTCGACTGTCGCGAGCGCCGGTCCGAAGCCGACGACGCCGCCGTTCAGGCGCAGCGTATTTCCGGAGTACGCGATCGCGGTTTGCACGTCGAGCGGATAACCGCGGTACGCAGCATCGCGCAACAGCAGCGAACCGGTGACGTCGGGGGCGTTCAAAGGCCCGCGGATGAGTGCGCCGGCATCCGCGTCGCCGGATTGCACCGGTACGCCGGCACGATGAAGCGAGCGCATATCCAAGCCCGCGACGCTGACCGCCATGCCTCGTCCGAGCGTTCCCGCGACCTCGGCGCGAGCGTGCGACGCGACCGCAGCTCGCGCGGCATAGATCGAGACGTTCTTGCCTTGCGTGACGATCGTCGCACTCATCGCACGAACGGGAATGCCGCGCACGGAAGCATTCGCAAAACGCGCATCGCGAATTTGAGCGACGGCGCGGCCCCCGTCGTAGACAAGCGCGATCGGCGCATCCACGCTCCCGGATGCCGAAAGATTGCCGGCGATCTGCGAGAGGGCCGCAAGCGAACCCGAATAGTGTCCTTCGAGCGCCAGGTGGTTGGTTCCGGAGATGCTGCCCTGGGCGGTGACCGATCCGAAAGATCCCGTCGCGTCCAGCGAAGAGACGCGAACGTCGCCGACGGTCCCGCCGAAACGCGCGCGCGCACGGTCGATCGCAATGCGTCCGTATCTCGCATTGCTCAGATCGGCGCTGCCGAGCATGCCCAGCAGCCGCCCGCGCTGCTCCGCATACATGTCGCCGTCGATGCTCGCGGATGCGCCGCGCAGCGCGACGTTGAAATGGCGCGCATGCACGAGCGCGCCCATGATGCCGTGCGGGTGGTCGAGCGATATCTGCGCGTACATCGAACGGCCCGGCTCGTCGATCGTCAGCGGAGCGACGCTTCCGGCGCCGGCGCTGTCGACATGGAAGGATCCCGCCAGATGCTGCGCGCCGTCGCCCTCCAGGACGCCCAGCGTGTCGATGCGATGGACGTCGTCGGCCGTAGCCAGAACGGAGCCGCGTAGCATCATCGGCGAAACGATCCCCGACGCAAGCGGTACGGCGTTGCTCGGCCCGGAAGCGTCTGCAATCATTTCGACCGCATGCGGCCTGCGCTCGAGCGCGACACGGCCGCGCCCGCTCAGATCCAGACCGCGGTAGCGCAGGCTCGCGGCAATGACGTCGGCCTCGTGCCCATCGAAGGCTGCCAGTGCGCTCGGGGCATCGATCAGCGTTCCGTGATAGTCGAGCTGCGGCGATCGCAGCGCGATCAGCACGACCGGCGCCTTCGCGGTACCCTCGGCAAGCACGTTGAAATCGACCTGACCGCGAACGGGCAGCCGTGCGGTTTGAGCCGCCGCGCCGGTGATACGCGCGATTTCTCCGCGGCCGAAGATGGAAAAGCGCAGCGCCGGCTGGGCCAGATTGGTAACGCCGCCTTCGACGCGTACCGGGATTCCATTCAGATCGGCGGTAAAACTGCTGGTCGTGAGCGCATCGCTGCCCACGTCGATGGTGCCGGCACCGTTTCGCAGCGGCGTGCGCAGCTGCGCGAGCGCGACTTTAACGCCCCGAACGGCCGCCGTTCCGGCGAATTTCCCGTAGTACCACAGATCGACCGATTCGAGCGCGCCGCCCAGCATGTGCAGCGACGGGTTGTTCGTTCCGTAATTCACGAGCCGCGGCAGAGGGACGCGCGCGGCTGCCCAATGCTGCAGGTTCACGCCCGAACGATTGTCGATCGTGCCGTTGCCCGCGATGGGATAGCGGCGCGATCCTTCGCGGTACGCGAGCGAGGCCCGGTACTGCGTCACGGCCGCGGTATTGACGGCGGCGTCAACGTTGACGGCATCGAGGTACAAATACCGGGCGTCGGGGTGGACGCGCGTGTAATCGACGACCGTCACGCGTCCGTTTACGATCCGCGCGGTGAAGTCGAGCGGAGACGCTGCGCGCGGCGAGGCTGCACGCTTGGCCTGCGGGGGCAGGTTGTACGTGCCGTCGCGATTGTGCACGATCCAGATCTGCGGGTCGTAGATTGTCAGTGCGTGCAGGCCGAAACGATGGCGGCTTCCCGGCAGCAGATCGTGCACGTCGTACACGAGATCCGCACGCGGAACGAACGCAATCTCTTGACCCCGCCGCGACGTCACCGTGATGCCGGTGAATTCTGCGTGCGTC
>DASRDE010000260.1:0-2541 GCA_035652755.1 Vulcanimicrobiaceae bacterium | reverse complement strand
ATCAATTACAGAACTTTTTCATCGACCCGGTCAACGGTCTGGAATCGGGCTTGAACGTCGGGCAGCAGACATCGTACGGCGTCGAGGTGGCGCTGCGCTAAGGCGATTTCAACAACGACGGCTGGAGCGGCCAGCTCTCGTATACCTACACGCATAGCCGCATCAAGTACCAGGACTTTCCCGGTACCAACCGCAGCGTCATCGACAACCTGAACTCGTATATTCAGGATTACAACGACTACACGTCGCAATGCCAGGCGCATCCGTCCAACAACCCGGCCAGCCCGTGCTTCTATCCCGGTTACACCGGATCGAACACGCCCGTGCTGCAGAGCGGCGTCGCGCCGTCGCAATGCTACGTGGCCGGCGCGCCCGGACCGTGCGGTGCCGCCGGTGCCGTCCTCAATCCGTACTGGAGTGCCGCGCCGCAGCCGCTGATGCCGCACGACGGCTCGTACACGACGTACGACGTCATTCCGGGCCCGTGGTCGGCCGAGAACGGCTTCGAAACGCCGCACGTCGCTACGCTCGTGCTCAACTACAAGCACGATCGCATCACGCTCACGCCCAGCGTAAGCTACAGCTCGGGCGCCTCCTACGGTGCGCCGCTCTCGTGGCCCGGATATCGTCCCGAAACGTGCACGGCCCCGCTGGCAGGGACTCATAACGCGGATCCGGTCTCGTGCAACGACGCCGGGCTGCTGCCCGTCTTCCTGCCCGATCCGTTCAACGGAAATCAGTTCGACACGCTGGGCGCATTTTCACAGCCCTGGCGCATCTCGCTGAATATGAACATGGAGTACCGCATCAGCCCGACGATCTCGGCGGACTTGCTGCTCACCAACCTGGTCGACTACTGCGGTCAGCGCGGCTATGCATGGGACCAGAACGGCGTTTGCGTGTACTCCGCGCCGCCGTCAAACTTCTTTGCGCCGGGCGGGAACTTCTTCCCGAACTCGATCATCGGCACCGTCCCGATCCAGATGAAGTACCCCTACGATTTCTGGCTCAACAACAACAACACCGGATTCATCGGCGTGCAGATTCCGTTCCAAGCGACCTTCAACATACACATCCGCATGTAAGTCCGGGAGAGAAGAAGAAGCCTGCGTCAGCGGTCCTTCATCCGGTCGCGCGGATGCGCCTCGTCGTACTCGCGCTTTTTGTGCGTCATCGACGTGCTTAAATAAATGCCGGTCGTCGCCAGCGACTCGTGGCCCAGCAGCGTCCGGACCGTCTCGAGATTGACGCCGTTGTCGAGCATGTGCGTGGCAAACGAGTGGCGCATCGTGTGCGGGGTGACGCGCTGCTGCAGTCCGCTGAGTTTGTAGATGTCGTTGAAGATCCGCCACACGTGCTTTGGGGTCAGGCGCTTTCCGCCGCGGCCCACGAAGAGCGCTTGATCGGGCGTTTGCGGCCGCACGGCCAGATAGCGCGAAATGGCGTCGGCGGTCGTGTGATTGATCACCACCAGGCGCGTCTTGCGGCCCTTGCCGTAGACTTGGATGACCCGGTCGCGGATGTTGGCGTCCGAGAGGCTGATGTTGCAGACCTCGGCCCGCCGGATGCCGCTGGCATAGAGCAGCTCCATGATCGCGTTGTCGCGGATGCGCAGCCATTCGGGCCGGTCGGCGTGCGGTTTGGTTGCCAGCAGCGCGCCCACTTCGGGCTCGGGCAGGTGATTGGGCACCTTGCGCTCGATCGGCGGCGCCGCCATATCGGCCGCCGGGTTGTCGTCGCGCAAGTGCTCGTATTTCATGTATTTGTAGAGGGCCTTGATCGAGGACAGCTTGCGCCGGACCGTCGTCCCCTTACAGCCGCGCGCACCGCTCAGGTGCATGACGTACCGGTTTATGTCCGAGTGCGTCGCCGTGCGCAGTTGCGGATACTCGCGGCCCATCGGCGAGGTCCCGGGCGGCAGCCGCTGCAGCCACGCGCCGAATTCGTGCAAGTCGCGCGCGTACGCATCGACCGTCAATTCCGTCCTGTGCTTGAGCAGCCGCAGATACGCCATAAAGTCCAGCAGCAAGCCATCGACGACCGGTTCGCCGGCCACGGCAGCCGGGGCGCCGGGCACCTGCGCGGCGGGCTCCGCCTTGCTCACGCCTCTCCTCCGCTCGTTATCGAATGCGACATAATACTAGTTTCATCGCATTCGGCGAGGAGGGGGAGGCGCCTCCCACCGGGCCCCTTGGTTCAGCGGTGCCCCCGCACCGTAAAGCCCCCTTCGAGAACCAGCCCTCGTTTTTCGAGACCTTAGATGTTCGCGCGCGCGCCGCGCAGCTAGGGAATTTAGATCAGTCTCCCCCCAATGGTGGTGTTGATCTTCTAACGACGACTACGGTGTCGTCGTCGTTTTTGAAAAAAAACGACCCAGGGTTCGGGGCCGACGTCGATCGCGCCGCGCAGCGTAGCGCACGCCGCAAGGACCGGCGACGAAAGGAGCTGGCCGCGCGCGGGTTGCAGCCGATCGCGCGGCGCCTGACGGACCTTGGTCTATCACACCCCAGTGCCACCACCCTAGCACTCGAATTTCCGGCC
>DASRDE010000259.1:0-3487 GCA_035652755.1 Vulcanimicrobiaceae bacterium | reverse complement strand
CGATAAGCTCAAAGCCGTGAAGAGTGTCCGCTTCCGTACGAACGCGGTCTTCGCCTCGACGCCGGGACTAAAGTACTATCGGCGGCGGCGCTATTCCGAGCGCGAGGCCGCCCCGCCCGCGGAGCGCCAGTGCAAACGCTTCGTGCGCCCACTGCTCACCGAGAGTCCCGCGGCACCATCGCTCGTTCGGAACTCGACCAGCAAGCGCAGGGGAAACCACGTGTCTTCAAGATTGGCCAACCATGCGCTTCCGCTTAACGGCTCCAGGGCAAAGGCTGCCGAGCCGTATGGCGAACGCACCAACAAACGCGGCGGCGTTCCATCCACGACTCTCGCTTTGCCTTCACAATCGGCGTTAAGGTACACCCCGCAGCACCGATCGAGTGCCGCAACGCCCTCCTGCGGTTCGATGCGCCGTAGGACGGCACGATGGCCGCCCTCGCGAAGGTCGATCGCGCGAAAGCCGTTATTGCCGCGCAGCTCGATACCCGCGAGAACCACGCTAAGCGACGCGGCGTTCGTCCTCAATCCGCCATTGGACGTTTCATACAAGGGAATATCGCCGGATTCGCCTGCCAAGAATGCGCGACCATCCTTGGCGACAACGCGGATGACGTCGCCCGTTTCTTCGCAATAGAACGTGCCTGCGAAGGCGGATGCACTTTCAGCAGACGCCGCAACCTGCCCCGGTCCGAGGCGGCCTTCCAGCAGCACGTCCAGCACGCGCTCGGCAATCTGCGATGGAAACACGTCCGAAGCGTTGCTCATAATCGCCAGGCTGATGCCGTACTCCGGCACGCGCAGCGCTTGACAGCGCCCTCCGAAAACCGTACCGCCGTGCTCGACGATCGGTACGCCGCGATAGGTGTTGTGCATCAGGCCGAAGCCGTAGCCGTGATCGGCATCGCTGCCCGCCGCGAGCATGGTTTCCCACGTCGTCGGGAGACCGGCAACCGGCGCCTCCATATGGCGCAGCCACCTCAGCAGATCTTCAGCCGTCGACTCGATTGCGCCGTCGCCGGTCAGCGGCAGGCCGATCGCGCCTCGATGGTACGAACCGTCCGGATGGCGCTGATGCAGTGTCGCCGCGCCGGATCGCAGTTTGGAATCGTCCGGCTCGAACGTCGTACGCGTCATTCCGAGCGGTTCGAAGATCCGCGTGGCGAAAAACTCCCCCAAACGCATTCCCGACACGCGCTCTATCAGCAGCGAGAGCAGCAAGTACCCTCCGTTGCAATAGACGAGCCGTTCACCGGCTCGAAAATTCACGCTGCGTTGACGAAGCTGCAACCGGCGCGCGCGCTCGCCAGAAAC
The DNA here is from genome assembly GCA_035652755.1 of Vulcanimicrobiaceae bacterium. Taxonomy (GTDB): domain Bacteria; phylum Vulcanimicrobiota; class Vulcanimicrobiia; order Vulcanimicrobiales; family Vulcanimicrobiaceae; genus DASRDE01. The sequence continues at coordinate 2,173 of DASRDE010000259.1, read as the reverse complement.
TGCCCGATCGAAGCCGGCCAAAATGCCGATCAGGTCGAGATAACAGCGCAATCCGCTAGTGTTCGTCATCAGTTGGCGAATCGTCACCGGCCGCGGGTACTCCGGCAGCTCCGGGAGATGCGCGCGGATGTCGTCGTCGAGGCGCAGGCGGCCTTCTTCCGTCAGCAGCATGACGGCAAAGCAAGTAAACTGTTTGGTCGTCGAGCCGATGCGCATGCGCGTGTGCTCGGTATTGCGGGCCCCGCTCTCGATGCTCATCACCCCGCCGGCGCGGCGGTAATCCGGCACGCCCGGGCGCGAAACGCCTGCGACGAAGCCCGGCCCGCTCGCGGAGTCGAACTCGTCGAAAACGGCATCCAAGCGGCTCTCGGTGCTTCCCACAATATTATGGCGGCTTGGACGATATTTTGTTTGAGCCTGCTAGGACCCGAGCGTTTTCGGCCGGAAGCGCGGCGTATGCTTACGCCACGCCGCAGAACCGCCGCGTTCGCCCTCATCGCCGCACTCGCGGGCACGCTCTGTCAGCCGCCAAAGGCCGCAGCCGCCGGGCCGACGATCGACGAGGCGCTGCGCCAAATCGAAACCTACGCACCGCAGGCATTGCAGGAGCAGGGAGCCCCGGGCATGTCCGTGGCCATCACCGACCGGCAGCACACGCTGCGCATCTTCACGCTTGGTTATGCCAACCTGGACGCCAAGGCGCCCGTCACCGCGCAGACGCGCTTTCCCATCGGCTCGATCACCAAAGGAATGACGGCGCTTGGGCTGATGGAACTGCACGACCAAGGCCGCTTCGATCCGCGTGCTCCAGTGCACGAGTATCTGCCCTGGTTCGCACTCTCGCCCGCGAGCGACGTCATTTACGCGCATCAACTGCTCTCCCATACCGCAGGCGTTCCAGGCGACTACTCCTTCTCTCCGGGTTATCTTTACAGCGTCGCGGCGCTGCGTCTTACGCACACGACGTATCGGCCAGGCACCGGTTGGGCATATTCCAATGACGGTCTCGCTACCGCCGGAGCGATACTCGCAGCCATCGATAGGAAACCGTGGGCGGAATCACTGCAGGCGCGAGTTTTTGATGCGCTCGGCATGACGCATAGCAGCCCAGTGTTTACGCCCGAGACGCTCGACGACGCCGCATTCGGCTACGTCTTCGACGACTCGAACATCCTGACGCCGCCGAATCCGCGGCTGCTGCCGTCTTTTCCCGGCGATTTCGAGGATCCGGCGGGTTCGGTGATCTCGACGCCTGACGACATGGCCAAGTATATGCGGCTCATTCTGAACGGCGGCGCGAACGACGCGGGCACGCGCGTCATCTCGCCGGCGAGCTATGCGCTCTGGACGACGCCCGACAAACTGAAGGACGGTAAACTCGCCGGAGAAAAAGCGCCCGAACTGCAAGAGGCCCCCGAGTTGTACCGCCACTACGCGTTCGGTCTTGCCGTGCACGACGAAAACGGCGACACGATCGTCGGCCATACCGGCGGCATCGCCGGCTACTCCGCGTGTATGGAGAATGACGTCACGCGCGGGTTCGGCGTCGCGGCGATGTCCAACTTGGTCGAGGCACCGCTGCATCCGTGCGCGATCGTGCTGTACGCGATCGCCGTCCTTCGCGCCCAAAGCGCCGGGCAGGCGCTGCCGCCGATTCCACCCAAGCTCGGAAACTATCTGCAACGGACCGCGGTGTCCAATGCTTCCGACTACACCGGCACGTTTACCGCGCCCGATGGGACCGCGCTCGCGTTCGCTGCAAACGGCGACGGCTTGGCGATGCAGACCGCGAGCGGTCCCAAAATGCTTTATCCCCGATCCGGATCGTTTTGGGTCGACGACCCGCGGTTTACAGTGTATGGCTTGACGTTCTTACGCAATAAGGCGGGCACCGTCGACGAGGTCGTCTCCGGCGCACAGTGGTTCACGAACGCAGCCTACACCGGACCCAAGAAGTTCACGTATCCGCCGGCGTGGAGTGCGTACCTCGGCCGTTACGAAACGCTGGGACTATGGGGCGTGCCGACCTCGAGCCGTGTTTACGAGCTCAAAGGCCGGCTCACCGTGGACGGTACACCCCTGGAACCCAAGCCTGACGGTTCGTTCGACTCGGGCGGCAGCGTCGTACGCTTCGACACGCCCGCGGCCGGTGAAATGCAGCGTATGCGGGTCG
>DASRDE010000258.1:0-6352 GCA_035652755.1 Vulcanimicrobiaceae bacterium | reverse complement strand
GCCATAAACAGGTAATGCCGGGCGGCACCGTCAACCGGCGCATCGCGTACGGCGTGTAATGTTCGACTTCGCACGGAAGCGGCGGGCGCGGTCCGACCAGCGACATCTCGCCGCGCAGAACGTTGAACAGGTTGGGCAACTCGTCGATGCTCGTGCGACGCAAGAACGAACCCAACGGATGCAGACGCGGATCGTTGCGAATTTTGAAGACGGGACCGTCGAGCTCGTTGAGATGGAGTAGGTCGTCGCGCATATCGTGCGCGCCTTCGACCATCGTTCTCAGCTTGAACATGCGGAAGCGGCGTCCGTTCAATCCGACGCGCTCTTGAGAAAAGAACGGCGAACCGCGATCGACGATCGCGATGGCCAGCGCGGCAACGGCGATGATCGGCAGCGTAACGAGTAAGACCAAACCGCCGATAGCGACGTCGGTCAGGCGCTTATACGCATTCCACGCGCGCGGAACGCGACGCCCGCGCACCGGCATCGCGACGACGCCGCTGATCGCGGTCGCGTAATCCCGATCGGCTATTTGCATAGCACGCGTTCGAAGGCCAACGCGACGGTCTTGCCTACGTAGTCCATGCCGTCGATAACTCCGAGATCCTTTCCGCCCAGCGAGCTGAGGTGAATATAAGGAACGAATTCGCGCGTGTGATCGCTTCCCGGTGCCGTCGGGTCGCAGCCGTGGTCGGCAGTGAAGATCACTTGGTCGCCGGGACGCAGGAGTGATTCCAGAGTGGGAATCTGCGCATCGAGGGCTTGGAGCGCTTCCCCGTAGCCGCGCACGTTGCGCCGGTGACCGTATTTCGAATCGAAATCGTTGAGATTCACAAAAATAAAACCTTGGTCCGCTTTTTCGAGCAGATCGAAGGTCTTGCTCATTGCATCGTGATTATCGGCAACCCGGACCGAAGTTTGAATGCCGTGACCACAATAGATATCGCAGATTTTGCCGACCGCGTGAATAGGGACGCCCTTGCCAGCAAGCTCGTCCAAGATGCTGGGCGGCGGCTCTATGGCATAATCGCGCCGGTTTGCCGTGCGGACGAACGCGCCGGGCTGCCCGATAAACGGGCGGGCGATGACTCGATTGACGTTGTGCGGAGCGACGAGCATCTCGCGCGCGCGTTCGCACCAGTCATACAAGCGCTCGAGCGGTACGACGTCTTCGTGCGCGGCGACTTGAAACACGGAATCCGCCGACGTATAAAGGATCGGGCGCCCGGTCGCCATGTGCTCGCGGCCGAGCTCTTCTATGATCTCGGTTCCAGACGCCGTCTTGTTGCCGAGGGGCGCTTTGCCGGTAATGCGCGTGAACTCGTCGACGATGCCTTGCGGAAACCCGTTCGGATACGTCGGAAAGGCGACGTCGGTTATAACGCCGGCCATCTCCCAGTGACCCGTAATCGTGTCCTTTCCCGCGCTGCGTTCCCGCAAACGCGCGACGCGAGCCGCCGGCGACTCCGCCGGATCGACCCCTTGGATACCGGTCAGGCAACCAAGCCCCAGCCGCTGGAAGTTGGGCAAGTGCAGGCCGCCCAGCCGGCGCGCCACGTTCCCGATCGTGTTCGCGCCCGGAGCATCACCGAATCGGTCAGCATCCGGTAAAGCACCCACACCCCCCGAATCGAGAACGATTGTCACAAATCGGGTCATCTAGCCTCACGCGATTCGAAACAGCAAGCGTACTGGCCTGCCCCACTTAGTCTGCCTGCTTGCACGTGAAGGTTCAATGAGAATGGCATGAGAGATCTGCCGGATTCGTGAATCGGTGCGGCCGTGCTTCGGAGAACCCTCGCGCTGCTCGCGGGCATCACGCTATGCTGCGGCGCGCGCGGCGCGGCGATGACGCTCATCCGCGTCCATGCGACCAATGTCACATTCTATTTCAACCGGTTTTTGCTCGAAGCGGACGGCGGCGTGCGCGTGCAAACGAGCGACGGTATGAGCATGAGCGGCGACGCGTTTTCGATGGACCTGAAGTTGAACCGCTTCGTTCTCGCGGGGCACGTCCATCTGCAGAATCCGTCGGGTTCGGAGGACGGCGCCGCGCTATCGGATTTCCTCGACTTTCATCGCATCTATTTCTTGCCGATCACCGGGGAACCCGATCGGTGGACGTTCGTGGACGGCGATTTCGCCCATCCGGCGAAGGGGCGCGAGATGCCCGGGGACGTCTTTTCACTTCCGGATCTGAGCGGCTCCAAGCCCTACCTGTTCGCATCGAGCGCGACGGTCGGGGAACGATCCTTCGTGCGCTTCGGCGGCAACAAACTCGACATCCTCAACGGTCTGGGCGCATACGTTCGCACGCCGTCGTACTACGTCAATTTTTCGACGGACCAGCATCTTGGAACCAACTCGCTGGCCGGCGCCAACTTCGATGCCACCTGGTCGCCTACGGGCAATGCGAATGCGATCAGTTCCGTCCACTTCCGGTACGATTCGATCAACAAGACGTATCTGGCGTTCGAGCAGCACCTGAGCGGTTCTAAGGCCTACGCGGTGTTTTCGCTCAATCCCATCACGCGTCCGAACAAATTTTGGAATTTGATCCTGTCCGATCAGCCCTCGGATCGCTTTCAAGTCAAGACGTTTACGCAGCTCAACACCTTTGGGCACGGGCTGAGCGAGCCGTCGCTCTCGACGCAGTTCACGATCGTGCAGGCGACGCAGGCGCTGACGCAGTCGTTCTTTCAAGCCGGCGCGCAGTTCGTGAACTACTCGCTGCTGACGCCCAACGCTGCGACGCCGACCAGCGCGATGGAGCACCCCGTCTCGCTGAGCTTGAGCGCGACGACCTTCAACCACCGGATCGGCCATACGCCGTTCTTCGAGCGCCTGAGCTACGGTTTCGCCTTTCAGCACAACTCGTACGGTCTGCAAACCCTCGGAGGCGAGCTGTACCCGAGCGTGTGGCAGCATAATCTCGACCTGCAGGTTTTCGTTCCGTCGTTCAAACTGGGCGCAAGCCCAATCGTGACCAAGAACTACTATCTGAATCTTTCAGTCGACAAGAACCGCATCTGGAACTCCGTCCCGCATTACGTCGACGTCACGAACTCCAACCTGAGCTTGAGTAAGCAGTTCGACGCGCACTTCCTGGGCTTCCTCAGTTACGGCATCCTCAACACGGGCGATTACTATGGAGCCCTCCAATCCAGCGTCTATCCCCCGATCGTGCCGGTCGTGGGCGGCGTTTCATATCCGGGCTACGCGGCCTTCAACGGTTTTGCCACGCTGCGGACGCTCTCGCTCAACCTGACATACACGAATTCGGGCAACTTTTCGGCGTCGATTTTGGCACGCCAGCATCGCGACTTTCCCGCAGCGATTCCCAATCTGTTCGGTCCGCCGATCGTCAACGTGCTCGGCCAGGAGATTCAGCCGCCAAATTATATCGGTGAGCCGCCGTACGACGTCAGCGCCGACGTCCGCGCGCGGATCAACGAACATACGCAAATCGACGTTTCGCGCGGCTACTACTTCAATTTCGGCAGCCGCGGATGGAGCCCGCAGTTCGTGATTCAGGTGACCCAATGACACTGCGCGGCGCTTTGTGCACGCTACTGGCTGCCGCGCTGCTGGGCGCGGGCGCACCCGCGGCGGTCGTCACCGCGCAGATTCTCGATTACGAGAAGGGCTACGTGTTCTTCACCACGGGCGACGGCTTTCGCGTAGCGCCGGACGTTGCGATCACCGGAGGTGCTCCGCAAGCGCGCAAGTACGCTCGGGTCACGTTCGATGCATCCGGAAACGTCACGCGCATCGAGGTTTCTTCAGCCAAACTGCCGCCCGAGGGCGATCTGGACGCGGTCCGCAAGTTCGCGCTCACGCTCTCGACCCCGGCGCCGAATCCCGATCTCGTTCCGTCGCCGAATCCTGGGCGATGCGCGTCGGTAAAAGCCGGCAAGCTCGTCACCATCGCCATCACCGCGCAAGTGCCGCCGTCCACCGGCGCGACCGACCGCGTGTACATGACCACCGATCAGAGCGGCTGGAACGCGCAAGCCTATCCTCTGGACCGCATCGACGTGCTGCACTACCGCACGATCCTCAAGCTCTACTCGGGCACAGTCATGCACGTGCTCATGGACCGCGGCTCGACGCAATCGATTCAAGTCGGCGAAAACGGCATCGAGATCAAGCCCTTCTTGCTCTGCATCGGCGACGAAGACGTGCAGGCGTTCCGCGTCACCGTGTACCGCTGGGGCGACGAAGGCACCGGCCCCACGCAAGTCATCCCGCAATCAATTCCCACGCCGTTCAACCCATCGCCCTTTGTAACACCGCACCCATAGCGCCGGCTGGGGTGCTTTGGTGAAAAGACGCTCGAAAATCGACATCGTGTCGATTTTCTGCTGCGCGAATTTTCGCGCAAGCAAGCTTTGTAGAAAACATCCTGTTTTGCGCGAAAATATCGCAGCCTTTTCACCAAAGCACCCCAACCGGCGCGTTGGCCTCGATTGGGCGGCCGGTGGCGGTTCCGTCCTTCGACTACGCTAGGGCACGCGTTCGCGTGCCTTAGGCTCCGCTCAGGATGACACTACTTAATCGTCACTGAGATGTCGCGGGTCGCGGTCAAACCGGCGGCGTTGCGCGCGAAGATCGTTGCGGTATAGGCGCCGCGCAGGAAGAACGGGATATTGGGCAGCGTGTAGCTGAGCGCGAAGAGCCCGGGGCCGCGCTGCGGGATCGATCCCGAATGGCCTGCAAACTGCACGCGCACGTCGGCGACGTTGGTCGACGTCACGACGGTGCCGCTGACCGTTTCGCCGCTATGAAACACGGGATCGCTGAGTTGCACCGCGAGGATCTGCGGAGGCGCGTCGCCCGGAAGCACGAGCGGCGTGGGCAGCACGGCGTTCGTGGGCAGCGCAGCGACGTTGTTCGCTGCCGGATGCGGCGGCGCGCACGCGGCAAGCAGCAGGACAGCGATCGAAGCAACGGCTGCAGGCGTCATCAGCGTACCGTGATCGGAAAGGACGTCGAAACGGCGTCGCCGCGCGTGTTCCGCGCTATCAGCAAGACAGTGTAGGTCTTCTTCATGAAAAAAGGCACGTAAGGAACGCGGTAGTCGAGTGAGAAGCGGCCCGCGGCGGTTTTGCGCAGGTTGGAAGAGTACCCGCCGATGCGTGCTTCGACACTTGCCACGTTCGTCGACGTCTCGACCTTGCCGGATACCGTTTCGCCCGAGTGGACGACGGGCGTACTGATGGACAGGCTGATGATCTGCGGCGCGGCACTCTCCGAAGCGATCACCGGAGGCGGCGGCGGTGAGTATGCGGCGTGCACTTGGTGCGCTTGAAAGTCGGGAATGGAGGTCGCCGGCAGCGTGTTCGAAGGCACCGCGATGGTTGCCGACCCCGATCCTGCCGGATTCGGCGCAGCCGTTTGGGTGCTGCCTTGCTGCGCGATGACATAGACCTGTGGCGCCGGCGACGGCGAGGCTGCGCCGGACTTGGAAGCGCCAGACGCGGCCGATGGCGCCACGGACGGCTCCGGCGTTGCGGCGGGCCGCGCCGATTCCCGAGCTCGCCACGCAACGGCTGCCGCCAGGCAGAGAATCACCAGCGCCGCCGCCGCGCCCGCAATGTTTCGATCTCGCATCCTGATGGGTGGTAACGTCCCGGACCGCGGACGGCGTTCCCTTCCGGCCGCAAAGGCCAGCCGCTCGACCGGCGGCGAACGAAGCGCCATGGCCGTTACGCTGAGCGTGGTCGTCCCGCTTTTCAATGAAGAGGGCAACGTTGCGCTGCTCGTCGATCGCATCGCCGGCATTCTCGAGCGCTTGGAAGGCCGGCCGACGTACGAGATCGTGCTGGTCAACGACGGCAGCACCGACGGGACGGCCGCGGCGATCCATCAGCAGATGCTGCGGCGGCACAATATCGTCTTTGTCAATCTATCGCGCAACTTCGGCCACCAACTCGCGGCAACGGCGGGCCTGGACGTTGCACAAGGCGATGCCGTCGTGCTGATGGACGGCGATCTGCAAGATCCGCCCGAACTCATCGCGAGCTTCGTCGAACGCTGGCGCGAAGGGTACGACGTGGTGTACGCCGTCAGGCGCACGCGCAAAGGCGAGAGCCGGTTCAAACTCGTCACGGCCAGGCTCTTCTATCGCGTCATCAAGCGATTGACGAACGTTTCCATTCCGGTCGACACCGGCGATTTCCGGTTGATGAGCCGGCGCGTCGTCGACACGCTCAAACACTCGCGGGAGCGCCACCGCTTCCTGCGCGGCATGGTCAGCTGGGTCGGCTTCTCGCAAACCGGCGTCGAGTACGATCGCGATCAGCGCCACTCCGGGACGACGAAGTATCCGCTGCGCAAGATGCTCAAGTTC
>DASRDE010000257.1:0-9176 GCA_035652755.1 Vulcanimicrobiaceae bacterium | reverse complement strand
GTCAACGTCATCGGCGCCTGGCGCGAGTTGCCGCCGGCCTCGCGTCAGGCACTCGAAGGTCTGGTGGAGAGCACCGCTGCGAACACCGGCCTGCTGCTGAATCTGGCGGTGAATTATAGCGCCCGGTCGGAACTTCAGCGCGCCGTCATGCGCATCGCGCGCGACGCGGCCAGCGGGAAGCTCGATCCCGAACGAATCGACGAGGAGGTCATAGCCTCGTACCTGGATACGGCGGAGCTCCCCGATCCGGACATGCTGATCCGGCCGGGCGGCGAGCGCCGGCTGTCGAACTTTCTGCTGTATCAAGTCGCGTATACCGAATTGGTGATGAGCGACGTGTACTGGCCGGATTTCGGGAAGGACGAGTTCGTACGAGCGCTGATCGAGTTTCAAAAGCGGCAGCGGCGCTTCGGAGGCGCATAGTGACTGCCGCGCCGGTTGCCGCCGCACCGGCGCATCCGCTCAACGCCCGCCGCGTCGCGTCCGGCATCGCTCTGGCGGTCGTCGGTTTGGGCTGCGTCTTTTGGACGCCGGCCTTTTACGCGCTGCTGATCGTGCTCGGCACGATCATGCTGTACGAGCTCTCGCGCCTGTGCGATATCAAGGGGCAGCCGCTGGAGTATCAAGTCGCCGTGCTGGGCGTGCTTGCGTACGTCGCGCTGGCGATCTTTCATTTGCTGTCGCGCTGGGAAGGCGTGCTGCTGGCGGCGATCGTCTTCGTGACGTTTTGGCTCGGCATGTACGGCGAGCAGAAGGGCTACTTCGCGCGGACCGCTTACACGCTGCTGGCCGTGCTCTATATCGGCAAGCTGCTCACGTATTTCGTCTTCATTCGCGAAGTGCCGGTTCGCGGCATGTACTGGACGCTGTTCGTGATCGTGCTCATCGCGATGACGGATATTTGCGCCATGCTTTTCGGCTCGATCTTGGGCCGCCACCAGCTCACGAAGATCTCGCCCAAGAAAACCGTCGAAGGTGCGCTCGGCGCGTTCGTGGTCGTGTCGGGAATTGGTGCGCTCATCGCGCCCGTGCCCTACTTGGGGATGACGTGGTGGCAGGGCGCTGCGCTCGCCGGCGTGACGTGCCTGGCGGCGCAGGCCGGCGACTTGGTCGAGTCGGCGCTCAAACGCGACGCGGGCGTCAAAGACACCGGCACCGTCATCCAAGGCCACGGCGGGGTGCTCGACCGGTTCGACTCCTATCTCTTCGGGGGCATGGCGTTTTACGGCATGCTGCACGTCGTCGGGTTGATCGTTCTTGCGTAAGCGCGTTGCAATTTTGGGATCCACGGGCTCAATCGGCACGCAGGCGCTCGACGTTATTGCCGCACATCCCGCCCGCTTCGAAGTAGTGGCGCTTGCGGCGGGAAAGCAGCGCGAGAAGCTGCGCGATCAAGCGCAGCGGTTTTCGCCCGCAATCGTCAGCGACGCGGATGACGGTATGCAGGGCCTTCTGCGCGCGGCCGTCGATTCCAAGCCCGACATCGTGCTCGCCGCCACCGACGGGTTCGTGGCGTTCGACCCGGTGTTCGCAGCCGTCGAACGCGGTATCGACATCGCGGTCGCAAACAAAGAGCTCATCGTCGCCGCGGGCGAGTTGCTTCTGACCGCGGCAAATCGCAGCGGGTCGCGCATTCTTCCGGTCGATTCGGAACACTCGGCGATCTTCCAATGTCTGACCGGCGAAGATTGCGCGCGCGTGGATTTTATCGTGGTTACCGCATCGGGCGGTCCGTTTCTGCGCAAGACCAAAGCGGAGATCGAGGCGGCGACGCTCGAGGCGGCACTTGCGCATCCCACGTGGCGCATGGGAGTAAAAAACACCCTGGACTCGGCTACGCTGATGAATAAAGGCTTGGAAGTCATCGAAGCCAGCCGTCTCTTCGGTTTGCCCGGCGAGCGCGTGAAGATTCTCATCCACCCCCAATCGATCGCGCACGGTATCGTGGTCTTCACGGACGGCAGCGTCAAGATTCAAGCCGCCGCACCGGACATGCGGCTGCCCATCGGCTATGCGCTGGCCTATCCGGACCGGTTGCCGGCATGCCCCAACCCGTCGGCGGACCCGTTGACCGCGATTGGGGCTCATCCGGAGGCGGCCGGCCTGCGTTACGACTTCGAACGTCCCGATACCGAGCGGTTTCCGTGCGTCCGGTTGGCTTACCAGGCCTTGGAAGCGGGCGGTACGGCCCCCGCGGTCCTCTCGGCTGCAAACGAGATCGCCGTCGGTGCGTTTGTAGAAGGGAAGATGGCCTTCGGGGATATCCCGGCGGTCATTGAACGGACTATGGCGGCGGCAGCGAACGAAGAACTAACCCTGGACGGCGTCCGCCGTGCGGATCGGCTCGCGCGCGAACGCGCGCGTGAAGAGGTCGCGCGGCTGCGCCCGGGGATTGAGGTGTAGGTGGCTTTCATACTTGCGGCGGCAGCGCTCCTGAACGCGTGGAAGATCCTGCTCTTCCTGTTGATGCTCTCCGTGCTCGTCGTCTTGCACGAGTACGGGCATTTTCTGCTCGCGCGCCTGAACCGCGTGCGCGTGCTCGAGTTCGCGGTCGGAATGGGGCCGCTGCTCTTCGGCGTTCGCAGCAAGCGCAGCGGTACGCTGTATTCGCTGCGGGCGCTGCCCATCGGCGGGTATTGCGCGATGCACGGCGAGGACAATAAGGTTTCGCAGGCCGAGCAGCAGCGCGAGTTCCGTCAGGTCGTGACCATCGACGGACGCGAGTACGATCACGACAACTTTCAGGCCAAGACCGCCTGGCAGCGGCTGGCCATCGTCCTGGCCGGTCCGGTCGCCAATTTCTTGCTCGCTTTCGTCATCTTGCTGATCGGCGCGCTGGCGTTCGGTGTGCAGAGCAATCATCCGCAGGCGCTCGTCGGGTACGTGCAGCCGAACTCTCCGGCGGCGCGCGCCGGCTTGAAATTGAACGATCGGCTCGTCGCAATTAACGGCAAAGCGATCGCCGGCGGCTCGCAGTTGGTCGATTTCATTCATGCTTCGCTGGGCAAGCGGCTGGACGTGACGTATCAGCGCGACGGCGTGATGCACCGCGTTTCGGTTACGCCCGCGCACTGCCCCGCGCCGCTGCCGCGGACGCAAGGCTGCATCGGCTTCGTGCCGGTTGCCGCGCTCGAACACGTTTCGTTCGGTCAAGCCGTCGTTTATAGCGCGCGCGATTTTGCGGGCATCGCCGCCTCGACGGTCATGCAACTGGGCATGCTGGCGTCGCATCCGGCAAAGTACGCCGGTCAAGTCTCGGGCGTGGTCGGCATGGGACAGGCGGCCATGACGATTCAGGACTGGGGCTGGGGCTACTATTTCGGTTTCGCCGCGCTCATCTCGTTCGCGCTGGGCATCTTCAATCTGCTGCCGCTGCCCGCATTGGACGGCGGACGGGCCGCGTTCATCATCGCGGAGCTCGTACGCGGAAAGCCGGTCGACCCCGAAAAAGAAGCCTGGGTGCATGTCACCGGATTTGCCGTACTGATCGCCCTCATGCTCGTCATCAACCTGAACAACGTGGTACAAATCGTGCAAGGAAAGGGACCGTTTTGATAAGCCGCGACATGCCCGGCGGGGAGATCTCGTGATCCGTTTGCGCCGCGAGAGCAAGCCGGTCATGCTTCAAAATAAGACCGGCAAGGACGACGCCAAGAAGGTTTGGATCGGCGGCGATCATCCCGTGGTCGTGCAGACGATGACGACGACCGACACCGCGGACGCCGACGCGACGCTCGAACAGATTTACGGCCTGGCGATGGAAGGTGCCGAAGTGGTCCGCGTCACGGTGAAGGATCCGCCGGATGCGGCCGCCATGCCGGCAATCGTCTATCGATCCCCCGTGCCGATCGTCGCGGACATCCATTTCGATCACCGCATGGCGCTGGCGGCAATTGATGCCGGCGTTGCAAAGTTGCGGCTCAACCCGGGCAATATTCGCGATCCGAAAAAGACGGCCGAAGTGGTCGAGGCGGCCAAGGCCAAAGGCATCCCGATTCGCATCGGCGTGAACATGGGATCGCTCGCTCCGGATTTGGAGAAAACGCTTGGCCTGACGCCCGAGGCGATGGTTGAATCAGCGATGCGCCACGTCGAGATCCTCGAGGGCCTCGACCACACGGACATCGTGATCTCGCTCAAAGCGCACGACGTCACGACGACCGTGCACGCCTACCGTTTGATGGACAAGCGTCTGCGCGAGCGCAATACGCCGTACGCCCTGCACTTGGGGATCACCGAGGCGGGACTGCTGCGCGACGGCACCGTCAAGTCGTCGATCGGGCTCGGCATTCTGCTGTGGGAAGGCATCGGCGACACGATCCGCGTCTCACTGGCAGCCGATCCGATCGAAGAGGTTCCGGTCTGCTGGGCGATCCTCAAGTCGCTCGGCTTGCGCGAGAAGGGCTTCGAGATCACCGCGTGCCCCTCGTGCGGCCGCGCGGAGATCAGCGTGCTCGAATTGGGGCGCAGCGTAGAGGCGATCGCCAAGCAGTACTCCGCGCCGGTGAAGGTTGCGGTTATGGGCTGCGTCGTCAACGGCCCGGGTGAGTCGAAGATGGCCGACGTCGGCGTCGCCGGAGGAAAAGGCAAGGGCGCCATCTACCGCGCGGGCGAATTGGTAGGGACCTTCCCCGAAGAGCAGCTCCTCGGCGCGCTGCGGCTGGAGATCGAGAAGGTTATCGCCGAAAAATATCCCGAGTACGCTCATGAAGTATCAACCGCCGTCTAGAGCCTCTCTCGCGGTCACGGGCGCGCTCGCGCTGTGCGCGGCGCTCGGTTTTGCGTACTCCAGCCCGGTCGAGATGCGCGTCGACGGCCAGCCCGTCATCAGCGACGTTCCGCCGGTGACCACGGCCAAGGGCGTCTACGTCCCGCTTCGCCCGGTCGGCGACGCGCTGGGCGCCGTCACGCGGTACGAGCACAAATCGGGCGACGTCGTCGTCACCCGCGGCGATCAGGTGCTGCATTTCAAGATCGGCTCGACGCACGCCAAGCTCAACGGCATGCCGGTCACGCTCAAGCACGCGCCGTTCCGCGTCCGCGGACGGGTCATGGTCAGCTTGCATTCGGTCCAGCAGGTGTTCGGGGTGCGCGTGCGATTCGATAAAGCGACCGCTCGCGTGGAAGTTAATACGCCCGGCGTCTCCGACACCGCGGCGGCTCAATTCGAAGCGCAGTAGAACGCAGCCGGTATTTGGGTAACGTTGCGGTATGGAGACCGCAACCGCTCAGTACTACGTCTGCCTCAACCAGCACTGTCCCCATCATCGCGGCATCTTTTTGGACGGAAATTCCGAACATGCCGGATGCGCGCGCGAGAAGCTCCGTTTAGGAGACGAACGCAGCGAGGGAGCGCGGCGCACGGCGCTGCTGCGCTACGTCCTTGCAGCGGCAGTCGTCGCAGCGGCGGCAGGCGCATTCGCCTACGCGCGGCGATCGCGTTAGCGCACGCGTTCTATTTGCGGGACTCTTTGGCCGCTTTCGCCATTCCGCGAAACGCCCAATGAAAGCCCTCGAAACCGGTGGACGGGCGGAACAGACTGAAGTGGCTGGCGCCCGGGAAGTACGTGATATCCGGCGTGACGCCCAAGCGCCGTATACGCGCATCCAGGCGCAGCACGCCGCGTTCGAGGTGAAACGTATCCAGCGTGCCGACCGCGATGTGCACCTTGTGCGCTACGACTGATTGCAGTGAGGGCCACGCGCGTTCGATGCGCGCGGCGATGTCGTAGTTGGCCTCCCAATACGCGGCGACGGCGGGGTTCACGCGCCCGGTGCGATGATCGAACAGCGGCAGCGGATTGCCGTCCGCGCCGCGCGGGCTGAAAACGGCGTCGAACGATCCGAATTGGCTCTCCCGAAAGCCTTCGGCGTCCGAAAACAGGACGAAGTCGCGCAACGTCATGACGTCCTTCGTACCGTCTCGTACCAGCTGCCACGGACGGCCGAACGGCGTGAAGTACGCGTTGTCCGGCGGACGGCTCACCAAATCCGGCCCCGTGAAGTCGTGAAAGTCGACCGGGTCGGGCGAGCTCGACCACGTTCCGCCAAAGAGTGCGGGATACGCGATCTGAAGCCAGAGTGAAGCCCAGCCGCCGGAGCTGTGTCCCCACAGAAAGCGGCGCTGCGGACGGGCGTCCACCGGAAATGCGCGTTCGAGCGCGGGGATGAATTCGGTCGTGAACGCGCGTCCCCAAGGGCCGTTGTTCGCCGAATCCGCGAACTGCGCGATTCCCGTATCGGTGGTCGAATCGGTTACGACGACCAATGCGTCCAAACCGTCGCCGTGCATCATGGTGCGCAGGCCGGCCAGCTCGAAGCCGCCCGTGTAATCGCCGCCGAATCCGTTCTGCGCGTAGACCACCGGATACCGGCGCGACGGAGTGTACCCTACCGGCAGCACCACCGACGCGCGCAGGCGGAACGGCCGCCCGTAAAATTTCGAAAGCAGCGCGCTCTTGACGGAAAAAAGCCGGACGGCGGACGTTGCGCGCGGCGCCGGCTGTTGGATCTTGCGATCGAGCACCAGCGTGACGCGGCCGCCGCGCATCAGACGCACGCGCTGTACGGGGCCCGCGAGATCGCCGTCGTACACGCCGTAGTACGAGTAGGTATGCCCGGTGTCGAGCAGCGGCTGGATGTCGTAACGTCCGGCGGGCAGCGTTGCGACGCCGGCCGGAAAACTGAACGCATCGGCGGGAACGGTTACGGCCGTCTTGGGCGCCTGATGCACTTCGAAACCTTCGACGCTTACGCCCGAGGCAACGAATCCGGGTTCGAGCTTGGCCGGCGGATGCGCGCCGCGGGCGCGCGCGATAAAGAGCAGCATTCGCCCCTGGAGCGGCGCGGCTGCTGCCTTTCCCGTGGCGACGATGCGGATCGCCGGAGGCGGTGCCGCGCTAAGCACGCTCTTGGAGCGCTTCGGGTTCTATTACCGGCACGATCTCGTCCGGGTTCGACATGCGGTAGCCGTATGAGAAGAAGAACACCAATCCGACGATTAGTGCAATAGTGAACCACGTCCACGTCGTTCGCGAAAGACCGAAGACCGCAAGAAAGAGCGAGAACACGATCCCGAGGATCGGGAAGAGGGGCACGAACGGCACTTTGAAGCTGCGCGGAATATCCGGCCGGTGTTTGCGCAGATAGAGCACGCCCGCACAAACGACGGTGAACGCGATCAGCGTGCCGATGTTGACCAGATTCAACAGCTGATTCAGCGGCACGATCAGGGCGAGGATCGCCACGGCGATCCCGGTGATCATCGTCGTCACAACGGGCGTTTTAAAGCGCGGATGCACCTTGGCCACCCCGGAGGGCAGCATCTTGTCGCGTGCCATCACGTAGAAGATGCGCGTTTGTCCGAGCAGGGAGGCGAGCGCGACGCTCGTGGTTCCCGCCAGGACGCCGACGGTGATGACGCCGCTGAGCACCGGCATATGCAGGGGCGCCAGCGCGTAGACCAGCGGGTCCTTGATGGGGACCTTATCCCACGCCACGGCTCCGATGAGCACGACGGCGGTCGCGCAGTAGATCAGGGTTCCAATTGCAAGCGCGCCGATCACGCCGACCGGAACGTCGTACTTGGGGTTCTTGCATTCTTCGGCCGTCGTGGTGGCGGTGTCAAAACCGATGTAGCTGAAGAAGACGTACGCGCCGATGGCGATAATCCCATAAGGCTGAATCGACGACGAGTAATCCGCCATGCCGCCGAACGGCTTGAGCGCGCCCCATCCGTACGGCGCGAACGATGCGAAATGCGAGGGGTGAAAGAGCCAGATTCCGGCGATAATAAAAACGATCAGCGCCGAGATCTTCAGCACGACGAAGACGTTGTTGGTCGTGGCGGTTTCGCGGATTCCCACCGACAGCAGCAGGCTCAGGCCGATGACGAATAAGGCCGCGACCAGATCGACTTGGGTATGTGCCAAATCCCAGTTCTGCGGCTGCCACCATGCGCCGTGAAGCACGAGGTTGGACTGCTGCGCCCACCCGGGTAGCACGAGGCCGAACCCTTTGAGCACGTCTTGAATCGCCGCTGAGAACTGCTGCGCGACCGGCGCGGCACTAATGCCGTACTCGAAGATGAGCGCAAAGCCGATGATCCAGGCGAAAAGCTTTCCGAGCGTGGCATAGGCATACGTATAGGCGCTGCCGGCGATGGGCACCATCGAACCCAGCTCCGCGTAGCAAAGCGCGGCGAAGAACGAGGTCAGGCCGGCCAGAAGGTACGAGACGATAACCGCCGGTCCCGCGCCTTTGACGCCGGTCCCGATCGTCGTGAAGATGCCGCCGCCGATCATCGTGCCCAGCCCGATGGCGACCAGGTCCTTCGCGGTCAGCGCTCGCCGGAGAATTTTCTGCTGGGAGAGAGCCCTGAGTTTATCGACGTTTGTCGTGGCGAACAGGCGAGCGGCAAAAGACATTCGGCCCCGCGTTCGCGCAAGAGCATGGCCCGCCCTACAAGAAGACTGCCGCATATGAGCTCGTACCAGCGCCTGCGCAAGTGGGAAATCTACCGCAATCCGCACTTGTCGGTCGAGGCGCATCAGATCGTCCATCCCGGCGGCGCAAACGGGGAGCACTTGCTGCTGGTCACGCCGCCGTGCACCGCCGTGGTGGTGGCGGACGACGACGACCTGATTTTCGCGCGGCAGCCGCGCTTCGCGGCCGAGACCGACGTGTTGGAAATCGTTAAGGGCGGAGCGGAGAAAGACGAGAGCGCGCTGGACTGCGGAAAGCGCGAACTGCGCGAAGAGCTGGGCATCGAGGCGCTGCATTGGCAGCCGCTTGGGGCGCTGTACGAAATTCCCTCGCTCGTGAGCCAGCCCGTCGAGGTCTTTCTCGCGCACGGCATCGAGCACGTGGACGCGGCGAACGACGAGATCGAATCGGTCGAGCTCGTCCGTTTACCGGCCGTCGTCGCAATTCGCGCAGCCGTCGGCGGTCAAATCAACGACGCGGTCACCGTCGCCGCGCTGCTGCGCTATGGGATCCTCGCGGGCTTGCTGCAGCTGCCGATTACATCACCATCTTAACGTGTCATCCTGAGCGGAGCCTACGGCACGCGCAGCGTGCCATAGCGCAGTCGAAGGACAATCGTGTCATCCTGAGCGGAGCCTACGGCACGCGCAGCGTGCCATAGCGCAGTCGAAGGACAATTGTGTCATCCTGAG
>DASRDE010000256.1:0-2434 GCA_035652755.1 Vulcanimicrobiaceae bacterium | reverse complement strand
CGCTGTGCCATTACGGCGGCGCTCGAACCGGATGAGCTGATTCCGGCATGGGCCGCGCACGGGCAGGGCCGATTGGCCGCAACGGGCGACCACCTCCGCGAGATCGAGCAAGGCGGTCACGTCACGTTTCTCTACGCGGATGAGCACGGGCGCGTCGATGCCGATGCGACGCCGAACGCTTCCGCGCTTTTTTGCGCGGGCATCACCAATGTGCAAGGCAACGTCCTGGCCGTGATGCCGCATGCCGAACGGGACGCGTGGAACTTCAATCATCCGGACGAGCGCGAAGGTTCGAACATCTTGGCGCCGTCGGGCGGTGCGCGTCTTTTCGAATCCATGGCGAAGGCCCTGGCATGACGCTGCGAGCGGCGGCGATTCGCCTGAAGATTCCGGACAACGAAGCCTATACGGCGCTGGCGGCGCTGCGCCGTCTGGGCGTGCAAGCCGGGCGCGTGGAACGCTCGCAAATTTGGGTTTTGGACGACGACGGCGACGAGCGCGATTTCGCGCAGCGCGTCATGGCCAACGAGTCGCTCTTTAATCCGAACAAACACGAACTCGAACTGCTTGCGGGCGACCGGCCGCGCGAGGGCGAGGCCTGGATCGCCGAATTGGACGCGCGCGAGGAGCCCGTGCGGGTGCGCGGCGTGCGCGGCGGCCGCCGCTACGTGGCTTGGAGGCTCTTCGAGCACGGACACGAACCGGCATCGCCGCAGACGGTGCGCGCCGCCGTCGAAAAGCTGCTCTGCAATCCCGCTATCGAAAGGGCCATGTACTCGTGAACCGGCCGTACACCATCGCAACGTTAGGATCGCACTCGGCGCTGCAGATCCTCAAGGGCGCGCACGACGAGGGCTTTCGCACCCTGGCGATCGCCAATCGCGAAACCGAGCGCATGTACCGGTCGTTCCGCTTCGTGGACGAAGTCATCGGGATCGATCGGTATCAGGATTTTCCGACGATCATCGACCAGCTGGAGCAGCGCAAGCTGATCATCGTGCCGCACGGCTCGTTCGTCGCCTATCTCTCGCTCGAAGAGCACAAGCGCATGACGATTCCGTATTTCGGAAACAAAGCGGTGCTCGATTGGGAGGCCAGCCGCGAATTGCAGCGCGAGTGGCTCTCGCGCGCGGGCCTCAAACTGCCGCGGCAGTTCAAGAACGGCGCGGAGATCGACCGGCCGGTCATCGTGAAGTTGTACGGCGCGCAAGGAGGCAAGGGCTACCTGTTTATCCGCGACGCCCACGACTTCGAGGCGCGCACAACGCATCTTAAAGAAGCGTTCATCATCCAGGAATACATCATCGGTGTGCCGCTGTACGTGCACTATTTCTATTCGCCGCTCGAGAATCGCCTGGAGATCATGAGCATGGACCGGCGGTACGAGACCAACGTCGATTCGCTCGGACGGATTCCCGCGGCGGCGCAAGAAGGCATGGACGTGGACCCCTCCTACGTCGTCGTCGGCAACTCGCCGGTCTCGCTGCGCGAGTCGATGCTGGCCGAGGCGTACCGCATGGGCGAGGACGTCGTGCGCGTCAGCAAGGAAATCTGTGGCCCCAAGGGGTTGTTCGGCGCCTTCTGCATCGAGACGATCATCACGCCCGACATGCAATTCTACGTCATGGAGATCTCGGCGCGCATCGTCGCCGGCACCAACTTGTTCATCGACGGTTCGGCCTATTCGTATCTGAACTACGCCGAGCCCATGTCCACGGGGCGGCGCATCGCCCGCGAACTGAAAAACGCACTTTTGACCCACAATCTGCGTTTTGTCTTAGATGATTCGAGCAAAGTATAGACGGCTGGCCGCGCTGCTCTGCGCGCTGGCGTTCCTGGCGCCGGCGGGGGCGCGCGCCGCGTTCATGGCCGACCCGCAAAAGCTCTACGACGAGATGAAGGCCGCCTACGAGAAAGGCAACGCCCTCGGCTGGAGCTTCTACAATCAGGAGTACTACCTCTCGACCCTGTTCAACGCCGGGCGCGCCTACGCGCTGCAGATGCCCGGCGATCCGGCGTACACGCTGATCGAGCAGAACACGGTGGACGTCGCCTCCGGAACGCATTACAACCCGCTGACCAACCACGAGGCCGTGCCGTGGTACGTGCGCGAAGCGGCTATTTGGGTGCAGCGCAACAATCCGGATCCCTCGGAGCAGGCCAAGGCCAAGGCGCTGCTCGAGCGCGTCGATGCCCTCGACGATCCGGTGAAACTGGCGCAGCTGGCCGACGAAGACGCCGCCGCGAACCTGACGTCGTTCCCGCGGGATACTAACGCGATGCTGCAGCGCGTCGAAGCGAACTGGCGCGGCTGGCTGATCACGCACGACGCGTCGTGGCGGAGCCTCGCGCTCGAGCACGCCAACCAAAAAGACTTCCCGATCGGCAATTTACCCAGCACGTGGGGCCCGGGCTTCTTGAATGCGGTGCTCAA
>DASRDE010000255.1:0-26296 GCA_035652755.1 Vulcanimicrobiaceae bacterium | reverse complement strand
GCATACAATGGGCTTGTGGCCGCCGATCAAGCGGTTCAGGCGCAGTGGGGGCAGGTGCAAAACGTCTATCAGCGGCGCGCCGACCTCGTGCCCAACCTCGTCGCCACCGTCAAGGGCGCGGCCAACTTCGAGAAGAGCACGTATGTCGCCGTTACGCAAGCGCGCGCATCCGTCGGACAGCTGCCGCCGGACGTGCTCAAGAACGCAACCAACGATCAGGCCGCCCTCAATCAATTCGCTCGCGCGCAAGATAACTTGGGCAGCGCGCTCTCGCGGCTGCTGGTGGTTGTCGAAAATTATCCGCAACTCAAGGCGAATGAGAATTTCCTGACGCTGCAATCGCAACTCGAAGGAACGGAGAACCGCATTGCGGTGGAGCGGCGCAGATATAACGAGCTGGCGCAGGCCTTCAACACGCGGCGCAATACGTTTCCTACCGTCATGGCCGCAGGCATGTTCGGCGATCGTTTCAAGAACAAGGCGTACTTTCAGGCCGCCCCGGGAGCTCAAAGCGCGCCGCAAGTAAACTTCCCGTGAAATCGATCGATCCTCGGAGAATCCGCTCGGCGATCGACGCCGCCGAGGCGCGAACCAGCGGACGGATCGGCGTTCGCGTTACGGACGAGCCTTCGGACGACACGCTCGCCTTGGCCCGCGCGGATTTCGAACGCGCGCGCCTGCACGAGCATCCGGCGAAAAACGCAGTGATCTTCTTGATCTCTCCGCGCGCCAAACGCTTTGCGGTTTTCGGCGGAGACGCGATTCACGCCGCTGTCGGCGATGCGTTTTGGAACGACTTGGTTGCGGCGATGACGCCGTTCTTTGCCCGCAACGATGCAACCGCGGGCGTGGTGTTCGGCATAACGCGCGTGGGCGAACGCTTGCGCGAGCACTTCCCGAAGGAGTCGTGACCGCTTGATCGCTGCGATGATTTTGGCGGCGCAGCTCGCTTTGCCGCCGCGTCCCGACGACTACGTGACGGATACCGCGGGGGCGTTGTCCGCCTCCGCGTCGCAGCGCATTCGAAGCGAGTTGCGCGACTACCAGCGGCAGACGGGTCATCTCGTCCTCGTGTGGATCGGCGGGACGACCGGAGATACGCCGCTTGAAGACTGGACCATCCATGCGGTGGAAAAATGGAAACCTGGAAGCCCGAAGCTGGATGACGGCGCGGTGCTGTTCGTCTTCATGCGGGATCACCGCGTTCGGATCGAGGTGGGCTACGGGCTGGAAAGCTCGCTCACGGATGCGCAGGCGAGCCGGATCATCCGCGATACGATCGTGCCCAAGATGCGTGCGGGCGACGTGGACGGCGCCGTCGCGAGCGGGGTCGATCGCATGCTGCGTACGATTACTCCCTCGTTCAACGGCGCGAGCGCCGCACCGGAAGAGACCGCGGCGTCTTCGAGCGATACGGCCGCAAGTATTATCATCGGGCTGATCGTCTTCGGCGCGTTTGTGCTCTTACTGGCTCTGGCTTTTCGCCGAAGGGGCCGCGGCGCGTGGTATTTCGGCAGCGGCCCCTATATCGGCGGATTCTCAGGCGGCGGCGGGTTTTCGGGAGGCGGATTCTCCGGCGGAGGCTTCTCGGGCGGGTTCGGCGGCGGCTTCGGCGGCGGCGGCGCCTCCGGCGGCTGGTAGCGGCGCCGAACTTACCATATCGCGCACTGCTGCGATCTCGGGCGCACCATCGGGTCGCCGAGTTTGCAGAAGAAGGCCTTGGCAAATTGCGGCATGTCGCTCAGCGTCTGATTGACGCGGAACTTGTCGTATCCGTGCACGTCGGTCTGCGCGAGTAAGCGGACGAATTCGGGGCGTTCGGCGCTGGCCCACACCTGTGCCCAGCCCATGAAGAAGCGCTGTTCGGGTGTAAAGCCGTCGATGACGCGCCGCGGATGCTGCGCCTGCCATTTCTCGAACGCCTTATACGCGATCGTCAGTCCGCCGAGATCGGCGATCTCCTCACCCTCGACCTGCTTGCCGATCTCGTTCACGCCGGGAAGCGGCTGCAACGCGTTCCACTCGTTGACGACGCACTGCGCGCGGGCATTGAAGCGCGCCGCGTCCGCAGGCGTCCACCAGTCGGTCAAGTTTCCGACCGCGTCGAACTTGCGCCCGGAATCGTCGAAGCCGTGCGTCGACTCGTGGCCGATGACCGCGCCGATGCCGCCGTAGTTGACGGCCATGTCCGCATCCTTATTGAAGAACGGCGGCTGCATGATGCCCGCGGGAAAGACGATCTCGTTGACGGTCGGATTGTAGTAGGCGTTGACGGTCGGCGGCGTCATGCCCCACTCCGTGCGGTCGACTGGGCGGCCGATCTTGGCGTTCTGGTAATCCGTTTGGAAGAGCGCCGAGGCCAGGACGTTGGACGCATAGGGGCCGCGCGTGACGGTGAACTTGGAGTAGTCGCGCCATTTGTTCGGGTAGCCGATCTTCAGTTCGAACGCGTCGAGCTTCTTTACCGCCAGTGCGCGGGTCTGCGGCGACATCCACGAGAGCGTCGAGAAGTCCGATCGCAGCTCGGACTTAATGTTTTGCACCATGGCCAGCGCCGAAGCTTTTGCAGACGGCGGGAAGGTCTTCTGAACGTAGAGCTGCCCGAGCGCCTCGCCCAGGTTGTTGTCCGTGGAGCCCACGCACTTTTTCCAGCGCGGGAGCTGCGCGCGCGAGCCCTCGAGCGTCTTGTTGAAAAAGTTCCAATGCTCGTCGACAAACGCTTGCGGGAGCGCGTTGGCGTAGGCGTTTACGACTTGCCAGCGCAGGTACGTGTGCAGATCGGAAGCGGACATGGACGAGACCGCGTCGGAGACCGCTTTAAAATACTGCGGTTCCTCGACGTTGAGCGCGACGGACGGCCCGACGCCGTTTGCCGTAAAGAAACTCGCAAGCTGCAGTGCCGGCGCGTTTGCCGCCGCTGCAGTCAGCGTCGTCTTGTGGTAAACGGCCGCGGGATCGCGCTGCTCGACGATGGTGAGCTGATTCTTTGCAAGATTGGTCTCAGTCGCCAGCACGCTCGCCGCTTCGGCGGAAGCTTGCGCGGGCGAATCGCCGAGGAGTTGGAACATCTTTTGCAGGTGCGTCTGATAAGCGGTCAGGATCGCTTTGCTCTTCTCGTCCGTGCGCGTGTAATAGTCGCGATCGGGTAGGCCCAAGCCGCCCTGTGCCAAGTCGGCCAGGTTCTGCGTGCTGTTCTTGAAATCGGGTGACGGCCCGAAGCCGAAGAACGCGTTCACGTTTGCCGCCTGCAGCTTGGCCAGCGTCTGCCCGATGTTCTGCGGCGAAGCGTTTTCCGCCAGGTCGAGCAGCGGCGCGATCGGTTTGACGCCCGCTGCGGTTATTGCCGCCATGTCCATGCACGAGGCGTAGAAGTCGCCGATCTTTTGATCGTTGCTTCCGGCCGGCGAGGCCGTCGCCGCGGTCCGATCGAGAATCGAGTGCAAGATCTCTTCATTGCGGTCGGCGAGCTGCTGGAAACTCCCGTAGCCCGGATAGGCCGCCGGAATCGGATTGTGCTTGATCCATCCGCCGTCGGCAAATTGATAAAAGTCGGCGCACGGCTTGCACGTCCGGTCCAAGTTCGCAAGGTCGATGCCGCTGCTCAAGCCCGCCGCGGCACGCACGTGCGGGTCGACCAGCGTGAGGGCAAGGACGGCAGCGGCCGCGGACAAGCGCAGCGCGTTTGAAAGTGAAAGGCGCATGGTTCCTCGATACTCCTTACCGGGAAGATTGGCGCCGCGTCGCGCCGCACCCGCCCTTGTACTGGTTGTAGAAGCCGGGGTAGCTCAGCGGCGTAGCGCAACTCTCGTCGGGATTATACCGGCCGAAGAGGGACGGATTGGCGGCGAACTCGTTTTCCAACGCGCCGACGCGATGGACGTCGCTCGGATGGTCCGAGATGAACTCGGGCGGATTTGCAAGATTCGCGTTCTCGAAGGCCTGCATCAGCCAGACCATACCGTAGGGGTCCAGTCCGGCCTGCGCGCAGGTGACGGCGCCTTTTTGATCGGCATTTTCTTCGACGTTGCGCGAGAAGTGGAGCGACTCCAGATTGGCCGCGATGTTGATCAGCGAGTTGGCGATCTGGTTGTTGCCGCGCCCAAAGAGCAGTGCCAGACCCGTGGCCACGAGCGAAAGCTGCTGATCCTTCTCGTACAAATTGTACACGTCGTGATGAATGTCGTGAGAGGTTTCGTGGCAGAGCACGCCCGCGAGCTCTTCCTTGTTCTTGACGAAACGCATCATCGCCGTCGTCACGTACACGTTGCCGCCGGGAACGGCAAACGCGTTCGGGGAGCTCTCATTGACCAGGATGAAGTGGAAGGGGACGAAGTATTGCGGGTCCGCCACGCGTTTGATGCGCGCCGCGATCGGGTTGAGGATGTTGTAGTACGGCGAGCTGCCGACGATCTCACCCTTTTGCTGGAGTTGCTGGTACTCTTGCTGGCCGATCTGCATTTCGGTCTGCTCTTCACTGGTATAGGCGTACGCCGGCGCTGCGCAGGCAAGCGCGAAGGCGGCGGCGGTCAGCAGGGCAACGAGACGATTCATCTGGTCAATTGTTCCTCTCGATAGCAGAACGAAAACGAAACGAGCGTCCTCTCGCGGGAGGGCGCTCGTTTGGACCGGCCTTCGGCTGCGCCTAGTGAACCAGGAACGCCACGAGCAGCAGCGCGACGATGTTCAGGACTTTGATCATGGGATTAATCGCCGGGCCCGCGGTGTCTTTGTACGGGTCGCCGACTGTGTCGCCCGTCACTGCGGCCTTGTGGGCATCGGAGCCTTTGCCGCCGTTGTGGCCGTCCTCGATGTACTTCTTGGCGTTGTCCCACGCACCGCCGCCGCTGGTCATCGCAATGGCCAGAAACAGCCCGGTGACGATGGCGCCGACCAGGATGCCGCCCATGATCTGCGCCGCAGCGATGCCGCGGAAGACGCCGATCGCGCCCAGGATGACGACGACGACGGGAACGCCCACGGGGATGAGCGCCGGAACGATCATCTCTTTGAGCGCGGCTCGCGTGACGATGTCGACGGTCGACGCGTAATCGGGGCGGGACGTGCCCGCCATAATGCCCGGATTGTTCTTGAACTGCATGCGCACGTTCTCGACGACTTTGCCGCCCGCGCGTCCGACCGCTTCCATCGACAGCGACGAGAAGAAGAACGGGAGCATGCCGCCGATGAGCAAACCGGCCAGCACGAACGGGTTGTCGATCGTAAAGAACGTAGCCGTGTTCTGCGCGCACGCGAGATGCTGCTCGGTGCACCGGTTGCCGAGCTCTTGAAGGAACGATGCGAAGAGCACGATTGCGGCCAGACCCGCCGAGCCGATGGCATAGCCTTTCGTGACGGCCTTGGTCGTGTTTCCGACCGCATCGAGGGGATCGGTGACGCCGCGCACGTCGGCCGGCAGGTCCGCCATTTCGGCGATACCGCCTGCGTTGTCGGTAATCGGCCCGAACGAATCGATCGCGACGACGATGCCGGCCATCGAAAGCATCGCCATGACCGCGATGCCCACGCCGTACAGCCCCACGAGCGCGTACGAGCCCAGGATGCCGGCGACGATCACCAGGCCCGGCAGCGCGGTGGCCTGCATGGAAACGGCCAATCCGCTGATGATGTTGGTCGCGTGTCCGGTGATCGACGCGTTCGCGATGCGGCGAACCGGCGAGTATTGCGTGCCGGTGTAGTACTCGGTGATCCAGGTGATGAGGCCGGTCACCGCAAGACCGATCGCCGCGCATCCCCAAATGGCCGTGGGGCTCACGACGTGCGCCGCGGCTCCGCTGCCGACGGTAATCCCGCCTGCGCCGAACTCCTTGACGGTTATGAAGTAGAAGACGATCGCCGAGAGAATGCCCGCCACGCCCAGACCGACGTACAGCGAGTTCATGATCTTCGCCCGGTCGACTTTGCCCATCCCTACGAAGAACGTGCCGACGATCGACGCGACGATCGAGATGGCACCCAGAATAATCGGGAACGTCGTCGCGCCCGGAACGCTCGACAACACGAGATTGCCCAGCAGCATCGCGGCGACCGTCGTCACGACGTACGTTTCAAATAAGTCCGCGGCCATGCCGGCGCAATCGCCCACGTTGTCGCCGACGTTGTCGGCGATCACGGCTGGATTGCGCGGATCGTCTTCGGGAATGCCCGCCTCGACTTTGCCGACCAGATCGGCGCCGACGTCGGCGGCCTTCGTATAAATGCCGCCGCCCAGACGGGCGAACACGGAGATCAGCGAACAGCCGAACGCCAAACCGATCATCGCGCCCAGCGACTTGGCGACGTCGCCGTTGTTGATCGAAAGCAGCACCCAGTAGTATCCGGCAACGGCGAGAATGCCCAGGCCGACGACCAGCAGGCCCGTAATCGCGCCGCCCCGGAACGCGACGTTGAGCGCCGGACTCAGCCCGCCGCGCGCGGCTTCCGCGGTGCGAACGTTTGCGCGCACCGAAACGGTCATCCCGATGAAACCCGCCGCGCCCGAAAGAATCGCGCCGATCAAAAAGCCGGCGCCGGTTTCCCAGCCCAGCCCGAACGTGATGACGATGAAGAGGACGATAGCGACGATGGCCACCGTCGTGTACTGGCGCTTCAAGAACGCCATCGCGCCCTCTTGAATGGCACCGGCGATCTCCTGCATCCGCGCGTTGCCGGGCGAACGCTGGAGAATCCAGTTTATAAGGTACAGACCATACAGGATGGCGAGGACCCCCGCGCCCACGCCCAAATAGATGGCAACGTAGGTGCCAATCCCACTCTCAGAGCTCATTCGTATCCTTACGGGTAAGTGCAGTACATAGCCGCCAGGGTCGTTTTCGACGCATCTGGGCGGATATTGGTCGGTCGGTTTGCCTTATACCGGCGGCGCTTCCTGCTCTCAGGCGTACGGCGGGCGCCTGGTTACCCGGCACCCTTGCCGAAGCGCTCGTGCGACTCGCGGATGATGCGGCGCGCGAACGCGGCGTCTTCCCAGCCGGCTGTCGAGGTCTGCTTGCCTTCGAGCGCCTTGTACGTCTCGAAGAAGTGCTGGATCTTGCGGATCGTGTGCGGGAAGATCTGCGTGAAATTGTGGACGTCGTCGAAGGAAGGCTCGCCGACCGGAACGGCGAGCACTTTGTCGTCCTCTTTGCCCTCGTCCAGCATCTTGAGCAGACCGATCGGCCGCGCCGCGACCAGGCAGCCGGGAAACGTCGGTTCGATTGTCAGGATCAGCACGTCGAGCGGGTCCCCGTCCAGCGCGAGCGTCTGCGGCGCGAATCCGTA
This sequence comes from Vulcanimicrobiaceae bacterium, assembly GCA_035652755.1. GTDB lineage: Bacteria > Vulcanimicrobiota > Vulcanimicrobiia > Vulcanimicrobiales > Vulcanimicrobiaceae > DASRDE01. The sequence goes on along the minus strand of DASRDE010000255.1, from coordinate 19,018 downwards.
ATCGCCGGGGTAGTGGATCGGCGAGTGCAGCGCGCGATCGAGTTTGAAAATGTCCAGGCCTTTGTCGTACTCGTACTTGTTGCGCGAACGCTCCGGAATCTCGACGACCACGTTGATCTCGTCCGGCGCGCGCTCGCCGAGCGGCAAGTGCAAGTAGTTCTTCGGAGTCGGAATCGGCATCGCTGGCTGTTGCCCCTCGGCGCTTGCCCGGTCCTTTGACTTGAGGATGAGCGCGGCCGGCATCGAAGCACGGCAGTGATGGAAGAAGTCGAGTTCCTCGTTGCCGGGTGCGGCCCGGCGGGCGGTGTTGCGGCGCGCGAGGCGGCGCGCGCGGGCATCGAGACGCTGGTGCTCGAGAAGGACAGCGTCGTGGGCGCCAAGCGCGTCTGCGCGGCGGGTCTGCGGCCCGGCTTCTGCGGGACGTTCGATCTGCCGCGGGATATCGTGCACTGCGATACGCCTCGCCTGGCGCTATTCGACACGGCCAGTCGCGAGTACGAAGTCTTCTTCGGCCCGGGCCATACCACGACGCGCGAAGAGCTCGACGGAACGATCGCGCAAGCCGCGCGCGCCGAAGGCGCGCAGATTCGCACCTCGGCGCTCTTCCGATCGCTGCGCCGCGACGGCAATCGTATCGTGGCCGAGTACGCAGACCTGCATACGGGAGAGCGGCGCCGCGTGCGCGCGCGTTATGTCTTCCTGGCTCAGGGCTCGACCGCGAAATTGGAAGACGGCGAGTTCGCGTTCGAAGGCTGGCAAAGCGGTTTGATCACGACCCTGCAGTACCGCGTTTATTTGGAACGGCCGGCTGCGGCAATTGCCTATCAGACGCTCGAGATGCATTATTTTCCCGTCCAGGACGGACGAATGACCGTTGCATGGATGTTTCCCAAACGCGATCACTTGGCAATTGGACTGGGCGTCATGGGAAAGATGGCCGGAGCGCAGCTGCGCTCGGAGCTGGACCGTTTTACGGAGCGCGTCGCGGCGCGGCTCTACCCTTCGATCGCACATTCGGTGAAGACCGAAGGCCATTTGCTCTACGGAAGCGTGCCGCGCCCGGCAATCGCTGCGGACGGCGTGATGGTAGGCGGCACGGCTGCCGGACTGGTCGACGCGACGAACGGCGAGGGCATCTTCGAGGCCGCAATGAGCGGCCGCATCTCCGCGCAGGCAATTTCCGAATCGCGCCGGACCGGCCGCGCCGCGCACGCGCTGTACGATCGCGCGGTCAAGAGCCGCTTCTACCGCCGTTTGCGCCACCGCGCGCGTTTGATGCGCTTCTTGGAGCGGCGCCCGTCGCGGTATGCGCTGCTTTTCGGCCAGCTTGCCGAGTCGCCGAGGTTCGCCGATATTCTGCAGCGCGAAGACCATGAACGGTCGGTGCTTGACAAATTGTACTTATATGGACAAGCGGCACGTTTTGCGCTCCGAGCTTAAGTAGTTGCTCGTTGCGATCACCGATGCCGAGTTTCGCGAGCTGCGCGATGCGATCAAGGAGCGGTTCGGCATCTATTACGACGACACCAAGCAATTCTTGCTGCAGAGCCGGCTGCAGACGCGCTTGGTCAAGCGGAGCGTCCCAGACTTTCACGCGTATTATAAATTCTTGTTGAGCCATCCGGAGCGTCAGGCGGAGTGGGACGAGCTCGCGTCGGTGCTCTCGAACAACGAAACCTATTTCTTTCGCGAACGCGCGCAGCTCGACGTGCTGGTGAAGGAGGTCGTGGACGAAGCCCTGCGCTCGGCGTCCGGACGCGTCCGCGTCTGGTCCGCGGCCTGCTCGACCGGCGAAGAACCGTACTCGCTGGCGATGACGCTGCTCGAAACCCGGCGCTTAGCGCCGTCCCAGATCCAGATCAAAGCCAGCGACATCTCGCCCCGCGCGCTGGAGAAGGCGCAGGTCGGGTTTTATCGGGAACTCAGTTTTCGGGCGACGCCTCCCGAAGTGATCCAAAGATACTTTCGCGCGTTCCAGGGCGGGTTCATGATCTCCGACGACATCAAGCGCATGGTCGACTTCTTCCGAATCAATCTGCTGGACGAACAAGCCGTCGCCAAGGCCGGCCCGGTCGACGCGATCTTTTGCCGGAACGTGCTGATCTATTTCGACAAAGAGACGCAAAAGCGCGTCGTGGAGGGCTTTGCCCGCGCGCTGCGGCCGCGCGGATACCTGTTTTTGGGGCACGCCGAGTCGATCATCCGGTTGACCGATCTGTACGAACCCATCGTCTCTCCCAAGGCGATTTACTATAGGCTCAAGGGCGATGGCGGTTAAGGTCCTCGTCGTCGACGACTCCGCGTTCATGCGGCGCGCGATCACGCGAATGCTCGAAGGCGAGCCGGAGATCATCGTCGCGGCCACGGCGCGAAACGGCGAAGAGGCAATCGCCAAGGCGGCGCAGATTCAGCCCGACGTGATCACGATGGACGTCGAGATGCCCGGCATGAGCGGATTGGACGCAGTCCGGCGCATTACGGCCGAGAGCGACGTCCCGATCATCATGGTCAGCTCGCTGACGCACGAGGGTGCGGAGATTACTTTTCTGGCGCTCGAGCTCGGCGCAGTCGACTTCATTCCCAAACCGGATTCCGCATATGTCAACATCAAGGACGTCGCTCGCGATCTCGTCGCCAAAGTGCGCGTGTTCGCCAACCGCCGCACGCAAAGGGCGCGCGCGCCCCGCCCGAAGGTGTCGCTCGCGCCGCTGCTCCCGCCTGCCGCGGCTTCGCGCCGCGACATCTTCGAATGCGTTGCAATCGGCACGTCCACCGGAGGTCCGGTCGCGCTCTCGCACATCGTGCCGTCGCTGCCCGGCGATTTTCCCGTACCGATTCTGATCGTCCAGCACATGCCGCGCGGCTTTACGCGTCCGCTCGCCGATCGGCTCAACACGTCGAGCAATTTGACCGTGCTCGAAGCGCAGGAGGGCATGCAGCTCGCAAAGGGACACGTGCTGGTTGCGCCTGCGGGGAGCCAGTTGACGCTGCGCCGCAGCGGCGAGCGCGTGGAAGTCGCGCTGACCGAAGACGACGGCCGCTCTTTGCACGTGCCCAGCGTCGACGTGATGACGTCCGCCGTTGCGGCAGTCTACGGCCCCGCGACGCTGGCCGCGATCTTGACGGGAATGGGTCAGGACGGCGTCGTCGGTTTACGCCGCGTAAAGGAGGCGGGCGGATTCGTGCTCGGGCAAGACGCTGCGACATCCGTGGTCTACGGCATGCCGCGCGCGGCCGCGCAGGCCGGCTTGGTGGATCGGGTGCTGCCGCTCGAACAGATCGCCCCCGCGCTCTGCGAGCTCACGAACACTTCCTTCGCGCGCTCTTAACGCAATCTGTGTCTTCCTCCCCTCCTAGGAGTAGGAGCACCAGCCTTTCCGGGCAATATGAGCCTACTGCTGCGGTGCACAACCGATTCATTCGGAGCGTGGATGAGGCTAAACCGGAGTTCGCAACGCTACACCATCGGCGGCGTCGAACTATCTCGAGAAGAAATCGTTCACAAGTACTTGCACTTGGTCAAGTACGTGGCGGGCCGCATATCGGTCAACCTTCCGCCCAACGTCGAACTCAACGACCTCATCAATGACGGCATTCTCGGCCTGATCGACGCCATCGAAAAATACGACGACGGGCGCGGCGTCAAATTCGAAACGTACGCGATCACGCGCATCAACGGCGCGATCCTCGACGCCCTCCGTTCGCTCGATTGGGTTCCGCGGGCGGTTCGCCAGCGCGCCCGGGAGCTCGAACGCGCGTATCAGGAGCTCGAGGCCGTGCACGGCCGCGTTCCTACCGAAGAAGAGGTCGCGGAGAAAATGGGCATCAGCCGCAAAGAACTGGACGGTCTGATGCAGCGCGTTCGCGGCACCGCCGTACTCTCGCTAGAAGAGTTTCTGCCCAACGAGAAGGGCTACGAAATTCCGCTCGTGGATACGCTCAAGGATCCCGAGCACGACGTTACGTCCGCCGTCGAGCAGCGGGAGGTTAAAGCCTCGCTGGTGCGCGCCGTCGAAGATCTGCCGCCGCAAGAACGCACCGTCATCAGCCTGTACTATTTCGAAGGCCTGACGCTCAAAGAGATCAAGAGCGCGCTGAACGTTTCGGAGTCGCGGGTCTCGCAAATCCACGCCCAAGCGGTCATCCATCTGCGTCAGAAGCTGCGCCAGCTGCGCTCGGACCTGGGCTATCGTGAGGGCGACCCCAACGTCAAGCAAAAGTACATACGGAAAACCCCGCCGGCTGCCGATAACGTAACTACAGCCGGATAGCGCCCGCTCCAGGGGGCTGGCCGGCAAGCGAGAAGGCGCTCGTCTATGGCCATTCGTCCGGTTGACCTCCAACTCGCGTACCTGGCCGGTCCCCAAAATGCGGCCGCCGTGAGTCACGCGCAAGATGCGCCGCAAGCTGCACAGCAGGCGGTGCAATCGGCATTTGCGGCCGAAGTGGTCAAACGCGAAGAGTCGATCCGCGAACCCGACAAGGCCGGCGGCCAAAAAGTGCGCGCCCGCGAGGAAGGCGATCGCGGCGGACAAGCATTTGGCCGCGGCGGACGGCAGCATTCGGGCCGTCAGGCCCCGCACGATCAGCCGGCCCAGGACGCGGGCGGCGACCATCTGATCGACTTCACCGCCTAACCGATGTCCGGGATCGACCCAATATCGGCCGCTCTGAACGATGCCGCGCTGATGCTCGGCTTTCCGCTCGAAATTCTGCAGGCCGATCTCTCCGCCGGCGACGTGCTCGCCGCCACTGTATTGCCGCCGCAGAACGGCCACGATCTCATCGAGATTCTCGGACAGCAAGTGGCTGCGCAACTTCCGCCGACCGTGCGCCCGGGCGAAGTCTTGCTGCTGCGCGTCACCGGTTTCGCCGGGAATCAGGTTTTGGTCGAAAACCTGGGCCTTGCGGATCCCGAGACTGCGAAAGCGGCACAGCTGCAAGCGTCGTCGTTTCCCGCCGACAGCGCGCCTCCGCAGTCCGCGACGCTGACTACGGTTCGACCGGTTGCGCCGCAGGCCGCGCAATCGCCGCCGTCCTCATCTGCTGCGCCCGCATCAAGCGCGCCGCCCGCGCCTAGCCGCGGCCCATCCGTTGCGCCGCCCGCATCCGTCTTCGTCGCGGCGTCCGTGCGCAGCGCGGAGCCGTCGCGGGCTGCCGCCGAAGCGCTCGCGCAAACGATTCCCGCGCGCGATGCCGATCCGCTCGAAGCGCGCATCGCGGCGGCGCAGACCGCAAAGACCGCAGGCGTTCCGCAAGCGGCGTCCGCCGCCCCATTGCGGCCGCCGGTCGCGCCGGGCGCATTGAGCGCGCGCGTGCAGACTGCCGTACAAGCCGCCGTACGCAACGCCGCCGACGCCGTTTCGCGCACGATTCGAAATGCAGGCGACGCCGTACGCGCGCTGCGCCTGCCCGACACCCCGGCCGTGCGCACCGCCGCAGCAATTGCGCCGCAAGCTGCGGCGCGGCTGCCCGACGTGCTGGCGCGTCTGGAAGCGGCACTCCCGCGCGACTCCGCCGATCCTCGCATCGCGACGCTGCGCACGCTCATCGCCTTCGTCGGACGCATGAGTCCGCAGAATGAAGAGACCCTCGGAACGCAGCTCGCCGCATACGTATCGCACGTGCTCGAGGGCGGCGAATCGAAGTTGGCGCAGCTGCTCCAGGCCGCCGACGAGAGCGCCCAGCCGGCTCCGCCGCCGGCCCATGCGGAAAAAAGCGTGCAGCATTCGGGGGCGGTCGAACAGCTGCAAACCGCGGCACAGGCGCGCGTCGCCGAGCGAAGCGCCGCAATCGATCACGATTTAAAGTCGCTGGTGCTCTCTCTGATGCGCGATCCGCCGGCGCAACGCTCGCCCGCGCTTTCGCAGGCGCTCAATGAAACGCTGATTACGCTGACCGGCGCTCAAATCGACACGCTGGCCAATTCGTCGCCGGATGCGGGCTCGTACGCGTTCGCCGTCCCGGTATTTTTTCACGAGGGCGGCAAGCCGGCGCACTTGCACGTGAGCCGGGAAGGCGCAAATGGAACCCGTCCGCTCGATGCGGAGAATTTCCACGTTGCGTTCGTGCTCGACACGGCGCACCTGGGAACCGTCGCGATCGATCTGCGGGCGATCGGGCGTGCGGTCACGATCGACGTCAAGACCGAAAAACAAGGAGCGGCGTCGCAATTTTCGCGCACGCTGAACTCGCTGCGTTCGCGGCTGGAAGATCTGCGCTACCGCGTGAGCTCCGCGGTCGCGGGCGTCGCGCTTCGCAACCCTCCGCCCGCCCAGGACGCGCCCGCGAACGTCGCGGTCCGCCCGTCCGCTGCGGGAGTCGACCTCCAAGCATGAACGGCCGGTTCTACGATTTTCGCAAGCGCGTTGCTCCTCGGCCTGCGGCCGCCGCGCTCAAGTACGATCCGGTCGGCCACGACGCGCCGCAGCTCATTGCCGCAGGACGCGGCCTGATCGCCGAAGAGATCGTGCGCGTCGCAAGAGAGCACAACATTCCGCTGCACGAGGACGCGCAGCTGGTGGAAGCGCTCTCGCGCCTGGAACTCACGCAGTCCATTCCGCGCGAGCTCTATGCCGTCGTCGCCGAAGTGCTCGCGTACGTCTTTCGCGTCGACGCGCAAGCGGCGTCGCGCAGCCATTCGCGTTAGCCTCGGCGTTTTTACATAGTTACTGCGCGGGCCGCACGGCTACGCCGGCCAGCGTCGAGAGGTTTCCGCTGAACGTGTTGACGGGGACGCCGCCTCCGGCGGCATACTCGTTGATGAACGACGCGCCCGGAGCGCCCGGATAGTTCGCGACGTACAGGTTGCCCGCGCTGTCCAGCGCGATGCCCGTAGGCGATTGCACTCCGGTGGTGATGCTGCGCGTGGGCGTTTTCGCGCCGGGCGCATAGACGTTGACGCTCGCCGGACCGTCAGCGTAGAGATTCCCGGCGCGGTCGGTCAGCAGCGTCGCGCCGATCTCCGCGATCCCCTGAATCCCAGTCTCGACGCCGGTCGACGAACCGGGTGCGAATCGTTGGACGTGCAATATCTTTGCGGGATACTGAAAGAACGATGCGATCAAATTCCCTGCCCGGTCGATCGTCAGCCCGCCCATGAACGAACACTCCTGCAAAGCGATCGATCGCGTCGGAACCGTGCTGCCGTGTTCGAATACCGCGATGGATCCCCCGGCCGGAACGATGCTACAATTCTGGCCTGCGTACACCGTGCCCGATGAGTCGACCGTAAGGCTAACGCCGCCGTTCACGCCCGTGAGCGTTCGAAACGGCGTCACCGCCCCGGGCTTATATTCGGTAACCGCTCGCGAGTTCGCGACGTACAGGACGCCGCGGGAATCGATGAAGAGTCCCTGCGGGAAAGAAATGCCCGACTTAATCGCGCCGATCTGCGGGCCGTTCGGAACGCCGGCCGCAAAGATCCGCACCTCGTTTGCGAGCGGGTCGGCGACGAATAGTGACTTTGCGGCCGCGCCTGCGCGTACGCTCTGCGGCAAGGATTGCGTCGACATGGGGAGCGGCTGCGCGTTCTGTGCGCTGCACGCTGCAAGTGCCGCCGACGCTGCCGCTGCCGTCAAGACGGCGCGCGCCTGAAATCTCACTCGTTGCATGAGTAACCTCGTTGTCGTGTGAATTTTCCAACAGTAGGCGGCGGTGATGAAGGATCTATGAAGCCGCTCCTATTCAAACGCCTAATCTGTGCCGGCGGCGGAGTCGAACGGCGCCCAGCGAATGTTCTCCCTGACGGGAGGCGCATAATGAAACTCGCATTTCTGCCCGTTCTGCTCTTGGCGATCTCGAGCGCGGCGCCAAGTCCGGCGCGTCCGATGCTGCTGCAGGACGCACAAGGCGAACAACGCGTTCGGCTAGCCAGACCCGGTTTCACTCCGCGCGCGCTTCCGAAATTTACGATAAAGATCGACGCGCGCAACGGCGGTTCGCAGCATCTGCTGATGCTCGCGGAGCAGATGCTGCCGGGCGCGGTCATTCCTTGGCACCGCCATCTTCATGCGGACGAGATCGTGTATACGGAAAACGGAACGATCGACGTTCGCGTCGGTGCGCGGGCGCAACGCTTGGGCGCTCACGCGACGGTTTTTATCCCGCAAGACACGTGGGTCACGATACGCAACGCCGGGTCCGCGCCCGTGCGGTTGGTCGCCGTTTTCGACCGGCCCGACTTCGACGGGTTCTTACGCTGCACGTCAGTACCGGCCGGCGCGAGCGCTCGGCCCTTAGACCGCGCCGCAATGGCCCGCTGCATGGAATTAGGCCAAGTGGAGTACCGGTAACCGTTCGGTTCGCACGGCGAACCGAACAGGAGTTCGATTGAAGATGGGGAAGGGCGATAATCCGTGAGCTTCTTCGCCAAGATCCGCGCCTCGTTCGGGCGGGCACGCGACACGCTTGCGGGCGTCCAGGCCCTGGGGCGCGCGAAGCGGCCCATTACGCCCGAACTCTGGGAGGAGCTCGAAGAGCTGCTTCTGCTGGCCGACTTCGGGGTGCCGACGACCGAGAAGATCGTCGGCGGCCTTAAGACCGTCGCCAAACAAGAGCTGTGGCGCACCAGCGACCAAATCGTCGCGCGTTTCCGCAAGGACGTGGAGCGGTTTCTCACCCTTCCCGGCGCGGAGCTGAACCTTGCCGCGAAACCCGCGGTGCTGCTCGTCGTCGGCGTGAACGGAAGCGGCAAAACGACGACGATCGGCAAGCTCGCGGCCCGCCTGGTCAGAGAAGGCAAACGCGTCGTGCTCGTCGCGGCGGACACGTTTCGCGCAGCCGCCGCCGAACAGCTCGCAATCTGGGCCGAACGCGCCGGCGCGGACTTCGTACGGGGAAAGGAAGGCGCCGATCCGGCGTCGGTCGTCTTCGACGGCATGCAGGCGGGCAAAGCGCGAGGCGCCGACGTCGTCATCGTCGACACGGCGGGCCGGCTCCAGACCAAGACCAACCTCATGGAAGAGTTGAAGAAGATGCGCCGCGTGATCGAGCGCGAGACCGGCGGCGCCCCCGCGGATACACTGCTCGTTCTCGACGGCACCACGGGACAAAACGCGATCTCGCAGGCGCGCCTTTTCCACGATGCGACCGCGCTGACGGGCGCGGTCGTGACCAAACTCGACTCCACGGCAAAGGGCGGCGTCCTCGTCGCCATCGTCGACACGGTCGAGGTGCCGATCAAATTCGTCGGCCTGGGCGAAGGGGTCGAGGATTTGCGGTCCTTCGTCCCCGCGGAGTTTATCGACGCGCTCTTCGAAGACAGCGAATTTTAAAAACGTGAATGACAGGGTGTTGGCACCCCCACCGGTTAGCGTGATACACAGAACGTACGCACTTTCACAGGAGAAGAGATAGGCAATGGCAGCGCAAGACGAACGGCAGGCGGCTCTGAACAACGCACTCGCGCAGATAGAGCGGCAGTTCGGCAAAGGCTCGATTATGCGCATGGGCGAGATCCAAGAACGGATGTCGTTCGAGGTCGTCCCCTCGGGCTCGATCGCCATAGACTTGGCCCTGGGCGTCGGCGGTTTTCCGCGCGGGCGCATCGTCGAGATCTACGGCCCCGAATCGAGCGGTAAGACGACGCTCGCTCTGCACGCGATCGCGGAAGCGCAGCGAGGCGGCGGCACCGCCGCGTTCATCGACGTCGAGCACGCCCTGGATCCGAACTACGCGGCCGCGCTGGGCGTCGACCTCGACAACCTGCTCGTGTCGCAGCCCGATACCGGCGAACAGGCGCTCGACATCGCCGAGATGCTCGTGCGCAGCAACGCGGTCGACGTCATCGTCGTGGACTCCGTGGCCGCGCTCGTGACCAAGGCGGAGCTCGAAGGCGATATGGGCGACACGCACGTCGGCTTGCAGGCGCGGCTGATGTCGCAGGCTTTGCGCAAACTGACCGCCGCGATCTCCCGCAGCAAATCCGTGATGATCTTCATCAACCAGCTGCGCGAAAAGGTCGGCGTGATGTTCGGAAGTCCCGAAACGACGTCGGGCGGCCGCGCGCTCAAGTTCTACGCATCGATCCGGCTGGACGTGCGCAAGCTCGAACAGATCAAGGTCGGGCAGGATGTCGTCGGTTCTCGCACGCGCGTCAAGGTCGTCAAGAACAAAGTCGCGCCGCCGTTCCGGCAAGCCGAGTTCGACATCACCTACGGACACGGCATCAGCAAGATGGGCTCGATCCTCGACGTCGCACTCGAACGCAACATCGTCGGCAAGAGCGGCTCGTGGTACACGTACGGTGAGACGCGCATCGGTCAAGGACGCGAAAACGCCAAATCCTACCTCGAAGAGCACGGCGATCTCGCCGACGAGATTTCGGCAAAGATCCGCGAAGAGATCTCGGCGCACGTCTCGCGCAACGGCTCCGCGGCGCCCGCCGCTTCATCCGCGGAATAGTGAACGGCGGCCACTCTACCGGTGTCATCCTGAGCGGAGACACGCCGCGCGATGCGCGGCCCGCGCAGTCGAAGGACGCGTACGTGTGCAGCTTACGCCTTTTGGCGCAGCGCAGGCTCACGCAAGCGCAGCTCAGGCAGAAGCTCGAGCGAAGGGGCTTCGAACCGGAGGCGATTGCTGCGGCGGTCGAGCGCTGCATACGCGAGGGGTACGTCGATGATCGGCTCTTTGCGCAGCTCTACGTCGAGCAGAAGCGAAAGGCGGTCGGCGACGCGCGGCTCGTAGGCGAGCTGGTGCGCAAGGGGATCGACCGTTACGCTGCGGCCCATGCCGTCAGCCAAGCGTCCGTGAATGAAAGCGAGCGCCTCGACGAGGCGCTCGCGAAGGTGCTGCGTACGAAAGGCGATTTCAACTACCCGGCCGCGGCGCGCTCCTTGGAGCGTTTAGGTTTTCCGGCCGCGCTGATCTACCGCAAACTGCGCGCTCACGCGGCACAGTGCGGCCCCTTTTCGGATATGGCGGCGGTGGCGTCGAGCGCGTAAGCGAGATCGTCGATCAAATCGGCGGCGTCTTCGATGCCGACCGAGAGGCGCAGCAAGTCGCCGGTGATCCCGAGCTCGAGCCGCTCGCCGGCGCTCAGCGAGCCGTGCGTCATCACGGCGGGGCTGCAGATGAGTGATTCGACGCCGCCGAGCGACGTCGCCAAGTTGAAGATTCGCGTCGCGCGGGCGGCTGCGCGGGCGCGTTGCTCTCCGCCCTCCACGCGGAATGAAACGATGCCGCCGAAGCCCGACATCTGCTTGCGCGCGAGCGCATGCTGCGGATGCGACGCCAGGCCGGGATAGTAGACGCACTTGACGTCGTCGCGCGACCCCAAATAGTGCGCGACGGCAAGGGCATTGGATTCGTGCGCCCGCATGCGCAGCGCGAGCGTTTTTGCGCCTCTGAGCGTGAGATACGCATCCCAAGGCCCCGGGATGGCTCCGACGGCATTTTGATGAAACGCGATCTCCTCGTGCAGTGCCTCGTCGCCGGTGACGACGACGCCGCCGACGACGTCGCTGTGCCCGCAGACGTACTTCGTCGTCGAGTGCATCACGACGTCCGCGCCCAGTGCGAGCGGGCGCTGAAAATAGGGCGAGGCCAAGGTGTTGTCGACGGCAAGAATCTGACCCGGCCGTTTGCGCGCGGCAATTTGCGCGATGTCGGCGATCTTGAGCAGCGGATTGCTCGGCGTTTCGACCCAAATGAGCTTCGTGGAGGGCCGGATCGCCGCGCCGACCGCATCCGGATCGCTCGTGTCGGCAAAAGACGTCGCGATGCCGTAGCGCGGAAGCACCTTGGTGAACAGACGGTGTGTCCCGCCGTAGAGGTCCGCCGTTGCGACGATGTGATCTCCCGTTCGCAGCAGGGCCGCTACGCCGGCCGCCGCCGCCATACCCGATCCGAACGCGCACGCAAAGCGCGCGCCTTCGAGGTCGGCGATCTGCGCTTCGAGCGCCGCCCGCGTCGGATTGCCGGTACGCGAGTAATCGAAGCCTTTGGTGACGCCTACGTCGGGCAGCGTGAACGTTGCGGTTTGATAGACGGGAACGATCGTCGCGCCCGTGGCGCTGCACGGATCTTGGCCGCTGCGAATCGCGCGGGTCGAGAACCCCCGGACGGCGGCGGAGCGGCCAAATGACTGATTCGGCATGAGTTGCACTCCGTTCTTGAAAATGACGCGGCCCCCGAGCGTTAGATGCTCGGAGGCCGCACATTGCTGTTCTGTTCCGCTCGGAACTACGCGAAAGGCGGCCTCCACCGGGGCATCGGCGCCCGGCGCATCATCGCAGCCATCGCAGGATTCAAAGCGAACATTGGCGCCACGCTACCACACGCGCTCGCGGGTGTCAAGCACGACGAGCCGCTGCGGGCCGATGCATTAATGCATGTGGCTGTTGACCCAGTTGAAGATTTCGGCGTAATAGCGGTCGACTTGCACGGGGCGAGACGGCGAATGATGCGCTCCGGGCAATCCGATGAACCGTACCTGTACGTGCCGGTCGTCAAGTGCGTGATAGAGCGCGAATGACTCGGAGATCGGTACCGTTTCGTCGGCCGTTCCCGATAGGATCAGCGTCGGCGTCGTGATGTCGCCGGCGTACGTGATCGGCGAGCCGCTCACGTAGAGAGGGGCCGCTTGCGGATCCATGGGGGTTCCGCCGAGCGAATCGCGCGTCCATGCCAAATTGCCCGCAGCCGACGTGTCGTACTCCGCGCGCCAATCGACCATTCCGTCTGCAACGACCGCGCTGCGCCAGATGTGCTGATGGCTGATGAGCCACGTCGTCATGTAGCCGCCGTAGGAATGGCCGACCGCGGCGATGCGCGAGGTGTCGACCGCACCGGTCTTTTCGAGCGCCGTGATCCCCGACATGACGTCCGCGGCCGGACCGGTGCCCGGGTCGCGATAGATCTTGTGCTCGTGGCTGCTGCCCAGATCGTCGCTGCCGCGATAGTTTGGTTCGAACACGATGTAGCCGTTGGCGGCAAAGAGGTAACGCAGCCGCCCGATCTCTCCGTCCGCGAACGTTTGGGTCGAAGCGGCTTCGGGACCGCCGTGGCTGTACACGACGAGCGGATATGCCTTGCCCGCCCGGTAGCCGGCCGGATACGTGACGATGCCGGCATTGCGTTCGCCGTCGGGGGCGCTCCATTCAAAGAGCGTGCTCTTGCCGTAATCGTAGCTCAGGAATTGCGCGTTGAGCGACGTGAGTTTGACCGGCATCACGCCGGGCGTCGCCAAGTAATAGAGCTCCTTCGGCGTCGACGCCGTGCTGCCCACGAATGCGATCGCGCCCGAACGCCCCACGTCGAACTCCGAGACGTTCAGCGGACCGAGATCGATCCGGTGCGCGGATCCGCGCCGCGGCGCCAGCCACAGGCCGGACGACGTGCGTTCGTTCGCGAGCGCAACGACGCTTTTTCCGTCGGGCATCCACAGGGCTTGGGTCACGTCGCGATCCAGGCGCGCCGTGATGTCGGTGCTTCCGGCGTACACGTCCATCGCACTGACCGGCCCGGGGCCGTGCGGATAGATGTACTGCACCGTTTCGTCCGCGGGCGAATATTGGGGCTGATACTCGTATTTCGGGTGCGAGCTGAGCGCGCGCACGCTCCCGCTGGAGACATCGACGATTGCAATCGTCGTTTGATCGCTGTCGCTATTGTCCGCGTTCGCTTGACGCGTGAACGCGATAAAACGTCCGTCGCGCGACCACGACGGATCCGACGGAGCGCCGACGAACGGCGGCGCCGCCTCGAGCACGCTCCACGTACCCGACGTCAACCGCCGTGCGGTACCGGCGCGCGAGGAGATCACCCACAGATGCGACGGCTGCGGCGGACCGCTGATGAAATACCCGTCGTCGTGAATGTCGAAGAGATCGTCGTGCCGGCGCGCTGCTGCGGCATTGGACGGGTCGTCCGGCGTGACGTACGCGAAGCGCGAACCGTCCGGACTCCACGCATATTGTTCGACGCCGTTTTTCGCGGAGGTAATCTGGCGAGCGGGACCCCCGGACGCCCGCACCGCGAAGATCTGATCCTGTTTGTTCCGTCCGGCGGAAATATACGCGACCGCGTTGCCGCTCGGAGACCAGCGCGGATCGGAGATGTCGTCGGTGGCCTTGCTCAGCGACCACATCTTTCCGCTGGCGACGTCGATGACGCGCAGGGTTGAAAGGCGCCGGTCGTTTCGAAAGTCGGTCACGGTCTGGAGGAACGCCACGCGCCGGCCGTCGGGCGAGACTGCGGGCGACGTAATCCCGATCAAGCGGCGGAACGCGGCCGGATCGGCGGGTTTGGCCGCCAGGGCGGGCGGCAAGGCGGCAAGGGTGAGTGCAAGAAGCAGAATGCGCGCTTTCATCGCCCGAATATTGCACCGCGCACCGCGCGAGTACTGCCGCACGGTGTCTTTGGCGGGCGGCCGAAGGGCACTGGCCCCGGCATGGGAAGCCCGAAGATCCTCGTCGCCGAGGACGACTCCGCCATCCGCGAGCTGCTGACGCATCACCTGCGGCGCGAAGCGTTCGACGTTATTACCGCTGCGGACGGCAATGCCGCGTTGCGCGCGGCGCGCGAAGTCGCGGATGCCGTCATCCTCGACGTCGGCTTGCCGGCGGTAGACGGGTTCGAGGTCGCACGAACGCTGCGCCGCGAGAAGCGCGACGTTCCCATCATCATGCTGACGGCCCGGACCGACGAAGTCGATCGCGTCGTCGGCTTCGAACTGGGCGCGGACGACTATATTTGCAAGCCGTTCTCGCCGCGCGAAGTGGTCGCGCGCTTAAAGGCGGTGCTGCGCCGCAGCGGCAAGCCGTTCGACCGCCGTCCGCCGGTGCTGAGCTTCGGCAGACTTGAGATCGACGAGGCAGCCCGCGAGGTTCGCGTCGACGGCGTCGACGTGCGTCTGAAACCGCGCGAGTTCGCGCTGTTCCTGGCACTTGCGAGCAATCCGGGCGTCGCGCTCTCGCGGCGCACGCTGGTCGAGATGGTCTGGGGTTTCGATTTTGAAGGCGACGAGCGCACGGTCGACGTTCACGTGCGGCGCGTCCGCCTGCGGATAGAAGAGGGATGCGGTTTGCCGCCCGTGCTGCAGACGGTTCACGGCTTCGGCTATAAGTTCGCGCGTGCCTAACCGCGGCGTCCTGACGCTGGCGGCGCTAGGCGCTGCGCTCGCACGCGATTCGGGCGACGGCATCCCGCTGCTCGCCCTTCGCGTTGCCGACTTCGAACGGATCGCCTGGCGCCAAGGAAAGACCGCGGCACGCCGATTGGAACGCACGACGACGCGCGTGTTTCTTAAAGCCGCGCGCGAGGCGCTGCGCGCGGGGGATTTGGCGGCACACGATCCCGGAAGCGATATTTTTGCCGTCGCGATGACGGCGCCGGCGCGAGCGTGCTCGCGGCCGTCGGCGGTGGATTGCCGCAGCGCGGTCGAGCGCATCGCTGCCGCGCTGACGATGGCGACGAATTTACGCGTGCAAACGGGCTGGACCGTCGTGCGCGATTTCGGCGCCGATGCGCCGCTCGGCTTCGAGATCGAGCGCGCGCTCGAGCGCGGTTCGCGCGAACGCGAACGGTACGAATTTTTCTCCGCGGTCGGTCACGAACTGCGAACCCCGCTGACGTCGATACGCGGCTACCTCGAAACGCTGATCGACGACGGCGTCGACGGCGAAACCGCACAGCGTTTCCTGCGCACGGCGCGCCGCGAAACGTTGCGCCTCTCGCGCTTGGTCGACGGCATGTTCGAATTTTCGCTGCTGGACCTTTCGGCGGGCGCGCTCCTGGGCCGCACGTGCGATCTCGACGCGCAGATCGACGCGGGCTGCGAGATCGTCCGTCCGGCCGCACAAGCTCGGAGCGTGACCGCGATCCGCGCGGGCGATTCCCATGCGATCGTGGAGCTTGATCCCGACGCTTGCCTGCAGCTGCTGGTGAATCTGCTGGAAAATGCGGTTAAGTACGGGCGCGACGGCGGGCGGGTTGAAGTATCGGTGCGCGTCGAGGGCCTCGATGCGGTGATTTGCGTCGACGACGACGGACCCGGCATCGCGCCCGGTGCGCGCGAGTCGATTTTCGGACTGCGCGTGCGCGGTGCGCAGGCCGAGAGCAGGCCCGGTACCGGCATCGGGCTTGCGATCGTCAAAATGATTGCCGAACGCGCCGGCGGGCGGGTTGCGGTTTGCGATTCCCCGCTCGGCGGCGCCAGGTTCGAGGCGCGCCTGCCCCGGAAGGCGGATTCGAGCGCTCGCGCGTCGTAGACTTCGGTCCGTGGTAACGCGGTTCGCTCATCGCAGTGAAGCGGAGTTTGCTCGGCTCCTGGATTTTTATGAAGTCGAGTGGATTTACGAGCCTTGCGCGTTTCCTATTGTCCGCGATGCCCTGGGAAACGCCCTAGAGTGGTTCACGCCCGATTTCTACCTGCCGCAGTACGATCTATTTTTAGAGATGACCGTTCAAAGCCCGCGCTTGCAGTCGCGCAAGAACCGCAAGATCCGCTTGCTTCGCGAAACGTTTCCGGACGTCGCGATCAAACTCTTTACGCGCCGCGACGTGGAGCGTGTCTTCTCGAACCGCCGCGCGCGGGCATCCTAAGGAAAAGCGCCGGCCCGTGATAGCAGAGCGGCTCTTCGGCGAGGCCGAGATCGCGGCCCGCGTGCGCGAGATCGGGGCGGCTATCTCGCGCGATTATGCGGGCAAGAATCCGATGATCGTAGGCGTGCTGACCAGCTGCGCCGTCTTCGTGGCCGATTTGACCCGGGCAGTCACCATCCCGTGCGAGTTCGACTTTATCGCGCTCTCGCGCTATGCCGAAGCCGAAGGAATCAGCTTTATCAAAGACACCTCGGCCTCTATCGAAGGGCGCCACGTCGTCCTGGTCGAGGACACGATCGATACGGGGCTGACGCTGCAGTACATCGCTAAGACCCTGCGGGCGCGCGAGCCCGCATCGCTGGAGGTCTGCACGCTGCTCGACCGCCCGCACCGGCGCATCGCGCCGGTCGACGTAAAGTATCGCGGCTTCGAAGTCCCCGACGTTTTCGTCGTCGGCTACGGTCTGGATTACAACGGGCGCTACCGCGAACTGCCCGAGCTGTACGCGCACGGGACGTGGCCCGCATGAAGCTCCTCACGATCGCGATGGCCGCGCTCCTGCTCGCGCTGCCTGCAGCGACATCCGCTTTGGAATTGCAGTCGATCGAGCGGGCCGCGCAAGGCTATCAGAGTTCCAACGCGCACCTTCAGGAGATGTTCCGGGCCGCGCTCCTGGACACGACCAAGCTGGCGCAGCAAGAGCCGGACGGAACGGCGTACGTAAAAACGGGCGACATTCCGGCCGAGTGGCTGCGCGACTCGAGCGCTCAAGTCCGCCCGTACCTGTACTACGCCAAGCAGGATCCGACGACGCGCGACTTGCTGCGCGGCATTATCGCGCGCCAGGCCAAGTATCTGCAGATCGATCCGTACGCCAACGCGTTTACGCTGGATTACCGCGTTTGGGAGCAGAAGTTCGAGCTCGACTCGCTGGCCTATCCCGTGACGCTGGCATGGAGCTATTGGCGCGCCACCGGAGATGCGTCCATTTTTACCGCCGATGAATCCAAGGCGTACGACGCGATTTTTGCCACTCTCGAACGCGAACAAGACCACCCGCGCAATTCGCAGTACACGCACAAGGAGCTCGAGAACGGCGGCAAGGGCCGTCCGGTCACCTACACCGGGATGATTTGGACCGGTTTTCGGCCTTCCGACGACGCGTGCTACTACAACTTCCTGATTCCGTCCGAGATGTTCATCGTCGTGGCGCTCGGGGACATGGCACAGATCGAGCGCCAAGTCTATCACAACCTCATCAAAGCCCACGAGGCGCAATCGCTGCGCGACGAAGTGCAGCGCGGCATTCAGCGCTACGGCATGGTCCCGGTCTCCAAGTACGGCTACATTTACGCCTACGAAGTCGACGGTCTGGGCCACGCGATCCTGACCGACGACGCCAACGTTCCCTCTTTGCTCTCGGCGCCGTACATCGGGTATACGACGACCAACGACCGTTACTACCTGAACACGCGCGCCTTTTTGCTCTCGCAGGATAATCCGTCGTACTACACTGGGCAATTCGCGCGGGGGATCGGCAGCTATCACACGCCCGATCACTGGGTGTGGCCGCTGGCGATGGTCATGGACGGCCTGACGGCCAACTCGCAATCCGAAAAGCAGGACGTGCTCAATCAGCTGCTCGCCACTGACCCGGGCGACCATCTGCTCCACGAATCGTTCGATCCCAACGATCCCAAGCGCTACACGCGCGATGATTTCGGTTGGCCCAACGCGCTCTTCAGTGAATTCGTCATGACGGCGTTCGAAGGCGTGCGCTCGATTCCGATGGGCGATACGAGCGATCTCGAATTCATGAACGAATGACGGCCAAAGCTGACGTTATCGTCGGCATTCAGTGGGGCGACGAGGGCAAGGGCCGCATCGTCGATTACTACGCGCGCGACTACGGCGTCGTCGCGCGATTCGGCGGCGGGGACAACGCCGGCCACTCGATTCGCGTCGGCGAGACGAAACTCGCGCTGAGGATCGTTCCCTCCGGCGTGCTCAACGAACGCTGTGCGCTCTTCATCGGCGGCGGGACGGTCGTGAGCTTAGAAGGGCTGATCGCCGAGCTGGAAGCTCTTGCGAAGATCGGGATAGACGTCTCCCGCATCCGGATCTCGGATCGCGCGCACGTCGTGTTTCCCTATCACGCTGCGGCCGACAAGGCAGCCGAGGCCGCGCGCGGTGCGCATGCGATCGGTACCACCGGGCGCGGAATCGGCCCCGCATACGTCGACCGCGTCGCGCGTGCCGGCATCACGTTCGGAGATTTGCGCGACCCGGCGTCGCTGGATCGAAAACTCGAACACCGCGGGGCGGGCGACTCGATCGATCGCGTACGCGGGCTCGCGGATCGCGTTCTCGCGCACGTCGTCGACGGCGTAGAGTATCTTCACAGCGCCCTCGAACGCGGCGAGCGCGTGCTGATCGAAGGCGCGCAAGGATCGCTGCTGGACGTGGGCTA